>CAZDHU010000153.1:0-5748 GCA_964505355.1 uncultured Myxococcaceae bacterium | reverse complement strand
CTGCGTCGCCGCCGCCAGGCCGCCGCAGATCAGCGCGACGTTTTCACCGACCAGGCCCATCAATGCGTGCGCAAGATCGTCCGGCGCAGGACGGTGGGCGTCGTTCGAAAAGCGCGCGAGTCGGCCAAAGTTGCACGCGGTCAGATCGCCCATCAGCGGGATCTCGCCCGCGCGATAGATGTCGCGCACCAACAGATCGACTTGCCGTCGATCGCCGCGCGCCGCCCGGGCGACCAGCGCTTCGAAGCTCGGTTCTCCGGCGAGCAGTGTTCCCAGCCCGACGATCGTTCCCCCGCCGAGGGCGGTGCCGCCGACGCGCGTCACCGACATGCCGTCGACCAGCATGATCGAGGTGCCCGTGCCGAGCGAGACGAGCAGAAATCGTTGATCGGGCACGAGGCCGGCGCAGCGCAGCAGCTCGGCCGCGCCGAAGCCCCAGGCCGCGAACTCGTTGACGTGGGCGGTGTCTCGTTCGAGGAGTCGTGCGAGTTCGGCCGCACCGCCGCCGGTCAGTCCGATGCTGCCCGCCGATTCGCGTCGCACCCGTTCCGCGACGCGTTCCAGATCGTCTGCGGGAACGAGTTCGAACGTGGCCTCGTTGCCGGGCCTGCGCAGCGCGATCTTGGCGAGGGTGGCGCCGGCATCGATTCCGACGGCGAGCGCATCCGAGGGCACGGTGTCTGGCTCCGGGCGAGAGTGATACGCTCGCCGAATCAACGAGTTGCACCTCGATCGAGGACGGCGCGCCGATGTATACCGCGTTCTATGGCCTGCGCGAGAAGCCGTTCGCGTTGAGTCCCGACCCCCGCTTCCTCTTCCTCGCGGAATCGCATCGCGAGGCGCTCGCGCACCTGCTCTACGGGATCGAGCAGGGCGAGGGCTTCATCGTCATTACCGGCGAGGTCGGCACCGGCAAGACGACGATCTGTCGCACGCTGCTCGGACGCCTCGGCGCCGACACCGAGGTCGCCTTCCTTTTCAATCCCAAGCTCTCGGCACTCGAACTGATGCAGTCGATCCACGACGAGCTCGGCCTTTCGGGTGCCGGCGCCTCCTGGCGCGAGCTGAACGACGAACTGAACCGGTTTCTGGTCGCGAAGCGGCAGGAAGGAAAGCGCGTCCTGCTCGTGATCGACGAGGCCCAGAATCTCGCGGCCGACACGCTGGAGCAGATTCGCCTGCTGTCGAATCTCGAAACCGACACCTCGAAGCTGATTCAGATCGTGCTACTCGGGCAACCCGAACTCGATGCGAAGCTCGCGGCCACCGAGCTGCGCCAGCTTCGCCAGCGCATCACCGTCTACTGGAAGCTGGCGCCGCTGACGGCCGACGAGACGGCACAGTACGTCCGACACCGGCTTCGGATCGCAGCCGGAGCCGAGCGTGCGCTGCTGCAGCCCGCCGCCGAGCGCGAGGTCAGGCGGGTCTCGGGCGGGATTCCTCGACTGGTCAACGTGATCTGTGATCGCGCGCTGCTCGCCGGCTATGCAGCGGGTGCTCGCGAGATCGGTCCGCGTCTGGTGATCGGTGCAGCACGTGAACTCGAACTCGAATCGGCGCGCTCCGCCTTCGACCGGTTGCGCGAACGATGGTCGCGTGCGCGGGCGGCACTGGCGGATCGACGGGTGACGCGGGTGGCGGCGATCGCGGCTGCGATGCTGGCCGGCGTCGGCCTCGGCGCGATCGTGACGCGCGATCGAGCGACACCGGGAAGTGTCGCGGGTGAGTCGTCCTCGACGCTCGATCAGACCACTCGCAACCGCGCGCCGAGCGTGCTGGACGTCGGTGCGGGGCCTCCCGCAGGCGAATCCGCCGGCCGTGCGGAGAGCGAGGTCGCGCCGGCGAACGGTGCGGCGATCACGACGCGCCACGACGGCGCGACTTCTGCCGCGACCGAAGCACTCGACTCCGCCGCGAGCGCCGATTCGCTGTCCCGCGTGCTCGATGCGCGCGAGCCCGGAGTGGTCACCGCGCAGGCCGTCGGCGCCGCACTTCGCGACTGGGGAGCGGCGCCGATCGACGTCGCTTCGCTCGGCGTCGCCGACGGCCTTGCCGTGATGGCGGAGCGAGGCTTCTCGCTGCTCTCGCTGACGGCCACGCGACTCGAAACGCTGGCCGCGCTCGGCTATCCGGCGTTCGTCTTGTTGCCGGCGCGCGACGGTGTCGGCCGGCTCGGCTGGTTGTCGTCCGTCGGCAGCGACGCTGTGACACTCGATGGCGTCGGAGACGGATCGCCGCTGAGCGTGGGTATCGACGAGTTCGCGGTCGCGTGGAGCGGGGAGGCATTCGTCGTCTGGCGTGACTTCGAAGCGTTGCCGGAAGTCGTCGGAGCGGGCGAGCACGGCGACGCCGTGCGCTTCGTTCAGCGTGCCCTCGCCGAACTCGGCTTCACGACGCTGATTCCCTCGGGCGAGTTCGACGTGCAGACGCTCGCTGCGGTGCTCGCCTTTCAGCACAGCCAGTCGCTCGAACCGGACGGCAACGTCGGACCGCGGACGAAGATGGCGCTCTATCGCGCGCTTCGACGTCATCCGGTTCCCGGGCTCGCCCGTGTCGCCGTGCGGACCGACGGATGAGTTCGATTCTTCGCGCGCTGCGGCGTGTCGAGCAGGAAGCGCCGCCGCCGGCGGAGACGAAACTGCGAGATGCCGTCGTCGCGCCGGCGCCGGGTGCACCGGTCGTCGAGCGCCGATCACCGGGCTCGCGCGCGCTGCGCTCGATCGCGATGGCCGCGCTGGTCGCGTTCGCGGCGCTCGGAGTGCGGCCGTTCGTCCGGTGGATCGAAGAGCAGCCCGCGACGGAGCCCGCGGCGAGGTCGGCGCCGCCGGTCTCGGCCGCACCCGGGGATTCGACGGCAGCTCTCCCGCTGGCCTCGCCTCCGGCCTCGCCATCCGCACCGCCCGTCGAGAGCGCACCTGAGACGCGGCTCGGCGAGCACGCGGCACCCCTCGCCTTCCACGAAGACGCCGAACCCGAACTCGGCGATGAAGAATCGAGTGTCGCGATCGCCGCGCCCCTGCGAAGCGAGGAGCGTCTCGCAGCCGAAGAGGCGCGTGAGGCGGCGAGAGAGGCGGCGTCGGTCCGGCCAGCGCCGATCGATGCGTTTCCGCAGCGTTCCGACGTCCTCGCGCAACCGAGCCCGCGTCGCGATCTCGATGCGCCGCGACCGACCGCGCAACTCGACGTGGAGCCGGAGGCGGCGGCACCGATCGACTCGGTGCCGATCGCCCGACGGGAGCCTCCGACTCGTGCGAGCGGCCCGCTCGTTCGTCACGCCGGAATCGCGCCGGCGGTTCGCGCTGCGAACGCTCCCGCAGTCGCGGGCACCGTCTGGCATCCCGATGCCGCACGCCGGTTCGCGAGACTGAAGCTCGCGAGCGACGGCGCGATTCGCGAGGCGCGTGAAGGCGACGAGATCGACGGCTGGCGGATCGTGCGAATCGATCTCTCGGCGGTGCTGCTGCAGCACGATGACGTTCAAACGCTGCGTCGGGTGGGAGAGCGAGCCGAGAGCGCGGATGCACGCGCGGAGTGAGTGTTTCTCGCAGTGCGCCGGGTGAGCGCCCGTCGTTCTCCGGTTCGTGGCGGGGCGATGCGGCCAGCGGGCGACAACATCACTTCAAACAGATCGATCCGTTCGACGTGCGCAGGCGCACCGAGGGGCCGCCGTGACCGAGGACGCCGCGCACGCGACCGTTGGTTTCCCGCGTCGCGCGGTCGAGACAGCGATCGTTTCGGATCACGCCGTTGTCGACCATCAGATCGACGTCCGCATCCACCTCGTCGGGGAGTTCGAGGACGATCTTTCCATTGCTGGTGGCGAGCATCACGCCTTCGCGACCGATCGCGTCGAGCGAGACGTGGATCAGGCCGTTCGAGGTCGAGGCATCGATCGACCCGCGATGATCGTCGAGCTCCACCTTGCCGTTGCTCGAGCGCGCGACGAGACGACCACAGGTCGCACTGCATTCGATCTTTGCGTTCGAGGTATGGATCTCGACGTCTCCGACCACGTCGCTCACCGAGACCGAGCCATTGCTGGAGCGCGTCTTCACCGCGGCGCGCAATCCTTCGCAGCAGACGCGTCCGTTCGACGCCACGACCTCGACGCGCAGATCGCGGGGAACTCGAATTTCGAGATTGGCGCTGCCGTGCCGGTTCCAGCGCCGCGGGATCACGACTTCGAGTTCGAGCACGCCGCCGTTCGCGCTTTCGTGAAGGCGGATCTCGTCCATCAGTTGTTGCGCCGCTTCGCTCGATTCCGCGCGCGCACGTTTGCAGGCCGTCACCAGTACGTCGTCACGCGTTTCGCCGAGGATGCGGGTTCGACCGTTCGAGTTTTGCACGCGCAGCAGCCCGCCGCGCGGAACCTTGAACGAACTCGTGTCTTCGCGCTCTGCTCCCTCGCTCCACGGAATGCCCGCGAGCAGGCTGCGCAAAAATCCACCGATCCCGCCCTGACCGTCCCGGCCGTCGCAGCCTGCGTCGTGTCGATGTCGCGATCCTCTTCCCATCGCTCTCGCCTTCGCCTGCTCAGTGCAGCGTGTGATCGTCGTTGGATCGCATGCGTGCGCGCGCGGCGGCGTCCTCGCGCCGCACCGCACTCAGTCGTCCGCGCATTCGCCAGCGTTGCCAGCGCCAGCGAAGTTCGGCAGCGGTCGGCAAGAACCGGCCGCTGCCGCGTCGCTTCAACCAGAGCCAGGCCATCAGAACGCCGCCGAGATGGCCGGTGTGGCTGATGTTGCCGGCGTCCGACCACGCCTCGAGCAGAAAGAGTGCGGGGATGAGCCAGATTGCTCGCATCGCGACGGGCGGGAAGATCAACATGATCGTTCGATTGGGCCACGTGAGCGAGTAGGCGAGGATGATGCCGTAGACCGCGCCCGAGGCGCCGAGTGTCGAAGCGTAGGGACTCATGCTCGGGAAGTGGAGACCGAGCAACGCGAGGAGATAGGGCAGCCCGGCGATCAGGAAGCCCGCGCCGACTCCGCTGATCAGGTAGAGCTCGAGGAAACGGCGGGTTCCCCAGGCGAGCGCGAGCGGTGAACCGAACATCCAGAGCGTCAGCATGTTCATCGCGAGATGGAAGACGCCGCCGTGTAGAAACAGATAGGTGAACGGCTGCCAGAGCGCGCCGCTCCAGAACGCAGCGGGGGTCAGGGCGCCGACGCGCGCAACGAGATCACCGGCGCCGCGCCCGACCGAGAGCATCTGCAACGCGAACGCCACCACATTGGCGATCGCCAGTTGCTTCACGATGTCCGGCGTGACGGGAGGACCGAAACTCATCCCGCCGAACGATTGACCGCGACCGTACAACGAACCGCCCTCGCTTCCTGTCGGGGTCCTGGAGCGGGAGCCGCGACGGGCGCAATTGCTTCTATCGACCGAACCGGGCGGTGTCGCGAGCGGGATCAGGACGACCGGTCCTCGCGAACGATCGCAAGGGCGCGCGAGCCCGAACCGCTTCAGAAACCGACGGGCCGCGGAGGGCGCACACCCGACCCGAAACAAGCCTAAGTAGAACGCCCCGCCGGGTCAACGATGTTTTGCGTCCAGGACTCCCGACTTCGTGCTTCGCTCAGGGAAAACTCCCGTCGCGCGGCTCCTGCTCATCTCGGTGCGAGGGCATCGATGGCGCGACGCGCCGCGTCAGCCTCGAGCCCGGAGAGATCGGCGACGGGCAGCGAGACCCCGAAGCGCGCGGCGAGTGCGAGCAATCGGTCGAGACAATCCGCCGGCGGTCCC
>CAZDHU010000152.1:0-30147 GCA_964505355.1 uncultured Myxococcaceae bacterium | reverse complement strand
CCCATCCCCTGCATGATCTGGAACAGCAGACTCACGGCGGCGGGGAACTCGGGTGCGTTCCGCGCGAGTTCGGGAAGCAGTCGTGCGGCCGTGGGCTGGATCGATGCGTCGAACGCGTCGGTCACGGGCGCGACGCGGCGCCGCAGTCCGGCGTCGTTCGCACTCGCGAGCCAGAGTTCCAGCACGGCTTTGAACTGGCGGGCACCGAACACCGACCAGAGCAGATCGACGAGAGCAGGGATCCGCTCCGGCCCCGGCGGAAGCGCCCGGAGCCCGCGCTCGACGGGCTCGCGCAGGCGCTCGTACAGGAATTCGAGCGCGGCGCCGAGCAACGCCTCGCGCGTTCGGTAGTGGTGCAGCAGCGCACCGTGCGAAACACCGGCGCGGCGACAGACCTCGCCGGTGCTGGTCCCCGCGATCCCGTTCTCGACGAGCGATTCGATCGTCGCGTCGAGCAACCGCGCCTTCATGGCCGCGCTCCGGTGCGGCTGGCTCCGGCGCGGACCCGCAGGCGGCTTACGGGCGGGTGTCGACTCAGAAACCATCGTCAGTACGGTATATTGAACACGGATACAGTCAAGTCATAATGTTTGCATCGACCATGTACCCGCGGGGTTCTGGCTGCCCGGCAGTCCCGGCGTCCTGCTCCCGGACCCGGTCGTCCGCGCGAAGGGCTGCGCGCCGGACGGATCCGCCGGCTTCAGCGGCCAGTCTGCTCCTCGAGCGAAGCCGATCGCCCGTCGCGCCTACGGGCTCCCGGGGTCGAGTTCGATTCCGCCCGGCAGGGCGCGCTCCTCCGGGTCGTCCGGAAACGACTCGGCAAGCGTGCGCGCGTAGCGGCGCGCCGCGTCCGCATGGCCCGCGTCGCGCGAGAGCGTCACCAGCGCGAGGAGCAGTTCGCGATCGCGCGGGTGTCGCACGAGTGCCGCTTCGAGCACGGAAATCGCCTGCTCCAGGCGGCCGACGGCCTGAAGAGACAGCGCCCACACAGACGCGAAGTGCGGCCGCGCCGGTGCGAGTTCGCTGGCCCGCGCGAACTCCGCCACCGCTTCTTCGCCGCGCTTCGATCGCACCCGCGCGAGGCCGAGCGCGTAGCGCACGTCGGCGTTCTGCGGTGCGATCGTGACGGCACGGCGCAACAACGCTTCGGCCGCGACGTCGTCTCCTTCTGCACGCTCGAGGTCGGCGAGGTTCACGAGGGCGGGCACGAACCACGGCGCGCGTCGGAGTGCGGTGTCGAACGCGTCGCGAGCGGCCCCGAGTTCGCCACGCTGCATCGCGAGCGTGCCGAGATTCACCTGTGACTCCGGCAGGTCGTCGTTCACGCGCTGCGCGTTCCGATACTCCTGCAGAGCCGCCGCCAGGAACTCTCGGTCCGTCTCATGCAGCGCGCCGGGCGACACGTCGGCGAGCACCCTCGCGGCCTCGATGCGCACCGCGAGCGTCGGGTCGCGGAGCAGCCGGCGCAGCGCCGCGAACCGCGACGGGCTTTCGAAGCGCTCGGCGAGCGACACCGACGCAAGACGAATCAGCGGATCTCGATCGGACGCCGCACGCTCCGCGACTTCGCGCGTCGATCGCTCGTTCGGATCGAGCAGCGCGATCGCGCTCGCACGCACGATCGCGGACTGCTTCGCGTCGGCCACGACCGCGAGCAGCTTTGCCGTCGCGTCGGGCGCCGCCGCGCGCGCCGCAGAGAAGGCCTCGGCGTAGTGAGGCTGCCCGCTTCGTCCGGACGGGAACCAGCGCGCCACCGCTGCCGCCGCCCAACCGGGGTCGCGATCCGCATGGCAGTCGCTGCACGCGTTCGGTGTTCCGAGCGAGACCGAGAGATCGGGCCGCGGCACACGAAAGGAATGATCGTGTCGCACGTCGATCTGCATGTAGGTCCGCGCGGGCATGTGACAGGCGACGCAGCGTGTGCCCGCGGATTCCGCTGCGTGGTGATGATGCTGCGGCGTCGCGTAGATGGTCGCGCGGTGGCAGCGCTCGCACGTCGCGTCGCCTTCGGCGCGAAGCGTCGCTGCGTGCGGATCGTGACAGTCGCTGCAGGTGACCCCCGCCGCGTACATCGGGCTCTGCAGGAAAGAACCGTACTCGTAGACCTCGTCGCGCATCTGCCCGTCCGCGTCGTAGAGATCGGGTTCGAGTAGCGCCGGACGGTGTGTGTCGAGCAGCGGCTCACCCGGGAGCCGCGATTCGCGCAGTGTCGAACGGCGCGCGTGGCACGGTGCACAGGTGTCGAGTTCCGTGCGATCGCTGCGCGCGGGAACGCGATGTGCGATTGGCGCGCCGGCATCGAGCATCCACCGCGCGCCGTCGTCTGCACCGAGTCGAGCGACGAAGCCTCGATTCGCCGGCGCCGGAACCGGCTCCCCTCTCACCAGCGCCTCTGCCCACGCGACATGCCGTGATCCCGGCCCGTGACACGCTTCGCAACCGACGTCGATCTCGGACCACGTCGTCGCGTAGCGATCGTTCGCGGCGTCGTAGCCCTTCCGCAGTGCGGTGGAGTGGCACTCCGCGCATTGCGCATTCCAGTCGTGCGAGAGCGAGGTCCAGTGCAGCACGTCACCGGGGGGCACGCGCTCGGCCCCGTTCAGATCGAACCAGCGCTGCCCGCCCGCGGCACGCGAACGCGCGTCCCACGCCAGCGACAGTGCCTTCAATCGGCCGCCCGGCATCCGCACGAGGTATTGCTGCAAGGGGTCGACGCCGAAGGTGTACGCCACTTCGAAATCGTGGCGCGCACCGTCGGCGCCCTCCGTGCGCACGATGAATCGATCTCCGTCGCGCGCGAACTTCGAGACCACGCCGTTGTGATCGAGCGTGGCGCCGGAAAAGTCGCCGAGCACGGTCGTCGCGTTCGGCTCCTGCATCGCGCGAGCGTGGTCCGAACCTCGCCAGCGCTCCCCTTCGCGCGCGTGGCAACTCGCGCAGCGCGATGATCCGACGAACTCGTTCTCGGCGAGAGCGCTCGACTCCTGCGTAGCCCGCCAGTCGGCGTTTTCCGGCCGCGGCTCCCCGGAATCGCGCTCACGACACGAAACCGCCGGCCCGATCGCGAACAGCGCGATCGCAGCGGCGACAGGCAGCATGCGACGTGAGGTTCGAACGGACAACGCGCGAACGGTTGCACAGGATCGCAGCGGTTCCCATCGAATTCGCGACTCGAAGCCCGGCGCCCTCCGCTCGCCACCGATCGTGACCGCTCCGCACCGGTTCGAAGCGAGGTTCCCGCCGGCGGAGAACCAGCAAGAGCCGATGCCCTACTTCACGAGCGTGCGGCCGAGCGCTTCTTCTTCCCAGAAGAGGCGATCTTCGCGTGCGGGATCGTCGACCACGCGACTCGCTGCGTCGAAGACCATGGTCGCACGACGTTCGGCGTCGAACTTCGGCCACGCCGGAAGGCCGCGGTGATCGGGCGATCCCTTCGCGGCGAACGAAATCCACGCGTCCTGCATGGCATCGACGAGATCGATCGGAGGCGCGTCGCCGACGTCCGAATCGGGGTTGTCGAACATGAAGCGCAGCTCGAGCGCATGACGTGCCCCGTAGACGCCGTTCTCGACCGGCGAATCCCAGCTGAAGAGATACATCCACGTGTTGCCGTGCGGGGCCTGCGCTTCGGCGAGATGAACCTGCGGCATTCGGAAGAAGAAATCGGTGGCGATGGCCAGCGCAACGTCGCCGCTCTTCGCGTCGGGAAGCCGGCGCTCGTAGTGGTCGATGATTCGATCGCGGGTCGCCGCATCCCAGACCGAGGTGTCGGGCGTGAACGACAGCGTGAGAGAGGCCGGGATGTAGGGCAGCGCCGGCTCGTACTTGATCCAGTAACGCGCCTCGTCCTCGGTGGTTCCGGTCATCAGCTCGACGCCGCGGGCGCAACCCTCGGCGACCGCGCGCAATGGATCCAGCGGGACGAGGCGCCCGTCGCGCACCGGCCCGAACAGCCGGTCGCTGCCGAGCCCGGCCTCCTCGATCAGGCGAACCTGCGCGGCGAGGATCTCCGCCTGCGAGAGTGCTTTGAGTCCCGCGACGTCGCGCACGTGCGCGAGCTCCATGAATCGACGCGTCACATCGCGCGCGTGTTCGCGCGAACGTGTGATCCGGAACGCGCCGCTCTGCGAGATGGCGCGACGAAAGAGGCCGCGCGCCGGCGGCACGGTGAGCAGCGTCGCGACGCTCCCCGCACCCGCTGATTCGCCGAAGATCGTGACGTTCTCCGGGTCTCCGCCGAAGCGGGCGACGTTGTCGCGCACCCAGCGGAGCGCGGCGATCTGGTCGAGGACCGCGAGATTTCCACTGTTTGCGTACGGCTCGCCGCCGACCTCCGACAGATCGAGATAGCCGAGTGCACCCATGCGGTAGTTCAACGAGACCACCACGACTCCGCCGCGTCGCGAAAGGCTGGCGCCGTCGTAGAGCGGATCCGCGCTCGAACCCCAGATGTATCCGCCGCCGTGAATGAAGACCATGACGGGACGCTTCGCGCCGTCGAGCGCAGGCGTCCACACGTTGAGCCGCAGGCAGTCTTCGTCCTGGAAGTAAAGTGACGAGACTTCCCCGAGGTCGTAGCTCTGCGGAAAGACCGGGCCGAACGAGAGGGCGGGATAGACGCCCTCCCAGCGCTCTGCGGGCTGCGGCGCCTCGAAGCGCAGTTCGCCGACGGGCGGTCTGGTGAAGGGAATGCCCAGAAAGATCTTCAGGCCGTCCGGTTCGACACGCCCCGCAACGCGGCCGCTGGTGGTCTGCGCGACCTCCTGGCGGATGACGCGCCCGCGCGCGAGCCCGTCCGCCACGGCGGCCTCGGACACGCTGGCGTGCTGCGCACACGCAGCCAGCGCAGGAATCAGACAGAGGAATCGGAGCGCCGCGAGAACGAAGGATCGTGACGTCATGACCGGCGAATAGTGGGCTGGCGCGCGGGATCGGTCAACGGTCCGCGACCGCGCAGCGAGGGCCGGAGAAGCACGACCGGTCGTCAGTCGCCGGTCCGAGCTCGCTCGTGCGACCTGCCTTCGTCGCCTGGATCTCGGTGGACGAATCCCGGCTTCTCCTCTTGCGCGTCCCGAGGATTCCCGTGCAACCTGCTCCGAACACCGCTCGCAACGGGCTTCATGAATCCTCCGGGCTAGCGTGGCTTGCGGAGGCCCGTTTCGACCGGGCAGGCTCTCGGCGTCGACCTTCTCGCGGGAGACCGTGCGCTCATGAATCGCATTGCGCTCGAGATGCTGACCGGTGATCGCGCGAAATACCTCGGGCTCGTTTTCGGCATCGCCTTCGCGACGCTGCTCATGTCACAGCAGGTCTCGATCTTCATCGGGCTCATGACACGAACCGCGAGCCAGATCGTCGATGTCCGCGAGGCCGATGTCTGGGTCATGCATCCGCGCGTCAAGTACATCGACGAGATCGAGGCGCTGCCCGACGTCGCGCTCTCGCGCGTGCGCGGCATCGAGGGCGTCCGCTGGGCCGTCCCGCTCTTCAAGGGGAATGCAGTGGTTCGCAGCACCGAGGGGCTCCTTCAACAGGTGATCCTGATGGGCCTCGACGACGGCACGCTGGTCGGCCGACCGCCCGCGATCGTTCGCGGATCACTCGCCGATCTGAAGCGACCGAACGCGCTGATGATCGATGCCTCGGGATACGAGTACATCTGGCCCGGCGAACCGTTGCGTACGGGGCGCGTCGTCGAGATCAACGATCGCCGGGTCGAAATCGTCGCCATCGCGCGTGCCTCTCCGCCCTTCGTGACCTTTCCCGTCGTCTACACCCGCTACAGCGAAGCGCTTCGCTTCACGCCCCCGCAGCGCAACAAGATGTCGTTCGTCATCGTGAAGGCGGGCGAAGGGGTGGCGCCCGGCGAGCTCGCCCGCCGCATCGCCGCGTCGACCGGCCTGCAGGCGCTGACCTGGAGCGAGTTCCTCTGGCGTTCGGTGAATCACGTTCTCACGCGCACGGGCATCCCGGTGAACTTCGGCATCACCGTGCTGCTCGGTTTCATCGTCGGCGCCGCGGTCGCGGCACAAACGTTCTACATCTTCATCATCGAGAACCTGCGGCAGTTCGGTGCGCTGAAGGCGATCGGCGTGACCGACGCTCAGATCCTCCGCATGGTGATGCTGCAGGCACTGGTGGTCGGCGTGCTCGGCTACGGTTGCGGCATCGGCCTCTGCGCCGCGTTCTTCGCCGCGACCCGCGACGTGCCGGCGCTTCGAGGGTTCGTGCTGCACTGGCAGGTGATGGCGGGCACTGCGGCGGCGGTCTTCGTGATCATGGTGTTTTCGAGCATCGCGTCGATTCGCAAGGTCTTCGTGCTCGACCCCGCCGTGGTGTTCCGGGGCTGATCGTGAGCAGTGCGGTCGTCGCCGCGGGCATCGTCAAGGATTTTCCGAGCGGCGACGGAACGACGCGCGTGCTGCATGGCATCGACCTCGCAGTCGAACCCGGCCGACTGACGCTGCTGGTGGGACCCTCGGGATGCGGCAAGACGACGCTGCTCTCGATTCTCACCGGGATTCTGTCACCGACGTCCGGCGAGGTGGACGTGATGGGCGAGCGCATCACGTCGCTGCGCGGAAAGCGAAAGGCATTGTTTCGGCGGCGCATGCTCGGTTTCATCTTCCAGCAATACAACCTGCTGCCGGCGCTCACCGCCGCCGAGAACGCGGCGGTTCCGCTGGTTGCTGCCGGCATGCCGCTCGGCCTCGCCGCGCGTCGAGCGGGCGAGACGCTCGAGCGAATCGGCATGGGCGCACACACCGACAAGCTGCCGAATCAGCTATCGGGGGGACAGATGCAGCGCGTCGCCATCGCGCGGGCGCTGGTCCACGAACCCGCGGTGATCGTCTGCGACGAACCAACGGCTGCGCTCGACGAGGCGACCGGTCAGACCGTGATGGAGATTCTTCGGAACATCGCGAGCGACGTCGCGCGCGCCGTTCTCGTCGTCACGCACGACAACCGCGTGTTTCATTTTGCCGACCGCATCATCGAAATGAACGACGGACGGATCATCGGAGAACGAACATGAAGAGACGTTCGTGGATCAACGCTGCGCTTCCGGTCGTCGCCACGCTCGGCCTCGCGCTCGCGCTCGTCTCGGTGCTCACGCATCCCGAGCGCACGCAGGCAGCACCCGAGCTGACGCCGCCTGCGACGCCGTTCGCGGCGACCGTTGCCGGCGTCGGCATCGTCGAACCGCGCAGCGAAGCGATCGCCATCGGCACGAATCTGCCGGGCATCGTCGCTGCGGTGCACGTTCGTCCGGGCGATCACGTGACCGCCGGTGCGCCGCTCTTCACGATCGACGACCGGTCGCCGCGCGCGGAACTCGCCCTCGCGCAGGCCCGCGTCGCGTCGGCGGAAGTGGCGGTCGCCGATGCGCGAGACCAGTCGCTGCGGGCGGCGCAAAGCCTCGCACGCGAGGCGACCAGCGATTCCGAGGCGACGCGCCGGCGTTTCGCGCTCTCGCTCGCCGAGACACGGCTCGCGGAAACGCGGGCCGAGCTGCAGCGAATCGCCACCGAGATCGAGCGGCTCACGGTCACGAGCCCGATCGAGGCGCGTGTCTGGCGGGTGAACGTGCGCGCGGGTGAGTACGCGTCCGCTGGCGCTCTCGCCACACCGCTGATGATTCTCGGGGACGACTCCGCGCTGCACGTTCGCGTCGAGATCGATCAGACCGACGCGCACCGGGTGAAGGAAGACGCGAAGGCGGTCGGTTCGCTGCGCGGAGACGGCGCGCATCAGGCACCCCTCGCATTCGTCCGCTTCGAGCCGCTCGTGCAGCCCAAACGCGCGCTCACCGGAGACGGCGCCGAACGGGTCGACACACGCGTACTCGAAGTCATCTACTCGCTGCCGAAGAGCGCGCTCGGAGCGTTCGTCGGCCAGCAGATGGACGTCTTCATCGAAGCGGCGCCGATCGGCATCGAACAGATCGCGCCCGACGCTCCGCGCGAAGACGCCGCGGGGTAGGCCGGGGCCGCACGACGAGATCGGGGACGCGCGGAGGCGGACGCGCGAGCAACCGTCAGCACGCGAAGAGATCGGATCGATTCGGCCTTTGCTCGCCCCCGTCGATCTCGGCGACCCGTGCGTCGACGTGGCTTCGTCGCGTGGGCCGGCATCGCCTCTCTCGGCCGAGGTCGCGCCTCGTCGGGCGCGACGTCCCCGTTCCCCGACGGCCCGGGCCGTGCGAGCATCGCCCCATGACACCGATCGAGCGCTCGACGCTCCTTGCCATGATGAACGAAAGCCATGCCGAGTTCTGCCGGGCGCAAATCCGCGGCGCATCCGGGGGAACGATCGAAGAGCGCGACGGGCTGTTGCTGTTCGCGCTCGATTGCGAGTGGGCGATCGGGGTTTCCGGCGCTCTTCGCGTCGATCACCGACTCGCCGCGAACGAGATGCTCGCACGAGCCGCGTCGTTTTTCGCCCGGCGCTACGAAGATCGACGAGACCACGGCTACACGCTCTTCACGTCGGTCGAGGAGGATGCGGACGTCGATCTCGCGGCCCGAGCAGCCGGCCTCGTGCTGCTGTCCGAATCCCCCGGCATGGTCGCGTTCGAACGCGCGCCGGTGAGCACGCCGGATCGCATCGATCTGCGCGAAGTCCTCGGAGCGCGCGAGGTCGCCGATTTCGCTGCGGTGTCAGCGGAGGCGTATGCGGGCTACGGAATGCCGGCCTGCGTGGCCGAGCGCATGTTCGCCGAACCGCGCAGCCTCGTCGGCGACGATCGGCGTGCATTCGTCGTCTACCTCGACGGAGTGCCGGCCTCTGCCGCGATGGTGCACCTCTCTCATCGCGCCGGTTACGTCGGGTGGGTGGGCACCACGGCCGCCGCGCGCGGGCGAGGGCTCGCCGCGTTCGTCACCGCGACCGTCACCAACGCGGCCTTCGACGAGGATGCGCGCTTCGTCTGGCTCGAAGCAACGCCGATGGGCGAACCGGTCTATCGCAGACTCGGCTATCGCGAGGTGTCACGTCACCGCTGGTGGGTTCGTCCGCCGCGCGCGCAGTAGCGACGGCGGCAACACGACCGACCGCTTCCCGATTCGTTCAGTGTCCTCGCACGACGCAAGATTCCGCGAGACGTGCGCAGTGACCGCACGCCTCGCAGTTCGTCGCGCGACAACCATTCGGCAGCAGGAGCGCGTCGAGTTTCTGGTTCTCGATCACCCAGGGAATGCGGTTGTCGAGAAGCTCCTTCCCCTGGCGTATGCGCCCCAGCGATCCGCGCACGCCGAGGTGTCGCAGCGCATCGAGGATCGGCAGCCGGCGCCGGCGCGGCGGTCTTCCGCGCGGCCCGATCAGATCGAGCAGGTCGCCGTTCCATCGCCGTTCGTGATACGCGATCACGCGCTCGACCAGCGCCTCGGTCGAGCAGGCGCGGTCGACGATCTTGAAGTGTTTCACGCCGACGTCTTCGTAGCGGTGCACGTCTTCCGGACGGATGAAGTCGCTGCGGATCAGGTGGTAGGGATCGCGACACTTTTCTCCGCGACACCAGATCACGAACGGGTCGAGCGGTTGTGATCCGGGCTTCGACGAATGCGAAAGACGTGCTGCATGATTTCGCGACAACGGGCAGCGCAGCAGGCAACCGATGTTCACCGGAAGCTCGATCTCGGCGTCCACCTGCCGGCCGATTCGCTGGATCAGCGGGAAGTCACGCGAGAGCACCTGACTGTCGAGGCAGAGCACCTGTGCGCCCTTGCCGGCCCAGTACTTCGCCTCCTCCACGGTGGTGATGCTGACGAAGACGCTGACCCGCGTGCGCAGCGAGGTCTCGCGTGCGAGTTCGAGCACCCAGGGATGCGCCACGGTGACGGCGGTCACGCCGATCGACTGCGCGCGGCGCAGCGAGTGCCGGATCTTCTTTTCGAGCCCGATGTTCAGCTCACGGCCGTCGAGGCAGATCGGATTCATCAGCAGGTTGAATCCGATGCCGGCGCTACGCGCGCTCGCGACGTGACGCGCGAGGCGACGCCAGCTCACGGGCGGCGTCGACGCCCGCGGCCGGCCGTGGCCGACCGGGGTGTCGTCGCAGGCGCCGAAGAGTTCGTCGACCTCTCGGCCGGAGATCCGGCCGGGCAGCGCGTCATCGAAGTTCGTCGCCACGGAAAACATGTCTTCCCCCCTGGCCGACCGACGAAAACTGGCGGCCGCTCGAACGCTTCGACGTCGAGCGGCAGGCCGCGGTGCCAGCGGCCGATCGAGAACGAATCTCGCGTTGCGGCTTCGCGGCGCGACGCCTCGGGGCGGAGGCCGCAGCAATCCTCGAAGCCTCCCCGTCTTCTTTCCGCACGGGCATGACCTCGGACATATCGCCGTAGTTCGCGCAGGCGCCCAATCGTCCCGCTATCTCGCACACTCGCTGCGAACAGAGAGGGGGGCATCGTGCGCATCCTGTTCTCCAGCCCGGTCACTCCGTTTTTCGTTTCCGAGGACGGAATCGATCCGCTCGACCCGTTCACCGGTCAGCTTTCGCCCGCGCAGGGTGCGTTCGCGATGACCGGACACAGCCACTACTGGGCGTTCTATCTGCTGGCCGAGAACCTGAGCGCCGAGAGTTGCGTACTCGAACATCCGAGCATGCCGGAGTTCGAGGCCGAACTGCGCAAGGGGTACGACATCCTCGGGTTGCAGGTGAACTGGAACACGCTGTCGAAGACCGCCGAGATGGTCGATCGGGCGCGACACCTCGCGCCTGAGACGCGCATCGTGATCGGCGGCTATGCGATCGCGCAGCTCCTCGACCCGCTGCCCTCCGACCACGAGGCTGCGGCACGCATCCTCGACGGAGCGCACGCCCTGTGTCGCGAAGAGGGAGTGCGCTTCATGCGCCGGCTGATCGACGACGGTCCGATCGACCGACCGATCACGCAGTTCACGCTTCCGCGATCCGGTTCCCATCTCGCCGCGGCCGGACCGGTGGCGAACGGAATCGGCGGCCGGCCGGTCCTCGTCTCGCTCGGCTGTCCGGCGGGTTGCGACTTCTGCAACACGTCCGCCTTCTTTCGCCGGAAGAAACTTTCCGTCGCCGGGCCGGACGAAGCCTTCGGTTTCATGCGCCATCACTTCGAGCGAGACGGCGGTCCGCGCGGTTTCTTTCAGTTGTTCGACGAAGATCTGTACTGGACTCCGAGCTGGTCGCGTGAACTCGGACAGCGGCTGCGCGGCGACCCGATGACGATGGGAAAGGTCGGCTACTTCGCCTTCGGCAGCGTTCGCACCCTCTCGAAGTTCGAGCCCGAAGAGCTGGCGGCGAACGGGCTCGCGTCGGTCTGGATCGGCGTCGAGTCGACGCTCGACGACGTCCATCGTTCGAGCGCGCATCTCGGCAAACGGCGTGGAAAGGACATCGCAGAGCTGTTCGAGTCGCTGCACGAAGTCGGCATCACGACCATCGGATCGCTGATCCTCGGCTTCGATTTCCACACGCCGGACAACGTCCGGCAGGACGTCGATGCGTTCGTCGAACTCTCGCCGACGATCTCGCAGGTGACGCCGCTGGTGCCCTGCGCCGGCACCGCGCTCTACGAACGAATGAAATCGAGCGGGCGACTCGACGCGGCGTTCGGCTGGACCACGGTCGGTGGATTCCGAACGCACGCGCCCTCTTCACCGCTTCATTTCGAATGGTCGGAACTCGCGGCCGTCATCACGGAATCCAATCAGCGGCTCTTTTCCGAAACCGGCCCCTCGGCGCTGAAACAACTCGACACTTCGCTGCGCGGACATTTGCGACTTCGAGAACACGAAGACCCCGCCCTTCGCGCACGCGGACGAATGCTCGGCGAAACCGCGCAAACGCAGTATCCAATTCTCGACGCCGTGATGGACAACGCACCGTCCGCGCGCGTGCGAGACCGTGCGCGCGACGTGCGAGAGCGCTGGATCGAATCGTTCGGGCGCCCGGACGAGACGCAGCGCGCGCTCGGCCGTGCGCTGTCCGACCGGATCCGCGCCTTCACGAGCGAACTCCAGCGACCGGCGGCTGCACACACTCCGCCGACGCGTTGGACGCACTACCGGCCCGGAACGGCGCCGGAGGTCATTCGAACCGTCGCGCACTGAGCGGATCGGTGCGGCGACTACTGCCCGTCCGGCGGAAACACGCGTTTGCCGGCCACCCAGGTGCCGGTGACGCGCGTCGATTCGTCGAAGGGATCGCCCGAGCAGATCGCGAGGTCGGCAGCGCATCCCGGGCGAAGCATGCCTTCGCCTGCGAAGCCGACCGCTGCTGCACCACCGGCAGTGGCGGCGCGCATCGCTTCGCTTCGGGTGATCGCTTCCTGCGGCGCGATCGGTACGCCATTCGACATCCGGCGGCTCACGGCATGCCGCAGGTTGTGCAGCGGATCGAGCGGGCCGCAGGGATGATCCGAGCTGATCGCGATCGGTACGCCTCCCCGGAGCAGCGAACCGAGCGGCACCACGCGCAGCCCCGCATCGAGGCCCATCGACTGCATGGCGAGCCCGTGCGTGGGCAAGAAGCCGGGCTGAATCGTGACCATCGCGCGACTCGCGGCGAGCAGTTCGATCTCCTCGGATCGAGCGAACAGCACGTGCTCGATCGTCATGTGGGACGCCGTGACGGCGGCGAGCGTGCGCGCCGCCTGCGCCACCGCGGCGTTTCCGATTGCGTGCAGGCGCGGCACGAATCCGGCCTTCGTGAACTGCTCGACGCGCCGGCGCAGATCCGGCTCGTCGAATCGCTCCCACGTCATGTGGAGATGAAATCCATCCAATCGAGAACGCTGTTCGGCGAGCATCGCGAGCGGTCGCACGTCGCGCTCGCGCCACACCGCACCGAGTGCGCGGCCGAGCGAAGCGAGCACCGCCGACGGCGGAAGGCAGAGCGCACAGCGCTGTGCTCCGTCGAGAAAGAACTTGACGCTCGCAGGAGCCTCGCCGTACGGACCGTCAGGCAACACGGCGGGATCTTCCGGCGGTTCGAGAAACCCGGGATCGGCGGTCGACGACCAGGAGAAGCGCAGCGGCGTACGCGTCGCCAGTCGCGCGAGGCGCGCGTGCACATCCGACGGCACGCCGGGTTCGTGAACGCGCGTGATGCCGAGGCGGAGATGCTCCATCGCTTCGCGTTCGAGCAGCCCGTCGACCCCGAGCTCGCCGGCTTCCGCCGCGAGGGCGCGCAGCGCGGTGTGCAGCGCGCGGCCGAAGGCTCGCTCCCAGACCATGCCGGTGGGCTCACCCCGTTTTCCACGAATCAGATCGCCGCGCGGATCATGGGTTTCGCGCGCGAGATCACAGCGACGCAGGCCTTCTTCCGAAAGCACGCCGCGATGCAGCGTCAGGTCGCCGAGCAGGACGGGACGACCACCGCTCGCGTCGTCGAGTTCGGCGGCCGACGGCGCGCGCCCCCCGGGCCAGTGATCGAGATCGACCCGGCCGAAGACGATCCACGCACCGGGCGCGCGTGCGCTCGCAGCGACCCGCACGGCGGCGAGCGCGTCTTCGCTCGAACGAAGTCCGCGCCCTTCTCCCACTGCGGGTAGCCACGCACCGACGGAAAGATGAGAATGCGCGTCGCAGAAGCCCGGCAGCACATGTCCGTTCGCGAGATCGATGGTGTGGTCGGCGGCGGGCTCGGGATCGGTCGTCGTTCCGCAGGCGGCGATGCGCTCGCCCTGCACCAGCAACCAGCCGGGCTGCGGCTTCGGCTCTTCGCCCGCCCAGAGCGTTCCGTTTCGAAACAACGTGCTCGTCATGAGTCCCGTCTTCTCCGCTGGCGCGGCCGTTGCTGCTGGATTCGACTCAGTCGCGCGCCGCGAGTCCGCCGAGTCGATCGATCGTGGTTCGTGCGTCGCGCATCAGTCGCTGCATGATTTCGGCCACCGGGAGGATCTCGTCGATCCCGCCGACGCCCTGCCCGGCCGGCATGCAACTGCGTTCGGCATCCGCCGTCGCGTCGTCGGCGAACGCGAGCAGGCCTTCGCTCGCACTCCGCATCAGTTGCAGCGGGAACGGCTGGAGTTCGTTCGTGCGCTTCTCCCAGTTGTCGACGTGCCGGTTGTGCAACACGCGCATCGGTTTGCCGGAATAGCAGCGTGTGACCCGCGTGTCCGCACTGCCGGCGTCGAGAATTCTCCGCTTGTAGAGCCCGGCTGCGCACGCCTCGGGCGAAGCGATGAATCGCGTCCCGATCCACGCGCCCTGTGCGCCGAAGGCGAGTGCTGCCGCGAGCCCGCGACCGTCGACGATGGCACCCGCGGCGAGCACGGGAATCTGCACCGCGTCGACGATCTGCGGCACCAGCGCCATCGAGCCGATGCTGCCCGTGTGCCCGCCGGCCTCGGTGCCCTGCGCGACCACCGCATCGCAGCCGGCCGCCGCGGCGTGCACGGCGTGGCTCACCTTGCCGCAGATCACCATCACGCGAACGTCGCGACGGTGACAGCGATCGATCACCGACTCGGGCACGCCGAGACCGGCGATGAACGCGGAGGCTCCTTCGTCGAGAATCACGTCGATCGCCGCATCGATCTGCTCCGGCAGGGCCGCCAGTAGATCGACACCGAACGGACGCTTCGTGCGCCGGCGCACTTCGCGCATTTCGTCGCGAATCCGCGCGGGCGGGAACCCGGCCATCCCGAGCGTGCCGAAGCCTCCCGCTTCGGAGACGGCGGCACACAATTCTGCGTAGGCGACGCCGCCCATTCCGGCGAGAAAGACGGGATGCTCGATGCCGAAGAGATCACAGATCGGCGTCCGGAGCGACATCGCGAGCCCTCCTGGTGCGTTGACGGCCACGTCATCATCCGCCCGAGCGCGTGCCGCACCGGCACCGCACCCCGATCACGCCGGCGGCGGCTTCGTTCACACGCGGATCTTGCGAACGTCCACGCGCACCGCGCGATCGGTCGGCACGGGTTGCCAGGAAAAGACCCGGTACTTCAGGTGACCATAGCCGGCGGCGAGACCGAGCCACTTCATTTGCCCGGGTTCGAGTTCCGACTGCCCCCGCCATTTCGGATGCATGTAGGGTTCGAATCCGTTGTAGAGAATCACTTGCCCCGGGCGGCAGGCGGGCGAGATCTTGGCCGACACCTCGATCTCGCCGACGTCGCTCTGCAGCCGAATCATTTCTCCGTCGGTGATGCCCAGTTCCGTCGCCTCGGCCGCGTTCAGGAAGACGAAGGGTTCACCGCGATGTGTGTTGAGCAGCGTTCGGCTGGCCATGTTCATGGAGTGAATGCTCCAGCGGTTGTGGCCGCTGGTGAGCTGGAAGCGCCGGTTCGGCCCGCCGTGGCCGGGCGATTCCTTGTGCACGGGCAGGGCCTCGCCGGCTTCGAGAAACCACTCGTGGTCGATGTAGAACTGGGCGCGTCGGGTGAGCGTGTCGTAAGGAATCTTGTCTTCCGTGTGCCAGCGCAGGGGATTGTGCACTTCGTCGGGACGCAGTGACGACGCCTGCGAGGCACCGTGGCCGACGATCCCCCAGCCCGAGAATCGAATCGCGCCCTTCTCGCGCAGCGTATCGAGCGTGGTCTCGGGCGGCAGCACGCCGTAGACCGCGTTGTCGCGCACGCTTTCGTCGAAGCGCTTCTCTTCGTCGCGCAGGGCTCCGCCGAGCGTCGCGGCGGAAACCAGCCCTTGCAGCGACCGCTTGCGTCCGGTCGCGTCAGCGAACTCGGTCATGCCACGCGCAGCCGCACGCTCTTCCACCTTGCCCAGCAGCCGCATTCCGATCTCGTAGTCGGAGAGGGCTTCGCCCGCCGGCTCGACCGCGCGATCGGCGAGCACGCAGTTGAGATGGTGCACGGACGGCATGCTGTGCTGAATCTTCTCGCCGTGCTGGGCGGAAGGAAGCACGTAGTCGGAGTAGAGGCCGGTGGTCGAGAGGCGCGAGTCGATCGAGACGATCATCTTCAACTTCGGCCAGACGTGCTCGAGCAGCAGCGTCTGTCCTCCGCGCTGGCGTCGAAGCAGATTGCCGCCGGCTTCGATCAACACCCGCGGCGACACGTCCTTCCAGAGGCTCGGAAGGCTTCCCTGCCACCAGCCCTGTTCGGCGGCGCGTTCGAGACTGGCGTCGAAACTTCGCGGCATGGCCGGGTCGTGATTGTCGGGATTGTTCCAGCGCTCTCGATAGCCGTACTGGTGATACCAGAGATAGACCGGCGCGATCGTCCGCCCCATGCCGCCGAGTTCGCCGGCCATTTCGGCCGCCCGGTTCTGCATCATCTCCGTCGTCATCGTGGGATCGCCGGCGCCCAGCATGCGGCGCATGCGCAGGAGACCGGCAATGAAACGCTGCGCGGCTTCCTGTCCGGGAGCGCCCTTCTGGCTCAGAAACGCCTGCCCGTCGAGGCCGATCACGGCCCACGACCGAACTCCCGTTCCTTTCTTTCCCCAGTTGCCGGTGAGCGCGAGCAGCAACGCCATCGCGCGTTCCATCAGGTCGCCGTGGTAGGACTTTCCGGAGTTGCAGCCGATGAAAATCTTGGTCCGGCGCGTCGCGACCTTGCGCGCCAGCGCGCGAATGTTGTCGGGATGGATCTGGCAGATCTCGCCGGCTCGTTCGGGCGTGTACTGTTCGAGTTCGCGTCGCAGGCGGGCGAAGACCGGTTCGACCTCGACTTCGCTGCCGTCCGCGAGCGTGACGGAATGAATCCCTTCGAGTGCGGGCTCGACTCCGGTCGCCGCGAGGGTGTTGCGCGGTGCCGGGCTCGGCACGCCGACTCGCTCGTCCCACCAGTAGAACTGATCCTCGCGCTCACCCGCGGCGAGATCGCTGCCGCGCAAGAAACGACCGTCGTCGCGGCGAACCAGCAACGGCAGGTCGGTCTGCTCCTGCACGAACTGCTTCTGATGGAGCCCGCCGTCGATGATCACCTTGCACATCGCGAGCGCGAGCGCCGCATCGGTGCCGATCCGAACCGGCACGTGATAGTCGGCGTGAATCGCGGACGGGCTGTAGTCCGGTGCGATGGTCACGATCTCGCCGCCGTTGTAACGCGACTCGGCGAGGTAGTGATACATGGTGATGTACGTGTAGACGGGGTTCGAGTGCCAGATCAGCGTGAGCTCGGCGAGGAACCAGTCGTCCATCGAGGCCACGGGATTGAACAGTCCGAAGGTCAGATGAAAGCCCGGACTGAAGTCGTGGAACTCCGCGCTGCCGTCCGTCACCACCGCGCCGAGTGCGTTCGAGAACGCGCGCGCCGGAGCCGCTCCCATTTCCGGAGTCATCGGCACGATGATCGACTCGGGCCCCTGCGCTTCGATCGCGTCGAGCATCGCGTCGGCGATCTCGGTCAGCGCCCGATCCCATGAGACGGGCTCGAACTTTCCGTCGCCTCGTTCTCCGACGCGCCGCAGCGGTTGCGTGACGCGGTCCGGCGCGTCGAGGAGCTGCGGCCAGCACGCGCCTTTCTGGCATCCCATCGGATTCATGTCGGGAATGCCCGGCTCGATTTGCGGCAACGATCCCGCCGCTTCTTCGCGCACGATCTTTCCGTCGCGCACGTAGGCGTGAAGCGGGCAACCCGAGGGATAACAATCGACGTTGTGGCTGCTCCACGCGACGCGATCCCAGCGCCAGCGACGCCGATAGGCGTCGGCCCATGCTCCCGAAACGTTGGTCATCGATCAGCTCCCTGTGTCGGCGAGAGGGCCGTCCGGGCGGGACGTCTCGCGATCTTCGCGGTCTGGCGCGTACGCGCGCCATGACCGGGGTCATGCTCCTCGATTGGATGGCCGAGCTGCGGGCAAGCTGCCGCTCGACGGGCTATCTCGCATGATCGATGTCATACGATCGTCACGATCGAATCGGCCAGCCTTCGGAGGTCGTGTGCCCCCCCGAAGTCGCTCACGGGTCGACCCCGGACGCGCTGCGCGCTTCCGGCTCGATCCGCCCCCCCCGCTTCATCGTGCGTGCGCTCGAGCGCGCGAGTCGCGAGCTGTCGAAGCTCGGCCATCACGTCGTCTTCGCGGAAGCCGGCGGCTTCGTCTTCGTCAACTTCGGCGTGCTCGCCGGTCTCGGCACACTCGTCGGATTCGGCTGGATGTCGCTGCTCTGGGTCGGGCAGGGACTCGAACCCCACCATCTCTCGGGGCTCGGTCTGACCGGTGCACTCGGCGTGGTCGGCGGATCGTGGATTGCGGCGCTCGCGCTCGACCATCGCCAGTTGATCGCGCGTCCGATCGAAACGCTGCGCCGGCCAGCGTTCGTCTCCTGGGGCGGAATGCTGGGTGCGCTGCTCGCGCTGGCGCTCTGCGCGCTGATCTCTCATTTCGGGACCCTGCTCTTGCTCGACGGATTCGTTCGCGGCGCACCGCTCGGTCACCTGCTGGGACGCATCGGCTGCCTCACCTACGGATGTTGTTTCGGACGCCGCACGCATGGCCCCCTCTTCATCTCCTACACCCATCCGCTTTCGAAAGCCGTGCGCGTCGCGGGCCTGCACGGCGTTCCGCTGCATCCCGCGGCGGCCTACGAGGCCGTGCTCGACGGAGTGCTCTTCCTCGGGATGAACGCGGTCGCGATGCTCGGCGCGCCGCAGGGGGTCCCGTTCACGCTCTGCATGATCGGGTACGGGCTGGGCCGGTTCGGAATCGAGTTTCTGCGCGACAACGCCGGGCGCATTCTCCCCGGTGGTCTGGCACTCAATCAGGTGGTCTCGCTCGGCATCGCCGCCGCGGGTGCACTGGCGCTGCTGCCGCTCTATCTGTTCGCGCCGCCGCCGCCCGCGTTTCTCTGGTCGCAGGTCTTGTACGCGGCGCCGCGCGTCCTGTTCGCGCTCATTCCCTGCGCGGCGCTGATCGGCCTCGGCTTCTCGATGCACCGGGGACGCGTCGGCTCCTGGTGAGTCGGCGACCGGTACCGGCATCCACCGCGAGCCGCGCCTTACCGCCTTCGGGCTCGGCTCGGCCGCCGCGCGCGGCTCAGTGCGCGGAAACCCGGAAGCGGGCGATGATTTCGCGCAGCTCGGTGGCGACGCGCGCGAACTCGCCGGCCGATTGTTCGGTCTGGGTCGCTCCCGCGCTGGTGTGCTTCGCCTGTTCGGCGAACGCGGAGACGCTGTCGGCGATCACGCTGCTGCCCGCCGCCACCTCGGCGATGCTGCGGCTCATCTCGGCCGTCGTCGCGGTCTGCTCCTCGACCGCGCCCGCGATCGCGGTTTGCGTCTCGTGGATCTTGCCGATCACCTCCGAAATCTTTCCGAGGGCGTCGACGACGTGCACCATCTCGCCTCGAATCCCGTCGACGCGGCGGCTCACGTCACCGGTGGCGCTGCCGGTCTGCTGCGCGAGCTCTTTCACCTCGTGCGCGACGACGGCGAACCCCTTCCCGCTGTCGCCAGCGCGCGCGGCTTCGATGGTCGCGTTCAGCGCGAGCAGGTTGGTCTGCTTGGCGATCCCGTCGATCAGGCCGATCACGGATCCGATCTCGTCGCTCGACGCCTGCAGTTGACCGACCGAGGCATTCGTTCCCGCCGCGACGTCGACCGCGCTCGACGCGATGGTCGCCGCGTTGGCCGCGTTGTTCGAGATCTCGGCGACGCTCGCGTTCATCTCTTCGCTCGCCGCGGCGATGGCCGAGATGTTCGCGCGCATCTGTTCCGAAGAATGCGAGGCTTCGGCGGCGTGGTTCGACGTCTCGCGCGCGCCGTTCGCCATTTCGCGGCTGACCGCGGTGAGCTCTTCGGCACCGCTCGCGAGCAGCTCGGATCGCTGCCGAATCGCGTGCACCGTTTGCCCCATGCTCTCGACCGCCTGATTCAGCGCGACGGACACGCGGCGGATCTCTTCGCCCGCGGACGCATCGGCTTCGAGGCGCACATCGAGATTCCCGGCTGCCACTTCTTCGAGCACGCGCGCGGTCTTCTCCAGCAGGTTCGACACGTTGCGGACCAGTCGAAACGCGAGCACGACGAGCGCGAGCGATGCGAGCACGAGCGGAATCGCGGTCGCAAAGCTGCGACGCTCGGCAGCGCGCGATTCGGCGAGCAGTGCGCCGGCGACGGTCGTGATGGACGCCACCTGTGCGTCCTCGACCTGCTTCATCAGATTGATGCGCTCGGTCATCTTCTGATACCAGACGCTCGAGTCGACGCCGAAGTTTCCGGCTGAACCGCGTTCGACGGCGATCCGCTCCATCGACGTCACCTCGCCCACGACGGGCGCCGCCTCGTTCTTCACGAACGGTTCGAGCACGTCTTTCTCGGCGATGATGCGAAAGACGGCGAGATAGGAATCGCGCGCGGAGATCAGCGAGACCACGCGCTCGTACTGTCCGGGAACGAAACTGCCCGAACCGAAGACGTTGGCGAGGTTCGCGCGTTCGGCGCCGGTCTTCTCTTTGGCACTGAGGAAGGTCAGGTAGGCGATCGAACGCCCGCGCAGCGCGGCGTCGTCGCTCGAAGACGCGAGCGCGCCGAGCGCGGCGAGCAGCTTCGCGTGCGTCGACGTGAAATAGTCGGTGACGTCGACAGGCTTGACGGAGAGCGAGGTCGCCTGCTCGCGGCGCCTCGAGAGTTCGTCGAGAGCGGATTTCGCGGATTCGAGTCCGCTCGTGACCGAGACGGGAAAGTCGGCGGCGCTGGTTTCGATCGCCTTTTTCCATTCGCCGAGCCGCTCGTCCGTTGCGCGCCTCTGCTCGCCGATCTCGTTTCGAAACCGTTCGCCACCGGAGGACATGAAGACGGCCGTCATGCCGCGCTCTTTCTGGGATTCGTGAAGCAGATTGCCCGTCTTCACCGACAGATCCATCACGTGCGCGAGACGTTCGGCGCTTCGTGCTTCTTCGCGTCGTTCGAAGGCCGTCTGCAACATCGACAGCGAGAGCCAGACCAGCCCCAGAATGGGGACCGCGATCAGGATCATGATCTTCGTGCGAAGGCTCTGCGATCGCATCGGGCGGACTCCTCCGGTGTGAGCACCCGCACGCGAGCGGAACGCGATCCTTCGCGAACGCAGCGGGCGGATGCTCGCGCTATCGACGGATCACTCGAGGCACTTGAACATGGACGCGAAGTCGGCATGGGCGGTGCGAAGATCGCGACGTCGTTCGAGAGGAAACCCGTGGGTCGGGCCCGAGAACGTCCTGCGATCCGGCGGCGAGAGGAGAAGCGACCGGTGAACGTCGCTTCGCACACGGCGTCACCGCGCGACGCCGTGCGCGAAGAAAACGCCGCGTCAGCCCATGAAGAACGCGTTCAGCTTGTTGCCGTCGAGATCACGGAAGTAGCCGGCATAGAATCCGTCGCCCCGCGGCCCGGGAGCGCCCTCGTCGCGCCCGCCGAGTTCGAGCGCCTTCGCGTGCAGGCGATCGACGTGTTCCTTCGAGGCGGCCGCGAGTGCGACCATGGTGCCGTTGCCCGCCGTCGCCGGCTTCTTGTCGAACGGTTTGATGATCGAGAGCATCGGAGGCGCCCCATCCCGGCTCCAGGCGATGAAGCCGTCGAACTCCATGGCTCGCTTCGCGCCGAGTTCGCCGAGCAGCGCATCGTAGAAGCCAGCCGCGCGCGAGAAGTCGTTGGTTCCGAGCGTCACGTAACCGATCATGAACGATCCTCCAGTGGCCGCGGGGGCAGGCGGGATGACCGCTCGGGTCGGGCCACCTCGCGAGTGTGCGTGCGCGGGAGCGTCGCGCCAGCGGCGGCTGCGCCACCTTTCTTCTCGCGATTTCGCGGGGCTCGCATTCGCTTGCGGACAACTCGCGCGGACGGCGAGAATGCGGCGCCGCTCCGAACCGCGATCCGCCGGATCCGGGAGCCGCACGAGAAAGGAACGCACCCGTGAGCCGATCATCTCCTTCCGGTTTTTCGCCGCTTCGCCCGCTGGCCGAAAATCTCTGGGTCGCCGAGCGCCCGCAGCGGTTTCTCGGGATCGAGGTCGGGACGCGGATGAGCGTGATGCGGCTCGCCGGCGGGAGTCTCTTGCTCCACGCCCCGGTCGCGCTCGACGCCGAACTGCGACGCGAGCTCGATGCCCTCGGGCGCGTGCGGTACGTGGTCGCGCCGAATCGCGTCCACCACCTCTACGCCGGTCGCGTCGCGAGCTGGTACCCCGAGGCTCGACTCTGGGTCGGGCCCGGCCTCGAGAAAAAGCGCCCCGATCTCGTCTACGTCGACATTCTGGGTGATGACGCTCCGGCCGAATGGGCCGCCGAAGTCGGGCAGGTCTTCTTTCGCGGCCGTCCGTACGAGAACGAGGTGGTGTTCTTCCATCGCCCGAGCCGCACGCTGCTGCTCTGTGATCTCGCCTTCAACTTCCGAGAGCGAACCGCCCCGCTGACCCGAATCTTGATGAAGTCGGTGCGGAGCTTTGGTCATTTCGGCCCCTCGAAGATGGATCCCCTTCTGATCCGAGACCGGCGTGCGGCACGCGCGAGTCTCGAGAAGATCCTCGAATGGGATTTCGATCGCGTGATCGTTGCCCACGGTGACGTGCTGGAGAGCGGCGGTCGAGAAGCGCTGCGCCGGGGATATGCGTGGCTGCTGCGCTCGTGAACGGCGCCTCTGCGAGGGTTCTCGCCTGACGATTCGCGGGCACGCGAGTGTCTCGGTGTCTTCCCGGATGGCGCGAGGGAGCTTCTTTCGGCCGGAGCCGCGATGCCTCGGCGAAACCCTTCACTCCGCGGTCCGCCGAACCCGTCGCGCTGCAGTCGCTCGGCCGACTGCCGATGCAGCGCACGGGGGATCCCACCGTGACGATGCCGACGCTCGAAGACTCGCTCGCCATCGCGACGCTCGTACTGCTGCTCGCGATGCTGCTCGGTCCGCCGCTCGTGCTCTTCGTTCTCTACTGGAGTGATCGGCGCCAGACGCAGCACGCGGTGCTGCGAAACTTCCCGCTGCTCGGCCGGCTCCGGTATCTGCTCGAACACATCGGTCCCGAGCTGCGGCAGTACCTCTTCGAAAGCGACAACGTCGGAAAGCCGTTTTCGCGCAACGACTATCAGAGCGTCGTCTTCGCCTCGAAATATCTGAAGACGCTGATCTCGTTCGGCTCGCGACGAGACTTCGAGCAGCCCGGCTGGTATCTGCGCAACGCGCTCTTCCCGAAGCTCGGGAACGAAATGGCGGTGGATTCGACGCCGTCGCTGAAAACGCGGCGCTACGCGATCGACTCCGAGGGCCTCTTCAGCCGGCGCGAGCACATCGAAGAGGTGGAGGTCGCTCCGTGGACGCTCGATCCGAAGCACGCGCTGGTGCTGGGATCCGGGCTCGCCCATCCCTGGACGGTGCGCGGCCTCGTCGGCATGAGCGGAATGTCGTATGGCGCGCTCGGCAGCCACGCGGTGCGCGCACTGGCCGAAGGCGTTGCACTCGCGACCGGAAGCTGGATCAACACCGGCGAAGGCGGTCTTTCCGAACACCATCTCGCAGGCGGCGGAGACGTGATCTTTCAGATCGGCCCCGGGCTCTTCGGCGTCCGCTCGGCGTCCGGCGAATGGAGCTGGGACGAGCTGCAACGCAAGGCCGAACTCGAATCAGTGCGCGGCTTCGAGCTCAAGATTCATCAGGGCGCGAAGATTCGCGGAGGCCACCTCGAGGGCAGCAAGGTGACGGAAGAGATCGCGCGCCTGCGCGGAATCGAAGTCGGGCGATCGGTCGATTCTCCGAACCGCTTCGTCGCATTCGACGACGTCGAGCGTTTGCTCGATCACGTCGCGCGCATGCGCTCCACCACCGGGAAGCCCGTCGGCGTGAAGATCGTGATCGGTGCGCCGGGCATGGCGGACCAGCTCGCGTGTGCGATCGCGAGACGAGGGGACGGCCCGGACTGGATCACGGTCGACGGAGGCGAAGGCGGATCGGGGGCGACCTATCAGGAAATGGCCGACACGATGGGACTGCCCGTTCGTTCGGGCATCGTGCTGCTCGACGACGCCCTCCGGCGCGCGGGGGTTCGCGACCGGGTGCGCGTGATCGCCTCTGGCAAGCTGTTTTCACCCGATCGGGCAGCGATCGCGCTCGCGCTCGGCGCCGATCTCATCAACGTCGCCCGCGCGTTCATGATCACGGTCGGGTGCATTCAGGCGATGAAGTGTCACTCGAACCAGTGTCCGGTGGGCGTCGCCACCACCGATCCCGACCGCATGAAGGCGCTGGTCGTCGATGAAAAGAAGTGGCGTGCGACGAACTTCGTGATCGCGATGCGTGCCGGGCTCGCCTCGCTCGCCGCCGCGGCCGGGCTCGAATCTCCCACGCTCTTCGCGCGCCAGCACGCGGTGCATCGGGATGCGCTCGGTCGCGCCCAATCGGCCGACGAACTCTTTCCGGTGCCTGTTCCGGTCGAGCCCACGGTCGCGCCGTTCGTCCGCGCGGTTTCTTCGCGCTGAACGCAGCGGTGTCGATCGTGCGCGCGATGCTCTCAACCGGCGGGCGGAGACGTCGGCCCGGAGTCCGTCGCCGGCACTCCGTCGAGTAGCTCGCGCACCCGTTCGAGCATCTCTCGGGTGGTGAAGGGCTTGGCGAGAAATCGCGTGTCGACGTCGACCGGCTCGCCGCGAAGCGCCGATTCTTCGTCGTACCCGGAAACGAAGAGTACGCGCAGCCCCGACCGCCAGCTTCGCGCGCGCCGCGCGAGTTCGTGCCCGTTCATGCCGGGCATCACGACGTCGGTCACGAGCACGCGGATTTCGCCGGGATGGCGCGCCACCAGTTCGAGTGCTTTCGATCCGTTGTTCGCTTCGAGAACGCGATAGCCCGCGCTTCCCAGTGCGCGGCAGATCAGACTGCGAATCGAGTCCTCGTCTTCGACGACCAGCACGCATTCGCCGCTGCCCGAGGACACGACCACCGGTTCGCGAATCCGTGCGCCGTGCGCCCCGTCGTAGCGAGGAAAGCGCAGGCGAAACGTCGTCCCCTCGCCGGGGACACTGCGCGTGACCACGTGTCCGTCGCTCTGCTGCACGATGCCGTAGACGATCGAAAGCCCGAGACCCGTTCCGCCGCTGGCCGCCCGCGTGGTGAAGAACGGATCGAAGGCCTGCCGAAGCGTGGCCTCGTCCATGCCACATCCGTCGTCCTCGACCGACACCTCGACGTGCGGGCCGGAACGAGAGGAGACGGCGACGTGCGCTTCTCCTGCCGCGATCTCGACGTTCTTCGTCGCGATGCGAAGCGTCCCCCCGGAGCTCATCGCATCTCGCGCGTTGAGCGCGAGGTTCATCACGACCTGCTGCAACTGGCCGGCGTCCGAAAGAACGCGCCCGAGATCACTCGCGAGATCGAGCACCACGTTCAGGTCGGGTCCGAGCAGTGGCCGCAGCAAACGCATGGTGTCGGCGATGATCGCGTTCGGGTCGACCGAATCGCGACGCATGACCTGACGTCGACCGAGCGCGAGGAGCTGCCGCGTGAGAAACGCCGTGCGCTCGGACGCGCGCTGAATCTGTTCGAGTTCTTCGCGAACGGGGTGGTCCGACGAGAGCGCTGCCAGCGCGAGTTCCGCGTAGCCGCTGATCGCCGTCATCATGTTGTTGAAGTCGTGCGCCACGCCGCCGGCCAGGCGACCGACCGCTTCCATCTTCAGCGTCTGCCGGAGCTGCTCCTCGGCCTGCCGTGCGTCGGTGACGTCGCGGGCGGTCACGGCGAGTCGCCGGCCCACGGGAACGATCAGCAGGCGAATGATGCGCCGGCCCGGTCCGCCCAGCGCACCGGTGTCGAACTCCCCTTCGAACACACGATGGTTCTCCAGCAGGGTTCCGCAGAGGGTGAGAAACCGGCCGTTGGCGGCGGTCGGAAACAAGTCTGCGAATCCGAGACCGATCGGATCGACCCGGCCAATGCCGAGAAGCGAGCGACCGCGACGATTGAGCTCTTCGAACACGAGATCGCGTAGCGCCCCGTCCGCCGTGCGCTCCGGGCGAAACAACGCGAAGGCGTCGAACGCTTCTTCGGTCACTGCGCGAAATCGCCGTTCGCTCTTTTGCAGTTCGCGCTCGGCGGAGCGCCGTTCGGACATCACCGCCGAGATCAGCAGGCCGGCGATCGCGACCGCCGCGACATACCCCTCGAGCAGAAGAATCCGGTTCGCGAACAGGAGATAGTCGCCGCCGGACACCGTCGACGCGTGTCGAATCGACTGCGCGAGGACGGCGATCGGATCGGCCGCGACCTGCCAGCTGATGACGAGCGCACAGGTCGCGACGGCCGCAACGGCGACGTTCACGCCGACCACGGCAGCGCGCTCGTGCCGGAGCGCTGCCCAGACGACGAACTGGAAGAGAACGAAGGCGCAGGCGATCTCGCGGAGGCCCCAGACCGGGCCGAGCAGGAAGGTCGCGAACGACACCGCGATCACCAGCGCCGCCAGCGCGACCCGTTCGAGCATCGCCGGCTGTCGTTCGATGCGCTCGCGCTTCGCCGAAAGCACGAAGAGCGCACTGCTGACGACGAGTATCGACAGCGTGTTGCCCGACCACCAGTTGGTGACACCGCGAAGCAGGATTTCGCCGCTGTACCCGAGCTGACTGCCCACGGCGATCGCCACCGGAACCGCCACCAGCGGCGCGAGACCGGCCACGAGTGCCAGCGCCACGACGTCGCGGGTGCGGGCGAGTGCGGGCGAGAACTTCGCGCGCCTCAGCAAAGCGGCGCCGAGCAGCGCCTCCGTTGCGTTGACCGCGGCAACGGCGGCGACCGCGAGCGGCGAAAGATCGAGCTGCCTGAGCTGGCCGAGGACCGTTCCCAGCGCCACCAGCCAGGCCATCTTCGAGCCGAGAAGGAAGAGTCCCGCGACGGCAACGCCCGCCGGCGGCCAAATCGGTGCGATCACGCCGCCGGCCGAAATCGCGTAACCGAGGTGCACGGTGAGCAGATAGAGGACGAAGAAAGACGCGGCGCGACGCACCCGAAGACCGGGACTCTCAGGCGTCTGCCCCGTGCGAGGCGCCACCGCGGGTGCGGCGCCCGTCGTCGTCATGCCGAGTCTTCTGTCGCGCAACCCATCATCGGTCTCGCAGCCTGGCCGCAGGGATTCGGCATCGACCTGCGAGCCGCCTGGCCACGGGCATCGCGTGTCGGAACGAGGCGCGGGGCATCATGCCCGCACGACACTCACTCGCCAGCCCCCGATCGGGGATGACATCCTCTCCGCGTCGAAACCGCCCGCCCGTCTTGCGCGATCAGCTCTCCGCGTCGAATCCTCGCAGCGACTGGTAACGATCCGCGTGCCAGTCGGCGTCACCGAACAGGCCCTGCAGGACGCGCAGTCGCTTGAAGAAGAGTCCTTCATCCTGTTCGTCGGTCACGCCGATCCCGCCGAAGAGCTGAATCGCGTTCTCTTGCACGAACCAGCCGCCGCGCGTCAACTGGCTCTTCGCCGTCGAAATTTCGGCCTTGCGCACGTCGGCGTCTTCGTGATCGGCCTGAATCGCGGCGAGGATCATCGTCGAACGACAGAGTTCGGTCTCCGCGTACATGTCGGCCGCGCGGTGCTGAAGCGCCTGAAAGCTGCCGATCGGAACGTTGAACTGAACCCGCTGTTTCAGATACGCGGTGGTGCGATCGAAGAGCTCCTGGATTCCGCCCTGACCTTCCGCGCACGCCGCGGCCGCGCCGCGATCGATCACCCGCTCGAGCGGCGCTAGCGCGCGCCCCTCTTCGCCGAGCAACCGGTCCGCTCCCACTTCGACGCCGGCGAGGCGAAGCAGGGCGCTGCGCTGGCCGTCCATGCCGGGAACGCGGACGCGCTCGAGCCCCGCCGCATCGCCATCGACGATGAACAGCGAGAGGCCCGCTTCGTCGAGCGAATCGCCGTCGGTGCGCGCGACCACGATCAAATGATCGGCCGCGTGTCCGTTCAGCACCCAGGTCTTCTCGCCCGAGAGCACCCAGCCCGCGCCGCGCTTCTCGGCGCGCGTGCGGCAGTCCGAAAGCGAGAATCGACTCTGGCGTTCGGCGTATGCGAGTGCGAGCGACGTGCGTCCCTCGATCATCGGCGCGAGAAACTGCTCGCGCTGGGCGTCGGTGCCGAGCGTCGAGAGCAATCCCCCCGCGAGTACGACGGACGGAATCACGGGCTCGGGAACCAGACCGCGACCGAGTTGTTCGAGAATGAGCGCGAGATCGACGAAGCGACCGCCGAAGCCTCCCTGCTCTTCGGGAAACACCACGCCGAGCCAGCCGAACTCGCCCATGCGTGCCCAGGTCGCCACGTCCCAGCCGCGATCGGTCTCGCGCAACTTTCGAAAGCGCTCCACCGGCGAATCGTTCTGAACGAACTTCGCCACCGAGTCGACGAGAATCTGCTGCTCTTCGGTCAAATCGAAATTCATGACTATTCCTCGAAGTCGTCTTCTGCGTTCAGGCCGACGGCAGACGCAGGATCTGTTTCGCGATGATGTTGCGCTGGATCTCGTTCGAACCGCCGTAGATGGTCGCCGCGCGCAGGTAGTTGAACGACGACGCGACCCCGCGCTCGATCGCCGGCAGGGCGCCGGCGGGTGAATCGAGCCAGCCCATCGCATCGTGCCCCATCGCGTCCATGCACAGCTCCGTCGATTCTTGCTGGATCTCGGTGCCCACCAGCTTGAGAATCGAACTCTCCGGTCCCGGCGCGCGGCCGAGCTGCGCCGCGGCCAGCGTTCGAAGCTGCAGCATTTCGAGACTGCGCAGGCGCATTTCGAGCCGGCCGATCCGCTGCCGGAAACTCACGTCGTCGATCAGTGCACCTTTGCCGACGGGCGTCTCGCGCGCGATGCGCTTGACGAGTCGCAGCCAGCGCCGGCTCTCCGCAATGCCGCCGATGCTCGTTCGCTCGTGCCCGAGCAACGCCTTCGCCATCGTCCAGCCGCCGTTCTCCGGCCCCACGCGATTGGCCTGCGGCACGCGCGCATCCTGAAACCAGGTTTCGGAGAACGCGTAGGTGCCGCCCGTGGTGAGAAACGGTTTCACCGTGATGCCCGGCGTGTTGCGAATGTCGGCGAGGATGAAGGTGATGCCGTCCTGCTTCTTGCCCGATGCGTCGGTGCGCGCGAGAACGAAGATCCAGTCCGCGTGCTGCGCGTACGTGGTCCACGTCTTCTGTCCGTTCAGGATGTAATCGCTGCCGTTCTTTTCGGCGCGCAGTTGAAGGGATGCGAGGTCCGAACCTGCGTTCGGTTCGGAGTAGCCCTGGCACCAGACCTCGTCGCCCGAGAGGATCTTCGGCAGGAAGCGCTGCTTCTGTTCCGGCGTACCGAACTGGATGATGAGCGGCCCGACCATCGTGAGGCCGAAGGGTGAGAGGGTCGGCGCGTTCGCGCGCACCGTCTCTTCGCCGAAGATGTGTCGCTTCGCGGTGTCCCAGCCCGTCCCGCCGACCTCTTTCGGCCAGTGCGGCGCGGCCCAGCCCTGCTTGTAGAGGATGTGATGCCATTCCATCTGATCTTCGTGATGGAACTGCCCGCCTTCTTCGGCTTGCTGCCGAATGCGCGGCGGCATGTTGTCGGCGATCCACGTACGCACCTCGCGGCGAAATGCGTTCTGCTCGGGTGTGTAGTCGAGGTCCAAGGGGCTGCGTCCTTCGGAGGGGGGTCGGCCGAGAGCGCCGGCGCATGCCGTTCTTCGAGCGACCGGGAACCGACGCAGAATAGACATCTGCTCGCCCGCGCGCCGGCCCCCGGGCGAAGGCGAAAGCGAAGCCGGCACTGGCTCGACGCGTCAGAGCGAGAACGACGGCTCCAGCCCGGGCCGCCGCGATCGCCCGGAAATCCCGACTTCCGGGCGGTCTTCTTGCGCGCCAGAGAGCGTGCCGGAATCCTTCGCGTGCGCGAACCGTCCCCTCGGCCGGATCGCGACGCTCGCCCGAGCGGCCGGCACGGCGACGACGGCACCCGCCTCTGATCGCTCGCTCCGCGACACCGTGCTCCGCGCGCTCTCGTCAGCTCGCCGTCGCGCGAAGCGCGCGAAACGCGCTCGCCCGGAAACGCCGCGTTCGCCACCAGTAGTCGATCGTGAACCCGGGCCACAGCGTGTCGATGCGCCCGTCCGCCGACCGGTACCAGCTCTCGCATCCCGAGAGCCAGACCGTTCGTTTCATGCGCTCTTGCAGCGCGCGATAGGACGCATCCTGCACGGCGGGATCGAGCACGAGCGCATCGGCACGCACGCGCGCGCGATGCCGGATCGCGCCCAGCACATAGCACGCCTGCGCCTCCATCATGAAGACGAT
>CAZDHU010000151.1:0-11702 GCA_964505355.1 uncultured Myxococcaceae bacterium | reverse complement strand
CGCGTGTGGCGACGGCGCTGCACGCGCCCGTGACGACGTCGTGGGGCGGACGCGGCGCACTTGCGGAAACGTCGCCGCTCTCGTGGCCGATGGTGCACGTCGAGGCCTGCACGCACCTGCGCAACGAGGCCGATCTCGTGCTCTGTGTCGGCTCGGATCTCGGCGAGACGGATTGGTGGGGCAAGGCGCCGTATTGGGCACCGACCACGCGCCAGCGCTGGATCCAGGTCGACATCGACGACGCGATCCTCGGACGAAACCGCCCGCTCGAACTCGGCGTGCTGGCCGACGCGCGCGTCTTTCTCGAGCGACTCGCAGCGCGCCTCGCGGGTCGCGAGATGCCGCTCGACGAACGCCGCCGCGCCGTCTCGGCGCTGGCCGAAGAGAAAACCAAAGATCGCGCCGCGCTCGACGCCGTGCTCGCGCAACGCAGCAGCCCGATGGTCACCGCGCACGCCGCCGCGATCTGCCGCGAAGTCTTCGAAGACGACGCGATCGCCGTCTTCGACGGTGGCAACGCCTCGGTCTGGGGACAGTTCTACAGCGAGATCCGCGTTCCCAATACGCAGCTCGCGACGCATCACTTCGGTCATCTCGGCGCGGGCGTGGGGCAGGCCCTCGGCGCCGCCGTCGCGCATCCCGGCCGTCAGGTCTACTGCCTGATCGGCGACGGTGCGATGGCGTTTCAGATGCAGGAGATCGAAACCGCCGTCCGCCACCGCCTCGCGCCGATCTTCGTCGTCTGCTGCGATCGCCAGTGGGGCATGGTCAAGATCAATCAGATCTTCGCGCTCGCGCCGGTGAAAGATCGCTTCGAACACGCCCTCGGCCCCGATCGCGCCGGCACCATCAACACCGAACTCGGAGAAATCGAATGGGACCAGCTCGCCCGCTCGATGGGCGCTCACGGCGAACGCGTCTCTCACCCCGACCAGCTCGCGCCTGCCCTCGAACGCTGCCTCGCAGCGAAGCGTTGCAGCGTGATTCACCTCGACGTCGACGCGAAGGCGCACCTGATGGCACCGGGCCTGCTGCACTTCAAGGCGATGCACGCGGAGCCGGCGGGGGAGTAGGGAAGGGCGCGGGAGCGTCCGGCAGGATGGGCCGCGAAAGAGTCGAGTGATCGGTCAGGGCTGCCAGCGATGCCGTAGGCGCGGCACGCCGGGCGTGATGTACCCGAGGAAACGACGGGACGCGGAGAAATCTCTCGGCAGACGGCGCGGCCCGGTCTCGTAGACTCGGACGCAGCGTCAAGCGACGCGGCCGCTGTCGCGAGCTGCTCGTCCGAACTCCTCGAGCACGTTCGGCTCGACGCGCGGGCTGGTACTCGCGCACCCGACCTGGCTTCTCGGCGGCGCTCGCGATGCAGGCGAGGACGTTCGCTTCTTCGAGGCCCGGGTCGTCGTCGGGGATCTCGGCGGCGCTCGCGCCTCCGGCGAGTAAATCGAGGGTCAGGGAAACCCGGATGCGGCGGCCTCGGATGCATCGCCTTCCGAAGCAGATCTCGGGATGGATCGCGATTCTGGCGAGCAGATCTTCCCGTCTCGTGACGCTCCCAACGGCCGGCGTTGGGCCCGGCGAGTGGTCGCGCCAGACGGCATGGCCCGCGCTCGCGTCGAGGCTCGTCTGAAGGGGTTGGAATCAAGAAGGGGATCGGTGGTGGCCCAGGCCGGAATCGAACCGGCGACACCGCAATTTTCAGTCGCGTGCTCTACCAACTGAGCTACCGGGCCACGGCGGCCGACCCTAGCCCGTCACGGCCGCCCCGAGCAACGGCCGGCGGCCGGCGGCGTTCGGGGTGCCGCAGCTGTGCGGTGGGCTGCCCGGTGGCGGGGTGCGGCGCGCGCGATGTCGACGCCGCGTTTCAGGGTGCCGGCGGCGGGCTCGAGATCGAGCGCGCGGCCGGCGGATCGCGGCGCGTGGCGGGCGGCGGCGCCTGCGCGTCGCGCGCCTCGATGCGCAGCGTCTCGATCACGACGTCGTCGAGCGGGCGATCGGGTTTGCCCCGACGGCCGAACTCGTCGCGTGGCACGGCAGCGATGCGATCGACGACGTCCATGCCCGAGATGACGCGGCCGAAGGCGGTGTAGGCGCCGTTCAGATCGGGGCGGTCGGTGAGGCAGATGAAGAACTGGCCGCGCGCCGAGTCGTTGCCCGTTGCGCGGGCCATCGAGACGACGCCGCGTCGATGGAAGGTGTCGTTGAACTCCGCCTTCATCTGAAAGTCGGCGCCGCCGTCGCCGTCGTCGCGGGGATCGCGGTTGCGCGAGTTGGGGTCGCCGCCCTGGATCACCGAGCCGGGAATGATGCGGTGAAAGGTCGTCCCGTCGTAGAACGCGTCCTGCACCAGCGTTTCGAACGCGGCGACCGTCTTCGGTGCGCGATCGCGAAAGAGTTCGAGCCGGATTTCACCGAACCCGCGCACGGTGAGTTTGGCGACGTCGCGCTTCGCGTCTTCCGGCGGATCGACGAAGCTCGAAGGCGATCCGGCGTTTGCGGTCGACTCGCCGCGGTCATCGCGCGGCGAACACGCGATCGACGCGATCAACGACAGGCCCAGCATCATCCACGGCACCGACCGAACGATCCTTCGCATGGGCCTCCCCGTCGCGCCGCGCGCTCGCGGACGGCCGTACTGTAGGGGCGGAATCTCGCGCCGGCCGCGGGTTTCTGCGGGAACGACGCCAGCGGCCGCTTCGTTCGTGGCGTTCCGGTCGCGTGGTACGGTGCCGGTCTCGCGGGCGCAGGAGGAAACAGTGACTCGATCCACGAAGCGGGTGCGGCGTTCGGCAGGCGGATTCGTCGCGTTCGTCGTTCTGGTCGCACTCTCGCCGGCGGCGCGGGCCGCGTCGTCGTCGCCTGCGGTCGGGCGCGCCGGGATGGTGGTGAGCGCGGAGCGCCATGCGACGGCGGCCGGCGTCGAGATGCTGCGCGCGGGGGGCAATGCCGTCGATGCCGCGGTGGCGGTCGCCTTCGCGCTCGGCGTGACGGAGCCGTATCACAGCGGCATCGGCGGGGGCGGATTCTTGCTCGCGCGGCTCGCGACCGGCGAGGTGATCGCGCTCGACATGCGCGAGAGCGCACCGGCACGCGCGACGGCCGAAATGTTCGTGCAGGAAGGCGTGGCGGAGGATGCCTCGCGGCTCGGTGCGCTCGCGGTGGCGACGCCGGGCCTTGCGGTGGGTCTCGAAGAGGCGCTCGTGCGCTGGGGCACGAAGCCGCTGGCCGAGGTGATGGCGCCGGCGATTCGGCTCGCCGAAGACGGCTTTCCGATCGGCGCGCGCCACGCGCGCATGCTCGCGCTGCTGCGTGAGATGAAGTTCGAGTCGCGATTTCCGGAGACGACGCGGATTCAGTTTCCGCCCGCGGGCGAGCCGCTGGTGCCGGGCTGGCGCCTCGTGCAGCGCGATCTCGCGCGCACGCTGCGCGTGATCGCGCGCGAGGGAGCGGTCGCGCTGCAGCGGGGGCCGATCGCCGATGCGATCGCGGACGAGGTCGCGCGTCAGGGCGGCGTGCTCGGGCGCGACGATCTCGCCGGCTATCGAACCAGGCAGCGCGAACCCGTCCGCGGCGGGTATCGCGGTGCCGAGGTGATTTCGTTTCCGCCACCGTCATCGGGTGGCGTCGCGTTGATCGAAATGCTCCACGTGCTCGACGGCTTCGATCTCGCCGCGCGCGGTGCGGGTTCTTCGGCGTCGATTCATCTCGTTGCCGAAGCGATGAAGCTCGCCTTCGCCGATCGTGCCGCACTGCTCGGCGACGCGGACTTCGTGCCCGTACCGGTGGCCGAACTGATCTCGCCCGCGTACGCCGCACGACAGCGCGCACGTCTCGATCGCGCGTGGTGGCAGCGCCCGCCCTGGCGCTGGTTTTCCGGCGAGCACGTGCTCGACGTGGTGGGGCCCGGCCTGCCGGCGAACGACGCGGGAACGACGCATCTGTCGGTGACGGACGCGAAGGGCAACGCGGTCGCGATCACGCAAACCGTGAACCTGTTGTTCGGCAGCGGGATCACCGTGCCCGGCACCGGCATCGTGCTCAACGACGAGATGGACGATTTTTCGGTGGCTCCGAATCGGCCCAATGCCTTCGGCCTCGTCGACGTGAACGGCCGCAACGCGATCGCGCCCGGTAAGCGACCGCTTTCGTCGATGACGCCGACGCTCGTGCTGCGCGACGGGAAGCCGTGGATCGTGACCGGCAGCCCGGGCGGGCCGCGCATCATCACCACCGTGTTGCTCTCGCTGCTCGGCGTGATCGATTTCGGCATGGACGTGCAGGAGGCGGTCTCGGCGCCACGCTTCCACCAGCAGTGGCTGCCGAACGTGCTCAGCGTCGAACGCGCGGTGCCGGAAGACGTGCGCGAGAACCTGCGCCGCCGCGGACACGTGATCGAAGTCTCGCCGCGTGACTGGTCGAGTGCGCAGGCGATCGTGATCGACCCTGCGAGCGGGCTTCACCTCGGCGGCAGCGATCCACGCAGCGACGGGCTCGCCGTTGGCCCCTGAGTCGCCGTCCGCCGGGCCCGCGGACGCCGAATCCGAAACGCCGCACGTCGCTCGCATGCGGGCCAATCTGACGCGCCTGTCGTGGCTCAACGGTGCGCACATGTTTCTCGTCTTCATGCCGATCGCCGTGCCCTACTACCGCGCGCACGGACTCGGCATGCACGACGTCTATCTGCTGCAGTCGACGTTCTCGGTGGCGACGATGCTCTTCGAGGTGCCCTCGGGACATCTCGCCGACCGGATCGGTCGCCGTCGCGCGCTGATCCTCGGTGGCTGGCTCTGGGGTGGCGCGTTTCTCTTTCTGCTCTCCGCCGGATCGTTCGCTGCGTTCGCGTGCTTCGAGGTGATCGCGGCAGCGGGCGTCGCGTGCTTTTCCGGCGCCGATCTCGCACTGCTCTACGCGAGCCTCGAAGAGCTGCCCGATGGCACCGCACGCGGTGTCGGCGCGATCGGACGACTGGTGTCGTCCGCCCAGCTCGGCGAAACGCTGGCCGCGCTGCTCGGCGGTGCGCTCGCGACGATCTCGCTCTACGCGCCGCTCGAAATGCAGGCCGCCGTTGCCTGGCTGCCGCTCGTGATCGCGCTCGGGCTGTACGAGCCGGCGCGCACGGGGCTCGCCGGCAGGCGGCATCGCGACGATCTTCGCACCGTGTGGCGCGCGCTCTTTCGAAGCGGGCGCTTCACCGGCTGGCTGGCCATGACGAGCGTCGTCTATGGCATGGTGACGATCGTCGCGGTGTTTTCGTTTCAGGCACAGTGGGCCGAGCGCGGCGTAGCGCTCGGACATTTCGGCTGGCTCTGGGCGGCACAAAACCTGCTCGTCGCGGTCGGCGCGCGGGTCGCGCACCGGGTGGTGGATCGGTTTGGATTCGTCGTCGTGGTCACGGCCGTCGCCGTGCTGCCGATCGTGGGATTCTTCGGCATGAGTTCGTTGCCAGGGCAGCTCGCGATCGCGGCGGGCGCCTGCTTCCCACTCTGTCGCGCGCTCAATCAGGTCGTCCTGCGTGATGCGCTCAACGTGCGCATGCCGACCGAGCTGCGCGCCACCGCGAACTCGGTGCTCGCGCTCGGCATGCGTGCCCTCTTCGCGCTGGCCGGGCCGCTCTTCGGAAGCGCGCTCGACGCGACGGGGTCGCGTGCGTTCGGCGCGGCGAGCCTTTTCGCCTGCGTGGCGGCACTCGCGCTCGCTCTTCCGCTCGCCGCCAGTGCACGCCGCGAACGCGGTTGAACGAACGCGATTCGAAGATGGCGCGGATGACGGCGACCCGGCCGGACGCGCTGCCGTTCGGATTCAGGGGCGAATCGTCGCCACGACGGGGGCGGAGAGCCGGATCACGCGCTGCGCGACGCGCAGAACGTCCTGCGGCGTCACGGCGTGCAGCCGCTCCGCGTAGCGCAGATGGGCGTCGGCACCGAGACCGAAGAGAGCGTCCTGCGCGATCTGCGCCGCCCGCATCGAGCTGCGCTGCAGATCGATCACGAAGTTTCCCGCGAGATGGCGCTGTGCGGCGATGAGTTCATCGGACGACGGCGGCGATTCGAGCAACCGCTCGAGTTCGCCGGTCATGCAGCGGCGAGCCTCGTCGAGCTTGTCCGGCGCAGTTCCGATGTAGACGGCGAAAAACCCCGGTGCGGCCGCTTCGACGTTGACCGCGGTCACGCTGTAGGCGAGCGAGCGCCGGTCGCGCAGCTCGAGAAAGAGCCGGCCGCTCTGGCCGGCGAGAATCTGCGAGATCAGGTCGAGTGCGAAGCGATCCTCGTCGTCGAGCGCGAGGCCACGAAAGCCGATCACCAGGTGCGCCTGCTCGCGTTCCTTGTGCAGCACGGCCTCGCGCGGCGTCTCGGGGACGGGATCCTCGGCGGGCGGATGCGTCGCGAAGGGGGTCGGGTCGAGTTCGCCGAAGAGGGCCGCGACGCGCGTCGCGACATCGTCGGGATCGACGCCACCGGCCACCGCGATCACGCAGTCGGCCGACCGCACGCAGTGGCGCTGATGCGCTTCGAGCGCGCCGCGGTCGATCTGCGGCAGGCTGTGACGCGTGCCGATCACGGGATGCCGGAAGGGGTGGCGGTCGAACAACGTGGCGAGGAAGAGGTCGAACGCGCGCTCGCCGAGCCGGTCTTCACGCCGCGCCAGTGCGGCCAGCAAGTCGCGTCGCTCGTGCTCGACCTCTTCGGGATCGAAGGCGGGCGTCAGCAACACCTCGGCGAGCAGACCGAGTGCGGGTGCGAAGCTCGTGGCCGGCGCGTCGAGCGTGACGCCGATCGAGCTGCGTCCGGCATAGCCGTCGATGTCGGCCGCGAGCGCCTCGATCGAGCGCGCGAGATCGGCGTTCGATCTCGATTCGGTGCCGCGCAACCAGACGCCCGCCAGGAAGTTCGAAATGCCCGCGTTGTCTTCGCGTTCGGCGAGCAGGCCGCCGCGCAGCGCGACGCGCGCCGAAACCACCGAGACCTCGGGGCGCGGCGCGACGAAGAGGCGCGCGCCGCTCGCGAGTCGGTAGGCCTCGATCGGCGGATCTCCGCTGCGGACCGAATGCACGACGCGGGTCGGCGGCGCGAGCAGGGTTCGGGCGCGCTGCGTGCCGCGAGCGACGGCCGCCGCGAGCCGGCGGGCATCGGGCGGACGTCGCGTCTTTTCCGGCAGCAGCGCGACGGCGGTCATCCGATCCGGGTCGAGCCAGCGAGCGGCCGCGGATTGCAGCGAGGCCGGTGTCGCGGCGCGAATCGCAGCGAGATACCGCTCTTCGTCGGTGTGGCTTCCGGCCAGCAGCTCGAAGCTGCCGAGCTTGCGCGCGAGGCCCGAAACGCTCTCGCGTTCGAAGTGTTCGGCGGCGAGAAAGTTGGTGCGCGCACGTGCGAGTTCGTCGTCCGACACCGGTTCGTGTCGCAGGCGTTCGAGCTCGCGCGCGACCGCCGCGACCGAGTCTTCGATCCGCGCGGGATCGACGTCGACGCCGGCGGTGAAGAGCCCGTCGTCGAGCGGCGTCCAGGACGTCGCGTCGACGCGGTCGGCGAGCGCTTCCTGCTCCTTCACGCGCGTGACGAGGCGCGAGCTGTCGCCTTCGCCGAGGATGAACGCCGCGAGGTCGAGCAGCGGTGCGTCTGCGTGAGCGAAGCGCGGCGCCGGGCAGGCCAGCTCGAAACTCGCGCGCTCGAAGGGGCGGACGAGGACGCTGCTGCGCAGCCCCGTGCGCGCGGGCTCGGTCGCGCGCTCGCGCGGCGTTCGTGCCGGCACCGCATCGGCGAACGCGGCGCGGATGGCGTCCATCACGGGCGCGGTTTCGATTTCGCCGACGACGATCAGCATCAGATTGTCGGGACCGTACCAGCGGCGATGAAACGCCTGCGCGCGCTCGCGCGAAAAGGTGGCGACACTTTGCGGTGTTCCGAGGATCGGAAGGCGATAGGGGTGAACGCCGAACGCTTCGGCGAAGACGGCGTTGCCGAGCACCTGCCCGGGCGAGTCTTCGCCGCGCCGGATTTCTTCGAGGACGACCTCGACCTCGCGCGCGATCTCTTCGGGATCGAAGACCGAGTGGCGAACCGCATCGGCGAGCACGTCGATCGCGATCGGCGTGGCGGGCGAAGGCACGGTCGCGTGGTAGACCGTGACGTCGTACGAGGTATAGGCGTTGATCCGCCCGCCGGCGCCTTCGATCTCGCCCGCCACCTCGCCGACGCCGCGGCGGGTGGTTCCCTTGAACAGCATGTGCTCGAAGAAATGGGCGAGGCCTTCTTCGCCGGCCCGCTCGTCGGCGGAGCCGACCCGGGCCCAGATCTGCACCTCGGCGACCGGCGCGACCGCATGCGGCCGCAGCAGCACGGTCAGCCCGTTGGGCAGCACGTCTCGATGAACGGGAGGTCTCGTCAAAGCCGGTCGACAGTACCATCGCGCCGTGATCGATCCCACGGTCGGCGTCTATCTGCACGTGCCCTTCTGCGAGCGCATCTGCCCGTATTGCGACTTTGCGGTGGTGCGGGCGCCCCGGCTGGCGCCGGCCGAGGAGCAGCGCTTCCTCGATGCCCTGTTGCACGAACTGGAGGCGCGCCAGCCGGACTTCGCCGGCCTTCGCCTCGCGACCGTCTACTTTGGCGGCGGCACCCCCTCGCGACTCGAGCCCGCGTCGATCGAACGGCTGCTCCGCGCCGTGCGCGGCGCCTTCGGAGCCTCGGCGGGCGAGCCGGCCGAGGCGACCCTCGAGGTCAATCCCGGAACGATCGAACGCGCGCGCCTGCCGGGCTTTCGCGCAGCCGGCGTCGATCGGCTCTCGATCGGCGTGCAGTCGTTCGATGATCTCGTGCTGCGGCGCCTCGGCCGGGCGCATCGCGCGGGCGAAGCCCACGCGACGATCGAGGCCGCCCGGGTGGCGGGCTTCGAGAATCTCTCGCTCGATCTGATCCATGCCGCGCCGGATCAGACGATCGAAGGCGTGATGCGCGATCTCGACGCGGCGCTCGCTCATGCGCCCCGGCATCTCTCGGCCTACACGCTGACGATCGAAGACGGCACGCCCTTCGCTCGCGGCGCGGCGCGCGGGCAGCTCGCGCTCGCCGGAGAAGACGCGGTCGTCGAGATGATGGAGCGGCTCGAAGCGCGGCTCGGGGCAGCGGGCCTCGCACGGTACGAGATCTCGAACTTCGCCGTGCCGGGCTTCGAGTCGCGTCACAACCGGCGCTACTGGTCGCGGCGTCCCGTGCTGGCGCTCGGTCCCGGGGCCCACTCGACCGAGGTGCGCAGCGCGCAGGCGCCGCACGGCGAGCGGCGGGCCAATCCGCGTTCGCTCTCGCAATGGCTGGCGGGTGTCGAAGCGCGCTCGTTCGGCGCACTGGCCGAGCGCGAGCGGATCGACGCGCCGACCGCGCGGGGCGAAGCGATCTGGCTCGCGCTGCGCACCCGCGACGGGGTTCGTGCGACGGAGTTCGCGGCGGAGTTCGGCGCCTCGCCGCGCAGGTTCTTCGCCCGCGAGATCGACCGGCTCGTTGCCGTCGGTTGTTTGCTCGAAGACGCTGCGGAGAACCTCCGACTCTCGGCGCGCGGGCGCCTGCTCGCGGATTCGGTCTGCGCGCAGTTCGTCGGTGATCCCGGTTGAGAGGAGGCCCGCAGTACGCAGCACTCGCTCGCCTTGCGCGCGTCCTGCGCACCCCCCGTATGAGGGGTTCCCTGCGTTGACGCTCCCGGCCGTGCGCTGTTACAACCTCGCTCGGAATCGATGGGATCCGATCCGGGATCGTTCCGTACGCCGGCGGCTTCGGGATGCGGCGCGACGAAGCGAGTCTGCGAAACGAGGATCGAAGTGATGGCGCGCCTGGGCTCGATCACCCATGCGGAGCGGCTCGACCGCGCTGCCGAACTCAACGAGCGGCAGCGTCTGGTGCTGCGCGCACTGGTCGCGGCGTTCGTCGGTGACGCAGGGCCCGTCGGTTCGGAGACGATCTCGCAGTTGCTACCGAGCCGACTCTCCTCGGCCAGCATTCGAAGCGTGATGGGAGAACTGGCGACGCTCGGGTTGCTCGAGAAGCCGCACGCTTCGGCCGGACGCGTGCCCACCGAAGCCGGGCTTCGCGTCTTCGTCGACCACCTGCTCGATCCGCAGGATCTCGGCGACTGGGAGCGACGGCAGCTCGCGGGTTCGCTCGACGGTGCCGCCGGCGACGGGGTCGCGCGCCTCGCCTCGGAGTTGCTCTCGCGATCGAGTCGACAGCTCGGTTTCGTGCTCGCGCCGCGGTTGCACCAGACGGTGCTCGGCCACGTGGCGTTCGTGCGCGTGTCCAGCGAGCGCGTGCTGGCGGTGCTGGTGGCGCGCAACGGCGTCGCGCACCACCGCGTGCTCGACCACGCGGGGCGCGATGACCAGGCGGGGCTCGATCGGATGGCGCTGCTGCTGAGCGAGCGGCTGGCCGGACGCACGCTGCACGAGGCGCGTGCCGCGCTCGCGGCGGAAGCGAAAGAGCTGCGCAGCGAAGCGGACGGAATGCGCAGGCAGGCCGTCGAACTCGCCTTGCGGGTGCTCGGGCAGGATTCGTTCGATCCCGCGGATCTCGTGCTCGGCACCTGGCTCGCGCTGATCGACCAGCCGGAGTTCCGCGATCCCGAACGCCTGCGCGATCTGATGGTGGCCCTCGAGACGCGCGAACGCATGATCGAAATCCTCGATCAGCTTCTCGCCGAGCGCGGTCCCGGAGTCGCCTTCGGCGAAGAGATCGGCGAACCCGCGCTGCGCCACTGTGCGCTCGTGATTGCTCCCTACGGCGACGTGAACGCGCCGATCGGAATGGTCGGTGTGCTGGGGCCGAGCCGGATGGACTTCGCCCGCGTGATTCCGCTGGTGGACTTCTTCTCGCAGCTCGTGACCGAAAGGCTTTGCGCGTGACCGACCGACCGCTTCGCGACCTCGAACCGAACGCGGACGAACCCGTCGAGACGCTGGCGCCGAGCGAAGAGCTCGCGCGCGCGCTTCGTGAAGCCGAACAGGCCGTCGATGCGCGTGCGGCCGCCGGGGCCCGAACGGTCGAGGGCGGGGCGGGCGGCGAGGGCGGTTTCGGGGCCGAAGTCGAGTCGCTTCGCGCCGAGCTGGCCGAACTCAACGACCGCCATCTGCGTCTGCTGGCCGATTTCGACAACGCGCGTCGTCGTCAGCTCCGCGAACGCGAAGAGTCCGTCCAGTATGGGCACCAGAATCTGGTCAAGGATCTCCTCTACTCGGTCGATAACCTCGAGCGCGCGGTCGATCATGCCCGTACCAGCGGACAGAACGACCTCGAGGCATTGCTGCAGGGGATCGATCTGGTGCACCGCGAACTGCTCTCCGCACTCGCCCGGCACGGCGTGACGGAGGTCGAGGCCGCGGGACTCCCGTTCGATCCCGGAGTGCACGAGGCCATTGCGCAGGTGCCCGATGCGACGGTTCCTCCGAACACCGTCGTTCAGGTCTTCCAGCGCGGCTACCGGCTGCGGGACCGGCTGATCCGACCCGCGCAGGTCGTCGTCTCGTGTGCGGTCGAGACGGAGGGGGGCGGGGCGACGCCCGGGTGAGTCGGCCGACTCGCGCGGCTGCCCTCGCCGGCGAGGGAGCGGCCGATGGGCAAGGTGATCGGGATCGATCTCGGTACGACCAACTCGTGCGTCGCCGTGATGGAAGGCGGCGCGCCGGTCGTGATCGCCAACGCCGGGGGCACGCGCACGACGCCGTC
>CAZDHU010000150.1:0-38215 GCA_964505355.1 uncultured Myxococcaceae bacterium | reverse complement strand
CGCCGCTGGCGAATTGCGTGGGGACGCTTTCGCTTCGGTCCTCGGACGCTGCGCGTCCTGCGGGCCAAAGCTGCCGCGCGGAGCGCATTTCGCCGCTGGCGAATTGCGTGGGGACGCTTTCGCTTCGGTCCTCGGACGCTGCGCGTCCTGCGGGCCAAAGCTGCCGCGCGGAGCGCAATTCGCCGCTGGCGACTTGCGTGGGGACGCGTTCGCTTCGGTCAGGAATGAATCTTCTTGAAACGGATCCGATGCGGCTGGTCGGCGTCGGCGCCGAGCCGGCGTTTTTTGTCGGCTTCGTACTCCGCGAAGTTTCCTTCGAACCATTCGACGTGGCTGTCGCCCTCGAAGGCCAGCATGTGGGTGGCGATGCGATCGAGGAACCAGCGATCGTGACTGATCACCACCACGCAGCCCGAGAACTCGAGCAGGGCGTCTTCGAGCGCACGAAGCGTGTCGACGTCGAGATCGTTGGTCGGTTCGTCGAGCAGCAGCACGTTGCCACCGCTCTTCAGCAGGCGCGCGAGATGAACGCGGTTTCGTTCGCCGCCCGAGAGTTGCCCCACCCGTTTCTGCTGATCGGAACCACGAAACCCGAACGAGCTGACGTAAGCGCGCGTCATGATCTCCCGGCGACCGAGCCTGAGCCGATCGTCGCCGCCACTGATCACGTCGAAGACCGTCTTCTCGTCGTCGAGCAGATCGCGCGACTGGTCGACGTAGGCGAGCTTCACGGTCTCACCGGTGCGGAGCGTTCCCTCGTCCGGTTTGTCTTCGCCGACGATCATGCGAAAGAGCGTCGACTTGCCGGCTCCGTTGGCGCCGATCACGCCGACGATGCCTCCGCGCGGAAGCGAGAAGTCGAGATCGTCGATCAGCAGGCGCTCGCCGAATCCCTTCGTCAGATGGCTGGCGACGATGACCACCTCGCCGAGGCGCGGCCCCGGCGGAATGTTGATCTCCACCGTCTCCGGCGCGCGCCGCTCTTCTTCGGCCACCAGCGCTTCGTAGGCGGCGACGCGCGCCTTGCTCTTGGCCTGTCGCGCGCGCGGCGATGCACGCACCCACTCGAGTTCGCGCTCGAGCGTGCGCTGTCGCGCGCTTGCCTGCTTTTCTTCCACCGACAGCCGCGCGCGCTTCTGATCGAGCCACGAGCTGTAGTTGCCCTGCCAGGGAATCCCGCGGCCACGGTCGAGTTCGAGGATCCAGCCCGCGACGTTGTCGAGGAAGTAGCGATCGTGCGTGATCGCGACGACGGTGCCCGGGTACTCCTGCAGGAAGTGCTCGAGCCTGGCGACGCTCTCCGCGTCGTGGTGGTTGGTGGGCTCGTCGAGCAACAACACGTCGGGCTTCGAGAGCAGCAGGCGGCACAGCGCGACGCGGCGCTTCTCGCCGCCCGAGAGGGTCGACACGTCGGCGTCGGGCGGAGGCAGTCGCAGCGCGTCCATCGCGATTTCGAGCGTGCGATCGAGCTCCCACGCACCGGCGGCATCGATCGCGTCCTGCAGCTTTCCCTGTTCTTCCATCAGCGCATTCATTTCGTCGTCCGAAAGCTCTTCGCCGAACCGCGCGCTGATCTCCTCGAAGCGCCGGAGCAGATCGCGCGTCGCGCGCACTCCGTCTTCGACGTTGCCGAGCACGTCCTTCGCGGGATCGAGCTGCGGTTCCTGCGGCAGGTATCCGATCCGAATCCCGGGTGCCGGCCGGGCTTCACCGAGAAAGTCGGTATCGACCCCCGCCATGATCCGCAGCAGCGAACTCTTGCCGGCACCATTCGGTCCGAGCACGCCGATCTTGGCCCCGGGAAAGAAGGCCAGCGTGATGCCGTCGAGAATCACGCGATCGGGCGGCACGACCTTTCGCAGATCTTGCAGCGTGAAGACGAACTCGTGCGCCATGGGCCCCTCCGGCAGCGTGCGTGGATGCGTGCGGTGCGCGGACTCTACCGGCGGCCGAGGCGCCGGGAAAGTCGGACGCACCGATCGATCCGCGCGTGCCGCTATGCTGCGCGCATGCCCCTTCGATTCGTTCGATGGTGCGACGCGCGGCGTGCGCGCCGCCTCGCCTGCGCGGCGGCAATCCCGCTCTTCAGCGCCGGCTGCGCGACCGGAACGAGAGGCCCGGACGAGGCGCACGCCGCCGGATCGCCGGCCGCCTCCGGCACGTCGTTCGCCGCGCGCGCCGCGAACGTCCGCATCCTGCGCGACACGCTGGGGATTCCGCACGTGTTCGGAAAGCGGGATGCCGACGTGGCCTTCGGCCTCGCCTTTGCGCACGCAGAAGACGATTTTCCCACCATTCAACGGTCGCTGGTGATGGCGCGAGGGCGGCTCGGCGAACTCGACGGCCCGAGCGGGGCACGCAGCGACTATCTCGTTCGACTCCTGCGCGTGAACGAGTTCGTCGCGGAAGGCCATGCACGGGATCTCTCCCCCGCGCTGCTCGAGATCGTCGAGGCGTACGCGGCCGGGCTGAACTTCTACGCCGAACGCCATCCCGGCGAACTGCTGCTCGACGACCTGCTGCCCTTCCGCGGCACGGACGTGATCGCGGGCTTCGTGCACAAGATGCCGTTCTTTCTCGGCCTGCTCGACGTGATCCGAACGCTCGACGCGACCGGCGACGCTCCGGAGCACGCGGCGTCCGCGGCCGGCGGGGCGCCCGCGCTCACGGGATCGAACGCGTTCGCACTCGCCCCCTCGCGCAGCACGGACGGCCGCACGCGACTCGCCATCAACTCGCACCAGCCATGGGAGGGTCCGGTCGCCTGGTACGAAGCGCATCTGGTGAGCGAGGAAGGATGGAATGCGACGGGTGGACTGTTTCCGGGCTCGCCGGTGATTCTGCACGGTCACAATGCGCATCTCGGCTGGGCGCACACCGTCAATCGACCCGATCTGATCGACACCTACCGGCTGGAGGTGAATCCGTCGGATCCCGAGCAGTACCGGTTCGACGGCGGCTGGCGTCGGTTCGAACTTCGTGACACGTCGATTCGCGTGCGCCTGCTCGGATTCATTCCCTTTACCGTGACGCGACGGCTGCGCTGGAGCGTGCACGGCCCGGTGCTCGAACTGGGACAGGGCAGCGCGCGCGCCTTCTACGCCTTCCGGATCTCCGGCGCGGGCGACCTGCGCGCCGTCGAGCAGTGGTGGCGGATGAACCGCGCGCGATCGCGCGACGAGTGGATCGACGCCATGCGCATGCTCGCGATCCCGATGTTCAACACCGTCTATGCGGACGAGGCCGGCCACATCTCCTACGTCTACAACGCCCGGCTTCCCGAACGCGCGATGGACGCCGACTGGCGAAGCGTGCTGCGCGGTGACGACCCTTCGCTGCTGTGGAGCGCCGTGCATCCCTTCGACGCGCTGCCACAGGTCCACGATCCGGTCTCCGGCTTCGTCGAAAACGCGAACTCGACCCCATGGACGGCCACCGACGGTGTCGATCGACCGGACTCCGCGCGCGAACCTCGGGGCGCGGGCATCGAAACCCGCGAAACCGAGCGCTCGTTGCGCCTGCGCGCGCTGCTCGGAGGGAGAACACGGTTCGATGACGACGCCTTCGATCGCGTGAAGTGGGATCAACGCTACGACGGCGGCGCGTGGGTCGACGATGCCCTGCAACGTCTCGCGAACGTGATTCCCGCCACCGACGACGAGCGCGAGGCGCAGGCGCTACTCGCGCGCTGGGATCGCACGCTGCCCGTCGACTCTCGCGAGGGAGCGATCGCCTTACTGGCGCTGACTCCGTTTCAGGATGCGCGATACGAACGCGGCCCGGAGCCCGACGCTTCCGCCGTCTTGCGCGCGGCGACGAAACGGCTCCGTCGCACCTTCGGACGCCTCGATCCCACGCTCGGCGAACTCCAGCGGCTGCGCCGCGGAGCGACCGATCTTGCGATCGGCGGCGGGCCGGATCTTCTCAATGCCACCTACGCGGCTGCGGCCGCTGACGATCGGCTCGCCGGACGCGCCGGCGACTGCTTCGTCCTGCTCGTGAGTTTCGGATCGGACGGCCCGCGCTCGCGCGCGATCCATCAGTTCGGCAGTTCATCCAGACCGGAGTCGCCGCATCACGCCGATCAGGCGCGCGACTTCGCGGCCCGGCGCCTGCGCCCGGTCTGGTTCACGGAGGCCGAGATTCGAGCGCATCTCGAGCGGGAGTACCGACCGGGAGATCCGCGTTGATCGCCCGGCCGCGCCGCGCGCGAAGGCTCCGATCGCCCGCGCGCGCCACCCGGTTCGGTGCCTCGATGCTCGCGATCGCCTGCGCGACGGGCGAGGTCGCGCGCGCAGCGAACGAGCCGGCGGCGGCAACAGCACATCCCGAAGTCGTCGTGATCGTGAACGCGACCTCGCCGGTTTCGGTGGCGATTGGCGAGTACTACCGCACCCGCCGCGGCATCCCGGCCGAGAATCTGCTGCGACTCGAGATCCCGCTCCGCGACCCCTCGCTCGCCGGCGACGAGAGCGAATCGATCTCGCGCGCCGACTACGTGCGGCGCGTTCGCGACCCCGCGCGAGCGTTTCTGCGCGCTCACCCGCACCGCGAGGCGATCACGACGCTGGTCACGACGCGCGGAGTGCCACTTCACTACACGTGGTCGAATCATCCGATGCCACGCTGGCTGATCGAATCGCCCAACGCGTCGATCGAGGCCGAGCTCGCGATCCTGTGGAGCGATCGAGACGGCAACGCGGGCATCGCGGGCATGGCGAATCCGTACTTCGGCAGCGCCGAACCGTTCGCGGCCTTTCGCGCGAAGGCCGGCAGCGGGCTGCTTTCCTATCTGACGGCGCGACTCGACGGTTTCGGAGGCGATCTCGACGCGGCCACCGGCGTTCCGGCCGAGGTGAAGCGATTGATCGACGCCGCGCAGGCGAGCGGCCCGCGCGGCGTCACGCTGGTCGACGAGGATCCCGGCAAGGCGCCCGGGTTTCTGCCGGCCAATCGCCTGCTGCTCCGGCCGATCGTCGCCATGCTGCGCGGGCTCGGCCGCGACGTGCAGCACGAAACGACGACGCGCTTCGCCGGCAACGCGCGCTCCCTCGCCGGCTACGCCTCCTGGGGCAGCAACGACGATCACGACGCGGGCGCTCCCTTCTACGGCACGATCGCCGGTACGACCTATCCCGGGCGCTTCGGTCCGCGCGCGATCGCGGTCGATCTGGTCAGCACGAATGCGCGCACCTTCAGCCGGCCGCCGAAGCATTACGAACAATCGCTCGTCGCCGATCTGATCGCGCTCGGCGTCGCCGGCGCGGCCGGCTACGTGACGGAGCCGGTGCTCGCCGGATGCGCCCGGCCCTACACCGTTCTGCGTCGCTATGCCGAGGGGATTCCCGCCGGCGAGGCGCACGCGCGCGCCGTGCCCTGGCTCGGCTGGACCAACGTCTGGATCGGCGATCCGCTGATGACGATCGAGCATCTGCCAGCGCGGCGATCGAACGACCTCGACGGCGATGGCGTTGCGGATTCCGACGATGATTGCCTCGAGATCGCGAACCCCGATCAGCGCGACACCGACGGAGACGGCTTCGGAAACCTCTGCGATCCCGACGTCGACCAGGACGGCGTCGTCACGGCGCGCGGCATGGGTGCGACACGGGGAGAAGGCGATCTCGACCGGCTCGCCCGAATCGCCGCGCTCGGAGGCCATTTGCCCGACCTCGATCTCGATGGCGATCACCGCGTCGACGCTTCGGATCTCGCGATCGCACAACTCTGGTTGTTGCTGCCGCCCGGCCCGAGCGGGCGCCGTCACTGAAGGAGCAACTCGAATGGGTGAAACGATTCGGATCGAGAACGACGGCGCCGTGCGCTCGCTCGTCCTCTGCCGGCCCGAGGCCTACAACACGATCACGCCGCGACTGCGGGACGAACTCGCCGCAGAACTCGATGCCGCCGACGCAGACCGGTCGGTGCACGTCGTTCTGCTTCGCGCCGAGGGTCGCGCGTTCTGCGCGGGCTTCGGACTCGACTGGTCGACGGCGGCACAATCGGCGGAGCCCGCCGACGCCCGCGTCTGGGATTCGATGGCCGACCTCGGCATGATCGGCCGCTTCGCACGCACGTTCGCGAAGCTCTTCGAGTGCTCGAAACCGACGATCGCCGCCGTGCACGGCTGGTGCGTCGCGGGCGGCACCGACATGGTGCTCAATGCGGATCTCGTCGTGTGCAGCGAAAGCGCCGTCTTCGGTTATCCGCCGGCACGCGTCTGGGGCGTCCCGGAAGCGCCCTGGGTCTGGGTCGCACGGCTCGGGCTCGAACGCGCGAAGCGGGTCTTGCTGACCGGCGACGAGATTCCCGGCCCCGAAGCGGCGCGAATCGGTCTCGTCCTCGAATGCGTGCCGGACGATCGTCTGCAAGAACACGCGATGGCGCTCGCGCAGCGCATGGCGCGCCTGCCGCTCAATCAACTGCAGATGCTCAAACTGATCTGCAATCACTCCGCGCGTGCGCTCGAACCCGACACCTCGCGACTGCTCGGCTGCCTGTTCGATGGCGTCGCGCGACACACGCAGGAAGGCCTCGATTTCGTCGCACGCTCGAGAGCGGTCGGCTTTCGACAGGCCGTTCGCGAGCGCGATGCACCGTTCGGCGACTACGGCGAGCGTCCTCGCACGAAGCCACGCTGACACGGTTGCCGGAAACCACGCGACGCGGCGGCGTCGAGGGCCACGCGGAGCGGAAGTCGCGCGCAGCCGCGGCCGGAGGGCCGCGGCGAGCCATGGAGCGCGGCGTGGTCCCGGGCGGCGCCGGCTCCGCATCTCGTGGATCGGATTTCAGGCCGCCCTGCGAGCAAGACTCGCGGGCTCCGTTTGGGTTCGCCGAACGGCGGCATCGTCACGCCGCGCCGCCCGAGGACCGTTCGGTCGCCGCTTCCGCGCGCCGCGCTCGAACCGGCAGGTGGACGCGGAAGACGGCGCCGCTACCCGCCTCGCTTTCCACCTCGATCCGCCCGCCGTGTTCGCGCACTATGTCGAACGCGATCGCGAGTCCCAGCCCGGTCCCCTCGTCGGGATCTTTGGTGGTGAAGAACGGATCGAAGATTCGGTGCTGGATCTCGGCCGGGATTCCGGGACCGTTGTCGGCGATGCGAATCTCGATCTCGTCGCGCACGAGGCGCGTTTCGACCGCGATCCGTCCGTCCGCCCGTTCGCCCGCCGCCTGTTTCGCGTTCACCAGCAGGTTCAGCAGCACCTGCACCAGTCGCTCGGAAGATCCCGACACCTTCGGCAGCGAGAAATCGAGTCGCGCTTCGACCCGCACCGCACGATTCGCGTGCAGATCTGCCAGCCGGATCGCGTCTCGAACCGCGAGATTCACGTCGAGGGCGGCGACCTCGTCGCGCGGTATCCGCGAGAACCGGCGCATGCCGTCGACGACCTGCGAAATCCGTTCGATCCCGTCGAGCGATTCGTCGACGATGTCTCCGAACTCGCGCAACTCGTCGGCCTGTTTTTCTTCGAACGCATCGAGACGCTCGCCGACGAGACTCGCGAGCCGCCGCAGTTGCCCGAGGTTCGCCCGCAGAAACGCGAGCGGGTTGTTCACCTCGTGCGCGACGCCCGCCACCAGCGTGCCCACGGTCTCGAGCTTCTGGCTCTGCCGCACCGCACGCTCGTAACGAACTTCGTCCGTCCGATCGCGCAGCATCGCGAACGCACCCGCGCGCCCGCGCGCCCGGTCGCTGACCGGCGCCGCCTGAACCTCGATCCAGCGTTCATCCGGCGTGCGGACCTCGATTCGCAGCGGCAGGTCGTGTGACAGCATCTCGAGCACCGCGTTGTCGACTGCCGCCTGGTCTTCCTCGCGTGCCAGCCCGGCCAGCACGTCACGAATCGGAAGCGCGCGCAGCGCGTCGATCGGCGCGCCGAGCACGCGAACCGCCGCCGCGTTGCCGTCGAGAATCAGTCCCTCGACGTCACAGACCAGCACGCCGTCGCGCAACTGATCGATCACGTCGCGGCGCGCGAGCGGCAGCGCGTCGAGCAACCGATACCGAACCACCGTCAGTGCGAGCAGACTGCTCGCGATCGCGACGCTCGAGGGGATCGGATCGCTCGTGAACGGCATCAGCCGAAACACGCGCAGAAAGGCGATCACGACGGGAATCCCGGCGGTCAGACCCAGCAACACACCGCGCACGTAGTCCTGGCGCCGAATCGCGCGACGCGTCGCGAAAATGTGGAGCGCAATCGACGCCACGCTGCAGGCGAAGATCCAGACCGTCGCGCCCCAGAAGGCCGGCCCGGCCCAGTCGAGCGGCCCCGCACTCCGCGCGGCCACGGTCGGCGTCACGCGCATCACCAGCCCATGATGTTCGTTGGTGAGGAGCAGCAGGTAGGCGGCGAGCGACGGCGCGAGCACGACGAGCGAAGCGAGCGGCCGTTCTTCGACCGCGCGGATCCGAACGAACCGGGCCGCGAGCAGGAAATAGAGCGGCGGACCGAAGAAGACGCCGAAGAAGAGGACTCGAAGCGCGGTGATCACCTCGCCGGGCGTCGAAGCGCTCTGGCGAAGGATGCCGCCGAGGGTCCAGATGACGGCGCTCGCCAGCACCGAGAGGAGCGTCCAGTGCAGCGCCGTCTTCGGCTGCTCGACGAGGACTCGGACGCACGTGACCCCCGCGATCCCGATCGCCAGCGCCGTGAGAAGGTCCGTGGCCTGCATCGCCCGGTTCATCGGCCGAACCAGGCCTCCGCCGGAGAGAAGATCGGCCGTTCTGCGGGCCCTGCGCCGGGAACGATGGTCGGTCGCCTCCGTCTCGACCCTGCCCGAGGCCCGGGCGCACGGTCTACTCTGCGGCCTCTCGCACCACGGACGAGACAGAGCGCCTCGCAGGCTTCGGCCAGGCGCTTGCTCGCCACATGACGAGCGGCACGACGATTGCTGATGCCTCGATCGGCGTTCATTCGAATGCCGGGGAGGACAGCCATCATGCGATCCACTCGATTGCGCTCCGGAAAGGTTCGGCGCTTCCGCACGCAGGGGTTCGTCATCGCGGGAGCACTGCTCGCGCTCGCGGGCGCGGCGGCGGCGGCCGACGACACGCGAATCGACGAAGGGCACCAGCTCTTCGTCCGGTACTGCTCGTCGTGTCACGGACGAGAGGCGCAGGGCAACGGTCCGCTGGCACCGCTGATGACGCCGCGACCCGCGGACCTTCACATGGTGAGCGCACGACACGGATCGCCGCTGCCGAAAGCGAAACTCGCCGAGTGGATCGACGGCCGGCAAGCGGTCCGCGGACACGGCCCGGGCGACATGCCGGTCTGGGGCAAGCGGCTGACCGAAGGCGTGCCTCCGGGGCCGGACGCCGAGGCTCGGGCCAAAGGCGAACTGATGCTGATCGTCGACTACCTCGACTCGATCCAGTCGAACGGAGCGAAGTAGCAACCGCGGCGAAGCCCGTGTCGCGCGATCACGCGCCGCTTCGGGTCAGCGCGCGGCGCCGAGTGGCGAGGCGGTAGCGCGCACGAGGCCGCGCGAGCGACGTCGCACGAGCCCCGCAAGGCCGACCGCGACCAGCCACGCCGTTCCCGGCTCGGGCACGACCGCTCCCGAGTACGTGATTGCGGTGGCGGCATCGATCGTGTCGCGCTGGGTGAAGGCGAAGCTGCCGAGCCGGTCGCCGTCTTCGGACAGCATCACGTCGACCCCGATGCTCGCCCCGGACGCGAGCGGCCCGAGCACGAACGAAAGCGCCATCGAAACGTCTTCGGGTGCGCTCGCCGGAACGGCGTTCGTGCCGTCGAGCAATCCGCCCGCGAGATGAAGCACGATGTCGCCGAAGACGAAGCCGGGCTCGTCGACCTCGCTGCCCTGCCCCGCCGCGAGAAGCCCCGCGCTCGTCGCGTACTCGTTGAAGAACGTGGTGGTCGATTCGGCGATCTCGGCATAGACGAACGAAAAGAAGCGGAGCGACGCGAGATCCGCGCCCGTGCCGTTCGTGAAGACGTATCGGAGGACGAGATCCGTTCCGTCCAGCGAGATCGAGGACGAGAAGCCGAGCGCGAGCCCTGCCGGCAGCGCGCCAGCAGAAAGCTGCGCGGTCACGCCCGGAGCCGCGCCATTGAGATCCATGCCGTCGATGCCGAGCCAGGCGTCGAGTTCGTCCACCAGACCGCCCGCACCGATGGCGAGCGTTTGTCCGTTCACGCGGCCGCCTTCGCCGCCGGCGCCGAAGGGACCGGCGGTGATCGCCGACGCCTCGCTCGCAACCATCGCGAGCAGAACGAGCACGCCGAGAATTCCAAAAGTTCGAGATCGCATCCGCATTTGAATCGCTCCGCTCACTGAGGTTCGGCCACCGATCTGCCTCTACGGCGCCTCGACCCACGTCGTCCCGGGCGCGCCATCCGCGTAGTAGCCGTCGCCACCCGCGACGAACAGGTTCGCCAGCGGGAAGACGAAGCTCTGCAGGGCGCGGATCGCGAGGCGACCGCCGCCACCGCCCGTGTGGTTGCTGCCGTTCGCCGTGCCGCCGCTCGCATCGATCACGCCGCTGCCTGCGACCACGTCAGCGAGCAGGTTGATGCTGCCGCCCGAGCCCTCGCCGGAGGCGCTGCCCGCACTCGTCCCGCCGCGCGCGAAGATCGATCCTTCGACCACGATCGAACCGGCCACGAGTCTCACCCGCCCGCCACCGTTGCCACCGGGCCCACTCCATTCGCCACCGCCGGAGCCGAGCTCGCGCGGATCAGTCGCGCTGCCGTAGACCGGGTTCGGCACGCTCGCGCCGTTGCCTGCGTAGTCGCCCCCGAGGCCGCCGTACGAGCCCCCTGCGCCGAGTCCCGCGCCGGCCGCGAATCCGAGCGTGTCCGCGACGCCGCCGTGATTTCCGCCGCGGTTGCCGCCGAGGTATCCGCGATCGCTCACGTCGATGCGGCTCGTGGCGTCCACCGTGATCGTCGCCGCGGTCACGTCGAGGTCGCCCTCGTACGCGCCGGTCGTCGGCGCGTGCGTGAGCCAGGAGCGCGTCGTGATCGCGAGCTCGCCGGTCACGGTGAGCGGATCGAAGAGCGCGAGCTGCGCACCGTTTCGCATCGTCACGCGATCGAAGCGCCAGTCTGCGGCGTAGCGCTCGCCCGCCTGTGCCACGCTCGCGAAGTGAACGCCGTGCTCGTTTGGCGTGATGACACGGATCGTCGTCGCATCGTGGCCGGCGATCGCGAAGCTCTCCGACTGCGAGAGATCGGGGTTGATGCGCGCGCCGGCGAGCCCGCCCGCCGGCGGCAGCAGCACCGCGCCATCCACCGTGAGCTCGTCCGCGCCCACCGACTGCGCCACACCCGGGCCGACCGGCGGCAGCTCCGCGGGCATCGCGTCCGTGCCGGTGCTCGGGAAGCCGCCATCGAGGATCCAGTGCCCGTTCGGCGTCGCCGGATCGATCACGACGAGCGAACCGTCGCCAGCGTCGCCGTACCAGCCATCGCCGCCCTGCACGGTGACGCCCGCGAGGCTCGCGAAATCGTCGATCGGATCGATCGTGCCCACTTCCAGCGCGATGCGACCGCCGCCGCCGCCCGTGTGATTGGTGTTGCCCGCCGTACCGCCGTCGGCGCGAATCGCGCCCGTTCCGGCGAGCAGCGGCGTCGTGATCCAGATCGAGCCGCCCGCACCTTCGCCAGACGCGCTGCCACTGCTCACCGCGCCGTTCGCGAGCACGCTGCCGTCGATGCGCACGGAGTCCGTTGCGCGCAGGCGAATCGCACCGCCGCCCGACGCGCCCGCACCGCTCCACTCGCCACCACCCGAACCGAGCGTCGTGGGATGAAACGGATCGCCGTAGGGCGCGAGCACGCCGGCGGCAGAGGGCGCGTAGCGGCCGCCGCGACCGCCGTGCGTGCCGCCGTGTCCGGACTGTGCGCCCGGCACGAGCCCGAGCGTTTCGCCACGGCCGCCGTGCGCGCTCTGGCCGCCACCTGCGTAGCCGCGGCCGCTCACGTCGATCGCGCTGCCTGCCTCGACCACCACGCGCGCGGCGTCGATCACGAGACCGGCTTCGTTTCGCGAGGAGTGGAGAAGCCGGCTGCCACCGGCGAGGCGCAGCTCGTCGACCACCGTCACGCCCGCATCGGCGACGACGCGCGCCGCCCCGCGCAGCTCGAGATCGTCGAAGACGAGCCCCGCCGGCAACACGGTCGTGTCGTCCGGCACCGCGAAGCCCTGTCCGTCGATCACGAGCGTGCCGTGCGTCTGGCCGGCTCCGAGCAGGAAGACCGTCCCGTGCCCGCCGTCGGCATACCAGCCGTCGCCACCGACCGCGTGCACGCTTGCGCCGGGGAGCGACACCACACCGCTCGTCCGCAGCGCGATGCGACCGCCGCCGCCGCCGGAGTGATTGACGTTGCCCGTCGAGCCGCCGTCGGCCTCGATCGTGCCCGCGCCGAGCAGATTCACGACCTGCACGTTCACGCTACCACCCGCGCCTTCGCCCGACGCCGAGCCCGAAGACACGCCGCCGTCCGCGCGGATCGCGCCGTCGACCTGCAGCTCGGTCGCGACGATGCGCACGCGGCCGCCGCCCGCGGCACCCGCCCCGCTCCACTCACCGCCGCCCGCGCCGTAGTCGAGCGGATCGGTGAAGCTCCCGTAGACGGAATTCGTCGTGCTCGAAGACCCGCTCCAGTGCCCGCCGACGCCGCCGTGAGATCCGCCGTTGCCACTCCCCGCGCCCTGCACGAAGCCTTCCGTCACGCCGTAGATTCCGAAGATCGACGTCCCGCCGCCCGGGTAGCCGCGGCCGCTCACATCGATTGCGCTCGTCGCGTCGACGCGAACGCGATCCGCGAACAGCTCGACTCCCGGACGGAAGGGCTGCGTCGGCGACGGATGCGAGAGCACGCTGCGCTCGGTCACGGCGATCTCGTTCGCGACGTGCCAGGCATCGAGCTGATCGACGCGCACGCCGCCGCGCAGCACGAGGTTCTCCAGCGGCCAGTCGAGCCCGTAGCGATCGCCCGCCTGCGCGACGACGGCGAAGTCGATCCCGTGCTCGTTCGGCGTGATGACGCGAATCGTCGTCGGGTCGCTCGCTGCGATCGCGAAGGTTTCGCGCTGCGCGAGATCGGGATTGAGCCGCAGCCCGACGAGCGCACCGGCCGGCGGCTGCGCCAGCGCGCCGTCGAGCGCGAGCGTGTCGGCCGTGGCGCCCGTGGCAACGCCGGGGCCGGTAAACGGAAGCGTCGTCGTGATCGGCCACGTGCCGGTCGCGAGGCCCTGATCGATCACGAGGTCCCCGACGGCCCCCGCGCCGACGCGGAAGAAGAGCGTGCCCGGCGCGCCGTCGGCGTAGTGGCCATCGCCGCCGCGGGCGGTCACGCGCCGTGCGGCGATCAGATCTGCGGCCGGGTCCACGAAATCGGCCTCGATCGCGACGCGTCCGCCGCCGCCGGCCGAGTGGTTGCCGCCTGCGGTCGTTCCGCCGTCCGCGCGCACGGCACCGAGGCCCGCGAGGCGTCCGGTCGTGATCCAGATCGAACCGCCTGCGCCTTCGCCCGACGCGCTGCCGCTCGAGATCGCGCCGTTCGCCCGGATCTCACCGTCCACGATCACCTGATCGCGCGCGGCGAGGCGCACCGCGCCACCGCCCCCGGCACCCGCACCGCCCCACTCGCCGCCGCCGCCGCCGAGGGTGGTCGGGCGCAGCGGATCGCCGTAGACGAGGCCCGGCGCGTGCGGCGAGCCACTGTAGGCGCCGCCCGGACCACCGTGCGAACCACCGGTGCCGGGTCCCGAGCCCGGCGCGAAAGCGAGCGTCTCGCCAAAGTTCCCCTGCGTCGAACCCGATGTGCTCCCCCCGCGATAGCCGCGCCCGGTGACGTCGATCGCGCTGCCGGGTTCGATCACGACGCGCTCGGCCGTGATCTGCAGGCCGGCTTCGCTCGCGCTCGGATGCGTGAGAATCGAGCCCTGCGTGAGGCGAAGATCGCCGGCGAGATCGATCGCGCCGTTCGCGATCACGCGCGCGACGTTCGTGAGCACGATCGAATCGAACTGCTGGCCGGGCGGGAGGATCAGGTCGGTGTAGGGCGCGTTCGCGTTGCCGCTGCCGCTCAGCACCAGCGTGCCGCTCGTCTCGCTCTCGCCGAGCAGGTAGACCGAGCCATCCGCGCCGTCGCCGTAGTGGCCATCGCCGCCGCGCGCGGTCGCCTTCGCGACGTCGTAGCTGACGAGATCGAGATACCGCACGGCGATGCGGCCACCGCCGCCGCCCGTGTGGTTGGCGCCCGCCGTCGTGCCGCCGTCGGCCTCCAGCGTCCCGCGGCCCGAGAGCGTGCGAAGCGTCAGGTTCACGCTGCCGCCCGAACCTTCGCCAGATGCGCTACCCGAAGAGACCGCGCCGTCCGCGCGCACCGCGCCGTCGACCACCAGGTTGATCGCGCCGATCAAGGCGCGACCGCCGCCATCCGCGCCGGAGCCACCCCACTCGCCGCCACCCGAGCCGAGATCGACGGGGTTCGTGAGGTCGCCGTAGACCGGATTCGGTGCGTTCGCACCGGAGCCACCGTAGTGCCCGCCGACGCCGCCGTACGAGCCGCCGTTGCCAGACGCCGCGCCCTGCGCGAAGCCGGTCGTGTCGCCGCTGTTGCCGTTTGCGCCGCCGCGCCCGCCACCGAGATGCCCGCGGCCCGTCACGTCGATGCGGCTCGCCGCGTCGATCGAGATCGTCCAGGCATCCAGCTCGAGGCCGTAGGCGACGCTCGCCGTCGTCTCGCGATGCGTGAGCACGGCGCCCTGCAGCAGCTCGACGTTCCGGAACGCGTGACGTCCGACGAGTGTCACCGTCGCGCCGCGGATGCGCAGACTGCGATCGTCGAAGCCCGCGCCGACGATCTCGGTGTCGGCGGTGATCTCAGTGACGGGAGCGCCCGTGGCCACCGTCGCCGGCGAGACCGAGTCGCCGATCACGGCGCCCGTGCCGTCGGTCGGCAGGGGCTCGTGATTGCCGGCGTGATCGACGCCGACCGTCGCGAACTCGTAGACGCCGTCGCCGCCCATGCGCGTGGCGTCGAAGTCGATCGTGCCGCCGCTCGCGCTCGCCGGCGCGAACTCGCCGTTCGGATTTCCACCGGCCGCGTTCGTGTAGCGGCTGAAGGTGCCGAGGCCGTCGCGCCGGAAGTAGAGCAGGACGTGGTCGAAGTCGGCGCCGCCGCCGGTGATCGTCCACGCCACCTGCACGATCGGGCTCGCGCCCTGCGGCGGCGTGACGAGCACGGCCTCGGTGGCGGGCGGCGTCGTGTCCGCACCGCGCACGACGATCGGCACGTTCGTGCTCGCGCCCTCGTTGCCCGCCGCGTCGCGCGCGAAGACGCGCACGCGCACGTCGGGCGAGGTCAGGTTCGTCGGGATCGAGACCTCGAAGCTCGCGGTCGCGGACGCGGGCTCTGCCGGGAGCAGCGTCTCGCCCGAGGCGGTGAAGGCGCCCGTGATCTCGTAGCGCAGGCGCGTGATACCGACGGCGTCGCCCGCGTGCGCATCGATCTGCAGCACTTCACCGAGGCCGATGATCGTGTCCGCGAGCGGCGCATCGAGCACGACGCTCGGCGCCGTGCGGTCGACCACGACGAGGCGGCGCACGGGTGTGCTCGACGCGTTGCCAGAGCCGTCGCTGGCGCCCGCCACGAGATCGATGCCCGCGCCCATCGCTGCATCCCCCGGTACGGCGAACGCGAACGACGTACTCGTCACCGGCGCCGGCGGGGCGATGGTGCGCTCTTCCGCGAACGTCGCCGCGCCGCTCACGTCGAGCCGCGTTCGCGCCACACCCGAGGCTCCGTCGCTCGCCTGGACGATCACGCCGACCAGATCGCCGCGCTCGACGCCGGTGCCGTCGGCCGGCGTCGTGATCGCGACCACCGGTGCGACCGCGTCGGCGGCAACGTTCACCGGCACGCTCACCGGCGCGAGACCGCTGACCGCGACGAGAACCGTCGCCGCACCCGGACCCACGGCGCGCACCAGACCTGCGGGCGTGACGGTCGCCACGCCCGGCGCCGTGCTCGCGAACGAAACGCCACCCGGAAGAACGCGCGACGAACCGTCGCTGTAATGACCCGTGACCTGCAGTGCCGCGGTCGCGTCGAGGAAGTCGAGCGTGACGGACGACGGATTCACCGAGAGCGATTGCAGGGTCGTGATGCGGACGGCGATCGACGCACTGGCCTGCGTCGCGCCGACGCTGGCCGTGATCGACGCGTCGCCATTCGCGATCGCAGCGACGCGGCCCGTCGATCCCACGGACGCGACGCCCGGTGCGTTCGACGAAAACGAGGCCTGTGCGGTGAGGCTCGCGCTGCTGCCGTCGGAGTAGTGCCCGGTGACGGCGAGATCGACGAAGGCGCCGACCGCGGTGAGTGTGCTCGTCGCCGGCGCGAGCGTGAGGCTCGCGAGCGCCGGCGGTGCGGGGACGGTCGATGCGGTGGCTGCACTCGCCTGCTGTGAGCGGTCGAAGTCGAACGCGACGGCCGAAATCGCGTCACCGACGTCGCCGTCGATCGTCGCGCTCCACGCGCCACTCGCGTCCGCCGTCACGCTGAGCGAGAGACCGCGCGTCGCGTTGGTGAGATCGACGCGCGCGAACGGAGCGGGAGCCTGTCCGGAGAGCGTGACCTTGCCACCGGCCGGCGCGCCGATGCTCGCAATCGTCGGCGCGGCGGGCGGCGGGCCGTTCGGCGGCGTGCGCACGGAGAACTCGAGATACGAATCGGGATTCGTGGGATCGTTTCGCTTGCCGAGCAGATTGGTCGCGACGCCGTAGAGCCGGTGGACGCCCGCCGACAACGTCGACGTGTCGATCGAGACGGCGCCGACACCGCGCAGCAGCGGCGTGGCCGCCGTCTCGTCGTCGAGCGCGAACACCACGTCGCGCAGACCGGTGTCGTCGTTCGCGTTCGCCAGCACCGAGAACGTGCTGCCCGTGGTGTAGACGGCGCCATCCACCGCGGCACCGAAGTCGATGCGCGGTTCGCTCGGATTGTCGACCAGCGTGAACGAGAGCGTGTCCTGCGCCGTCTGGCCGAGTCCGTCTTCGGCGATCGCCGTCACCACGTGCGCGCCGAGCGGTAGCGCGATCGTCGAAAGCATCTCCGCGAAGGGCGCGATGGTGAGCGTCGCCAGCGGTGTCGCCGCGCCGTCGAGCACGAAGGTCACCCTGCGCACGGCGGGCGAGACGGACTGCGGCGTCAGCGCGACCGACACGCCCTGCAGCACGGGTTGCACCGGATCGGCCGGCAGCGCGATCGACGGCGGCACCGACGACGCGGCGAGCGCGAACGGCAACGTCGCATCCTGCAGATTGCCGGCGACGTCGAACGCCGTGGCCTGCAACTGAAACGCGTGACCGGGCGCGAGCATCGCGGAGTCGATCGAAAAGATGATCGGCCCCTGAACCGCGAGATCGAAGATGGTCTTCTGATCGATCAACTCGAATTGGGCTGCGGGGTCGTCCGAGTCTTTCATGCGCAGTTCGATCCGCGCGAGGCCCGATCCCTGATCGGCCGCGTACGCGTTGACGCGAACGATCTGCCCGGGCAGGACGGCGAGCGGCGAAATCCCGGGCTCGAATCCGAGCGTGAGCGTCGGCGGATTCACGTCGGCCGTCGAACTGGTGGTGTGAAAACTGCTGGTCCAGCGGGTGGCGAGCGACGCGCCGCCGAGATCCTTCGCGTCGGTCGTCACCTCGACGTCGAAGCGCGCGTTACCGGGCAGCGCGCCTCCGGCGTACTGCCAGATCGCGATGCTGCGCCCTCGCAACGTGATCACGTCCACCGAGCCCGAAAGAACCGATCCCGCAGCGTCACGAACCCGAATCGCCGGCGCGAGCGACGTCTCGTCCATCGACTCGCTGAAGAGCGCCGTCACCGGCGAATCGACGCCGATGCCCTGTGCGTTCGCGAACGGCAGCACCGTCACCGTCGGCTCACCCGAACCTCCGATCACCGGCGGCGGAAAGTGCCCCGTGATGCAGCCGATCGTCCCGACCAGCACTTCGAGCGTGACGTTTTGATCCGACGCGCCGACGCAGGACGTGATCGGCCCGGTTTGCGACGGCAGAATCGTGAACTTCTCGAGCGCGATGTCGCCCGGGAACAGATGACGAAGATTTCGCACCACGGGACTCGGCGCGTCGGTGCAGACCGGCGTGGTCGAGCCCGCGGGCGTCGTGCAGTCGACGATCTTCGCTGCGGCGCCCACGTCGAGCTCGAGGCTCGCGAAGAGCGCCGCCGCCTCTCCCGCATTCGTGATCTCGACGCCGAGCTCGTACGGAACGCCCTGCACCACGCTCGCGGGATGCGAGACCCGCACGCGGAACTGCGGAGGGCCCTTCACCTCGACGCCCGTGTCGGCCGCTCCGCTGAACGGAATCGGCGCGTCTTCCGGAATGCCCGGCCCGGTGACGAAGCCACCGAAGTTCACGCGAATCGCGCGGCGTCCGATCTCGTCGCCGCGCACGATGAACTCGCGTTCTTTCTGTCCCGGCACGTCGCCGTCGCCGGGAAGAATCTCGTCGAACGCAGCCACACCGTCGGCCGGCAACGTCGGCGAAAGGCCACCGTCGGGAAACTCGAGGCTCGCCTTCACGTCGGAGAGCGTGAAGATGCCGCTCATGTTCATCAGCAGCAGACGAACCGAGAAGAACTCCTTCAGGCTCTTGATCGCACCGTCGATCACGATCACGCCGGGGATACGCGGCGCCGGCACACCGGGCGGGCCCGGGACCACCTGGTCGAAGACCACGATCTCCGTGTCCTCGACCCTCGACGAGCCCCCGCCGCCGGGATCGCTCGGGATCGTCAGATTTTCGGAACCCGTCTCTTCGACGACGTTCGACACGCCGACCGGCACCTCGATCGGTAGCTCCCGGCCGCCGATCGTGAGCACGATCGCGAACGTCGACACGTTGAAGTTCGACGGATCGTCGAGATCGATCACGCCGTCGTTCACGAGCTGAATCACGCGCTCGGGCGGGATCGGCGTCGCCGTCACCTTCGACACCACGACGCTCTCCAGCGAAAGCTGCGTGATCACGACGTCCTTCGACTGCGTGCGACCCGCGTCGTCGGTGGCGGTGACGGTGAATCGATTCACGCTGTTGCGCTTCAGCGCGGCGTTCGGGAACGAGAAGCGCCCGTTCGCATCGGCGCCGATCGGTCCGCGCGAATCCGGCCCGCTGAGCGAGATCGTCGGCGCCGCCTGCGCGAACGGGGCCGCAAAGAGCGCGAGAATCAGCGCGAGCGTGGCGGACAACGCGCTTCGCGCGGCGGTTCGGAGCGCCCTCGTGCTCACGGCGCCACCACGCGCGTCACACCGAACGGGAAGAGCGAAATCGTCAGTTCCTGAAAGATCGGTTGCAGTGTGCCGGGATCGCGCGTGTGCACGCGCAGCGAGAGACGCCCGTTGCGGAGATCGACTTCGCCGGGCTCGATCAGAAACACCGGTGGACAGTTCTGCTGCGTGATCTGGAGGGTCGGATATTCGTGCCGCGCCCCTTTCAGCGCGACGGCCTGATATCGCGATGCGTTCTCCAGCAACACCGGCAGCGGGCCCACGACCCGCACGCCCGCATCTTCGGTCGACGCCGCGAGAGTGCTCTGGTCGTGTCCGACGGCGATGCGCGCGGCCTTTCCTTTCGGCGTTCCGAGGTGAATCGCGTTGCCACAGAACGACGCACCGGTCGCTTCGAGCGCGAGCAGCTCGGCAGGACTCAGTGTGATCACGTCGCCACTGCTCTTGTCCGCCACGAAGAGGTTTCGTCCGCCGTCGAGTGCGAGCCCCGACCAGCTCCGGCCGGGCGTGTCGAAGAGAAGCTGCACGTCGACGACGCCGGTTTGCAGATCCTGCCGCAGCACGAAGACCGAGCTGCCGTTTGCGAGATAGTGTCGCTGGATGCCCGACGTCTCGGGCGGACCGCCGACGATCTCCGTGATGTCGAGAAAGTTCCACGACGGATGCGTCGCATAGGGCTGACCGACGATGCGGTCACGATTCTGGCCGTTCGCAAAGGCGGGATTGCGGTAGACGTACGCCCCCGTCGACGGATCGACGTCGACGTCCGCAAAGCTCACGGGCACCTGCACGATGCGGTGCTGCGGCGGAGTCGTCGTGAAATCGATGTCCGCCACGAGCAGATCGTCGACGATCTGGCCGGTCTGCACGTTCCGCCCGTGCGCGATCGCCATCGCGACCGGGGTCGCGGGATGGCCGAAGCGACTGCCCTGCACGCCGCCCTGTGTCGAGAAGATGCCCGAGCTGTAGTAGTTGACGGTGCCCGCCAGTTCGCGCGCCCATGACTTGCTGGCGTCGAAGCGGAAGATCCGGCCGCCGTACATGCTGGAGCGTTTGTTGAGGGCGTACACCCAGCGTGTCTGGTCGCTCGCCAGCAAATCCGATGGAAATCCCATGCTGGCGGTATTCGTGAGCACGTCGCCGCCCGGCACCAGCGAGACGATTCGTCCGTCCACCTCCGCGTCCTGTCCCGGCAACGGGTTCGGCCGGTTGACCGGTTTGGTCGAGAGAAACGCGTCGACCGCTTCGAGATTGGGATGAGTCGCCAGCGGACGTGCGGACGTCGCCGGGCTCGGGTTGTCGTAAAAGACGAGCACTGGCGAGAGATCGCTCACCATCTCCTGCGCGTTCTCGAGAAACTGCTGGACGGTGTCGGTCACGTTCGTGGTGGCGCTGAAGATCGCACCCGCGTCGTCGATCGCGTCGAGCGCACCCTTCTGCGACTTGAACGCAGCGGGCGGTTTCCCTTCGACGCTTTTTTCGCCCGAGGTCGGATCGAGCACGTCGATCGGAAGCTGGTTGACCACCTTTCGATTCTTTTCCAGATCGAGTTCGAGCGCCTTCGCATCGAGCCGCGCCTTCTCCATTTCGGTCCGTAGCCGCACGTTGTCGTCCCGAAGCTTCAGCTCGTACTCGCGGACGCCCTTACCGACGCGTTCGCTGATCACCCCTTCCTTTTCGACCTTGATGTTCGCTTCGGCCGCCTGGATCTTCGTGCCCGAGTCGCGGATCTTGGCGTACTCGTCGTCGAGGAGGCGCGACATCTCGGCGTAGCCGGCCGCGTCGGACTGCAACTGGAAACTGATCTTCACCGGGCGACCATTCGCATCGAAGCTGTCGAAGCTGCCGCTGAACTGTGCGGTCGGACCGGATCGACGCATCTGGTCGAGGGTGGAAATCAGACGGTCTTTGCCCTTCTCGAACGTCTGGATCTTCGCCCCTTCGACGTCGATCGTCTGCCGCTGCGACGCGACGCTTTCGAGCCGCAGCGCGAGTTCGTCGGGGATTGCGCCGCCCGGATTCCCGATCGCGATCGCCGCATTCTTGTATTCGGGTGCGGTCGGCTCGAGAAATCCGGATGGATTCGTGCCCGACGTGTTCGCCTGCCAGAAGGCAGTGCGCGCCTGTCGAAGCTGCGAGGCCTGTGTCGATCGCCAGCTGGCGAGCTTCTGGTTTCCGTCGAAGAGCGCGTCCGTCGTCAGTTTGACGTTCGCCGCGACCTTCGTGCGAGCCAGCCTCTCGTGCTTCGCCGTCACCGCGAGGGTGCTCTCGATCTTGCTGATCTTCGCGCTGAACTCGAGGTTCAGCTTCTGCTGCGCCCGCGAGTTCGCGATCGCGTCGAGTTGCGGCTCCGGCTGCACCTTGAAGTCGGTGATGAAGTCGCTGATCCCCGGCGAGACCGGCGCGTTCGGATCTTCCTCGTCCTCGCGATACTGAAACGACCACTTCACCCGCCCGTCGGTCTGGGCTGCGGAAACGAACTGCAACGTCACGATCCGGAAGTAGTTCGGCCCCGGCGTGAGCGCCGAGGATTTGCTGACCACGAACTGAAGCTGACCGGGTTTGCCCGGCACCGGTTCGACCGCGCCGAAGATGCGCTTGCTCTGGCTGAAATCGGTCGATGTCATCGACGGAAACTTCAGCAGCTCGTAGGTGTACTTCAGGTACTCGGGCTTGATGCCCAGCCCCTTCACCGTGCCGCTCTGGTTCGTCGCCTGATTCGCCATCTCGCTGACGCTGGGATCGAACGGAACGATCAGTTTGTCGCCCTCGATGTAGGCCTGCACGGGCAGCGGAGGCATCGGTTCGAGCTGCTGCAGCGTCGCGGCGAGGAAGAGCCCGACGATGATCTTCTGAAACAAAATGGTGATCGCCGTATCGAAGACGGCCGCGCCGGCGACCATCCCGAGCGTGACCCCGGCAACGCCCGCGGGTGCTCCGGCGATCGCGCCGGTGAGGATCGCGCCGACCATCGCCGTTCCCGCCGAGAGAAGACCGCCGTACATGGCCTCCGCCCACGCGGCCTTCTTCGTGTTCTCCCACATCTTCGTGAACGTGCGGCCGGTGAAGCTGCGATCGAATTGATTGGGATCGACCACGACCACCTGGCTGGCGGCGAACGCGGGCCGCCCGAACACACCGTCGAGCGCGGCGACCGCGACTTCGGCCAGCACTTCGCGCACGCGCGAGCGGCGATCGAGCCGCGTCACTTCGTCGGGAATCGTCGACGGATCCGCGAGGATCCCGTCGGGGTCGATGCCTTTCGCGCGCAGCAGCGTGTCGATCGACTCTTCGAGCGTCGTCCGGTTTTTCACCAGAAAGCTCGAGCAGAGCAGGAACGCCTGAAAGTGGTTGATCGGAGTCTCGGGCGTCAGCAGCGGCGGGCGCGACGACAGGGTGGCGCCCTGATTGAAGAGCACGATCGGCATCGCGGAGCCGGGATCGTTCGGATGCGCCCACGCCGCGTCGAGAATCGGCTGGAAGTCCTGCAGCAACTCGCCGACGCTCGGCTGCGCGCCACGCCAGTCGAAGGTCATGATGATCGCCGTCAGGATCTCGCCGAGCGACATCACGTGTCCCTCGACCAGCCGCTGCGCCTGGGCGCGGACGGCATGCGCGGTCACGCTGCTCGCCGCCGAATCGACCTTCGGGTTGAGCTGGTTGCCCGCGTCGTCGCGCACGCCCATCTCGCTGCCGCCGACCACGATCATCGTGTCCTGCACCAGCGCTTCGGCCTGTGCCTGCGTGAGACCACCGCTTCGCGTTCCGACGTTGCGATCGATCACGCTCGCGAGTCGCGCGGCACGCGGCAGGGTTCCGCCGGCGCTGAACGGTCGTGCCAGCGCGTCGAGCGGAACGGGATCGGTCAGCGCGACGTCGGCTCCCGGCGTGACCGCGACGTCGAGCCGCGACAGCGCGTAGTTCGGCGCAGCGAGGACGATCTGCTGCGCGCCGGGCGGCACGTCGTCGAGCACGAATCGCCCCTGCGCGTCGGTCGTCGTCTCGACGCTCGAACCATTCACCTTCACGCGTGCGTTCGCGAGCGGCTGCTGCGTGAAGGGATCGATCAGCGTACCGGTGATTCGTGCCGCACCGGGTTCGATGCCGAACGCGACGATCGACGGCGCCGACGTGCCGTTCGACGAGAGCGTGACGCCGCGCGGTCCGAGCGTCGCGCCGGTGCCGATGGCGAGGCTCGCGCGCGCCTGCGTGGGCGAGAGCACTTCGAGCTGCGTGACGCTGATGTCCGCGCCGAAGTCGACGGTCGTGCTGCCGGCGTCGAGCACGAGGTTCGACACGTCGAGCGTGACGGTCGCACTGCGGCCCTGTCGCGCACCGCTCGGAACGAGACCCGTCACCAGCGCGGCCGGCGGCGGCGCGGCGCTTCCGCCCTGGCCGACGATCGAACCCCGAATCGTCTGCGTCGTCGCGAAAGCCGGTGTCTGCGGCGGATCGACCACCAGATCGAGCGGCTGCGCCGGCGCCGCGTCGGCGACCGTGACGGTCAGCGTCGCGCCACTCGTCGCCGTGCCGTCGCTCGCCGCGAACGAGACGTCGTAGCGGCCGGCCTGCGTGAAATCCGGCTGAAAGACGAGTTCGCCGGTCACCTGATCGAAGTAGGCATTCGCGAGCGAGAGCCCCGGCGCGGTGATCACGACGACGTCGCCGTCGGGATCACTCGCGCTGACCGGCACGCGCAGCGGGCTGCCCTCGTCGACCGTCGCGGCGGGCGGCACGCTGAGCACGGGTGCCGCATTCGCCCGGCGCACGAGGATCGTCACCGGTTCGGCAGCACGCTCGTCACCGAGCGATGCTTCGAATGAAACGAGGATCTCGCCCGCCTGATCCGGCGACGGATTGAAGACGAACTCTCCCCCGTGCAGTTCGGCGTGCTGCGGGAGCGGCCGCACGGAGAGCCGCGCAGAGGCGTGATTCGCGCGCACGGGAACGCGCAGCACCGTGCCGAGATCCATCGTCAGCGTGCCTGTCGGCTCGAGCAGATCGAGCGGCGTGCGGGTGACGGTCACGTCGATCGGCTGCACACTGGCGGCGCCCGCGAGATCGCGCGCCCGCAGTCGCATCGACTGCGGGCCGATCTGCGCGTCGGTCGGCGTCCAGCGCAGCGTCGATGCCGCCGCGTCGAGCACGACCCCCGCGGGCGGCGCACCGTCGAAGTCGAGCATCACCGCGTCGCCGTCGGGATCGAAGACGTCGATCGTGTAGAGATACTCGCGGCCCACCTTCGCGCTGGCGTCCGGCAGCGACGTGATCAGCGGTGCGCGATTCACGTCTTCGACCCGCACCACGAAGGTCTGCCGACCGGTCGCACCCCGCGCGTCGCGCGCGACGAGTTCGAAGGTCCGGTCACCGATCTGCGTGGTTTCGGGCGTCCACGAAATCACGGACGGCGCTCCCGCGAGGACGGCGCCCGGCGGGCCCGCGATCAGCTCGTACGAGACCACGTCGCCGTCGGGATCGACTGCGAGCGGCTCGTACCACCAGAAGAACTGTTCCCGAGTGAAGAGCACCGGTGTCGACTGGAAAACCGGCGCGCGGTTCGCTGACGCGGGATTCCGGTTTCGCGGCGTGACACCGCACGGTGTCGAGGCGGTCGAGAGCGCGCCCCCGGCGCCGACCGCCTGCACCGCGTACGCAACCGGCACGAGGTTCGCGAGCCCGAAGTCGGCAAAGACCGTGCGCGTCGTGCGTCCGACTTCGACGGCGGCGCCCGTTCCGTCGGCCCGCATCACCACGTACGCCGTCGCGCCGGCCACGGCGTTCCACGTGACGTCGGCCTTGCCGTCCTTCGCGCGGCAGACGAGGCCGATCGGCGCATCGGGCGGCGGCGCCGTCCCGACTTCGCGCGGTCGCGGCGTCGCGCTGCACAGGTTCGAATCCGGCGACGACGCGCCCGCGGCGTCGAGCGCGCGAACTGCGTAGTCGAGCGGTGATCCGTCGACGAGACCGATGTCCGCGAAGGTGGGGGACGGCGAGGTTCCGATCAGTGACCGCGTCCCGCCCGAAGGGCCGCGCCAGATCTGATATTCGACCGCGCCCGCGACGGCCGTCCAGGCGAGGTCGACCTTCTCGCTCTTCGCGCGGCAGGACAGATCGGCGACCGCGGGCGGCATCGGCGCGGCGTCGATCACGCGTGCCGCAACGAGCGTCTCGCAGTCGTTCGACGCCGCGAGTTCGACGTCCGCCGCGTCGAGCGCCTGCACGGTGAAGCGAACACGCTGCCCTTCGCGAACGTTCGCGTCGACGTAAACGTTGCCCGAAGCATCCCCGATCGAACTCTGCGCCGCGCCGTCGAGCCCGCGCCAGATTCGATACTTGCTGGCCCCCGCCACCGCGGTCCAGGACAGATCGGCTCGGCCCGCCTTCGCGCGGCAGACGAGGTCGCTGGCGACGAGCCCGCTGCGCCCGAGCGGGGCGACGCTCGCGCACTGGAACGCGACGAGCAGCGGTGCGAGTGCGAGCGAAGCTCTGGCGAACGAGAGGCGCGCGCGCAAACGCGCCGCATCCCCATCTCTCTCTTGCGTGCCGTCGACCCGTCGCCTCACCGCGATTTTCCGCCCCACATCGGCTTCCGTCGAACTGCAACCATTCGCGAGATGCGCGCGACGGGTGGCCGCGAGGCGTCTCGCCTTCGGGTTAGTGCCCGGAGGACGCGGGAAGTGGCAAGAAACCGTCGACGGTGCGACCCGATTCGGGGACGTGGCACCCTCGGGGATCGCGCGAGGCGGTCAGCCCATCGGGTAGAGGATCTCGCGCGTCACCCGGTCGCAGCCGGCGAGCGCGTCGTCCGACAGCGTCATCCCGGCCGCGGCGAGTGTTTCGTCGAGTTGCGCAACGCTGGTGGCACCGATCAGCGTCGAGCCGACGAAGTCGCGCGACAGCGTCCACGCGGTGGCAAACGTCGTGAGTGCGATGTCCGACTGTTTCGCCAGCTCGGCGAGCCGCGCCGTCGTCTCCAGCGTCTTCGCGTTGAGGAAGCGCGCCGTCATCACCGCACCGCGACGCGCATCCTCGCGGTAGCGCGAAAAACGCGCCCCGGCCGGAAACGCGCCGTTCTGATACTTGCCCGTGAGAACGCCGCCCGCGATCGGGCTGTAGGGCAGACAGCTCACGCCCTCGCGCCGGCACACCGTCGCCAGTTCGTCTTCGAAGCGACGATTGAGCAGGCTGAAGTTGTTCTGGATCGTTTCGTATCGCACGAGCCCGCGCAGATCCGACGCCCACAGACTCTTCGTCAGCCCATACGCCGTCTCGTTGCTGCATCCGACGGCGCGCACCTTGCCCGCGCGCACCAGCGCATCGAGCGCTTCGAGCGTCTCCTCGATCGGCAGGCCGCCGTCGGGCCAGTGTGTCTGATAGAGATCGACGTAGTCGGTCTGCAGTCGGCGCAAACTGGCGTCGAATGCGCGCGTGATCGAATGTCGATCGAGGCCCGTCCGGCCGGAGCGCACCGGGGTCTGGAACCAGCCGCCTCCGGGCCCGGCGACCTTGGTGGCGAGCACGATGGCCTCGCGCGGTTTCGACTGCATCCAGCGACCGACGATCTCTTCCGAACGCCCGGCCCATTTCGGATCGGGCGGAACGGGGTAGATCTCGGCCACGTCGAGGAAGTCGACGCCGGCATCGAAGGCACGATCGAGGATCGCGAGGCTCGTCGCCTCGTCCGCCATCGAACCGAACGTCATCGTGCCGAGCCCGATCTCGGAAACGACCAGACCACTGCGACCGAGACGCCGACGCTTCATCCCATCCTCCCCGTCCGCGCGACGCGCGTCGACCGAGCCTCGTTGGCGGGCGCGTCGTCGTCAACCGGGGCCACGTGAACTCGAACGCTCGGTGACCGGACTCGGGCGTTCAGGAATCCGCGCGCCGCCAGACGAACGCGGCGCCGACGTGCGGCATCACGAACCTCTCGCGCCCGGCGAGATCCGGATGCGTGCGGCAAAGCTCGCCCACCGCATCGAGCAGCGCACGCTGGCGATCGGCCGGCAGCGCAGCCACGAAACTGGTCGAGAGCGCGCGGGCCACCAGGCCCTCCGGCGTCATCGGCTGCGGGTTGTCGAAAAGACCGCTCGCGAGATGCGTGAAACCGCCCGCTGCGGCGACGACGTCTTCCCACGAGGTGTCACGCGGCGGTGTATAGGGTCGCCCGCCGGCGAGCCGTTCGATCGTGTCGGTGAATGCGCGCACCCAGTCGACCGATTCGTTTCGCACGTTCCAGACCAGCACGAAGCGTCCACCCGGGCGCAGCACGCGCCGGATCTCGCGCAGCGCCGCGTGTGCGTCGAACCAGTGAAACGCCTGCGCCACCGAGAGCAGATCGAGCGACGCGTCCGCGAGCGGCATCGCTTCGGCGGTGCCGTCGCGGATCTCGACGTTCGGCAGCGTGCGCGCGAGCTGCTCGCGCATGGCCGCCACGGGCTCGATGGCGACGACGCGTGCCCCGGCCTCGACCAGCACGCGCGTGAAGAGCCCCGTGCCCGCCGCGACGTCGCAGGCATCGACGCCCGCTCCGAGCGCGGCCCGCGCGGGGTCGCGCAGCCACGCGAGCAGCGCGGCGGGATAGCCGGGGCGCGCCAGCGCGTAGGTCGCAGCCTCGCGTTCGAAACCGACGGCGGCCGCGGGATGCACGGCGTCGCGCGGCACGCTCACGCTCTGGCGCTGGGTCGCGCCGACACCTCGTCGTACCAGCGTTGCAGGTTCGTCAGTTCGGGAGGGATACGAATCTCGACGATGCGGCCGAAGTCGAGGCCGATCAGCAGCGTGATGTCGGCGATCGTGTAGCGCTCGCCGGCGACGAAGCGCGTCTTGCCCAGTTCGCCGTCGATCCAGCGCATGCGACTCGCGGCGCTCTTGCGACAGACTTCGCCGTACTCCGGCACCTGCGGAATGCGCCCCTTGAAGAACGCGTGCGTGTTCCGAAACACCTGCATGATCGGCAGCGCGATCTCGAGCTCCATCCGTCGCTGCCACATCTCGACCCGCGCGCGATCGACCGCGCCGGTGCCCATCAGCGGCGGATTCGGCTGCGTCTCTTCGAAGTAGCGGCAGATCGCCACCGTCTCGGCGATCACCGTTCCGTCGTCGAGTTCGAGGATCGGCACGCCCCCGAGCGGATTCTTCGCGAGATAGGCTTCTCCGCGGTTCTCGGCCTTCGCGATGTCCACCTGCACGGTCGGCACCGTGATGCCCTTTTCGGCCAGAAAGATGCGAACGCGCCTCGGATTCGGCGCCATCGTGCTGTCGTACAGTTTCATCCGGATCTCCTCTCGTCGGGTCGATCGAACGTCGTCGCGCGACTCAGATCTCGATCCCGCCGTCGACGTCGATGCAGCGGCCCGTGAAGTAGTCGCATTCGAGGATGAAGCGCACCGCGAGCCACATCTCGTGCGCGCTGCCGGGACGGCGCAGCGGCACCACCTTCAGCATCTCCTCGAGCACCTCCGGCTTCATGCCGCGCAGGATCGGCGTGTCGACGAATCCAGGCGCGACGGCGCCGGTGCGGATGCCGTACGGCGCGAGCTCTTCCGCCCACAGTTTCGTGTCGGCGACGAGTCCGGCCTTGGCTGCGGAGTAGTTCGATTGGCCGCGGTTTCCGTGTCGCGCGGCCGAAGAAATGTTGACGATCACCGCGGGTCGCGTGCCGCTCTCGACGCACTTCGCCGCGAACTCGCGCGCACAGAGGAACGGCCCCGTGAGATCGATCGCGATCACCGCGTTCCATTGCTCGAGCGACATCTTCTGAATCGCGCCGGACTTGCGATCCTGCTTCACCAGCAGACCGTCGCGAAAGATGCCGGCGTTGTTGATCAGCGCATTGAGCCCGCCCAGCGCGGCCTGTGCGCCGGCGACGAGCTGCGTCACTTCGCCCTCGTCCGCCACGCTGGCGCGAAAGCCCTGCACGCGACCGGGCGAACCGGCGGCCGCCTGCTCGGTGGCCGCGATGCCCGCATCGCTGACGTCGCAAAACGCCACCGCCGCGCCGGCCGCCGCGAGCTGCAGCACGAACTCGCGACCGAGCCCCGAACCGCCACCCGTCACCAGTGCCTTCACGTCCGCGAGATTCACCGTTCCTCCTGGCGAAGCGATCCGTGTCGCTCCGATCGACGACGCGCGCGGCGTCGCGCCTCCCGCGCCTGCAGCGCGATCAGAACCCCAGCTCCGACAACTCCACCACCCGGCGCTCGCGCACGCTCTGCTCGGCTGCGACGCCGACCGCGACGGCGAGCGCGCCGTCTTCGACCGAGACGATCGGCCTTCCGCCGCTGCGAATGGCGTCGCGAAACGCGAGGTGCTCGAAGAACGTCGAGCCGTGATGTGCGCCGGCGTGGGCGAGATTTCGGTCGAGCGGAAACTCGATCGTGGTCGGCTCGTTGCGATCGCGTCGCGTCAGCACGAGGCGCTGTGCCGGCACGAAGACTTCGGCCTTGCCGCGATCCCCGGTCGCTGCGATCTCCATCTCGTTCGTCGCATTCTCGGCGAACATGCAGAGATCGAGCAGCGCGCGTTCGCCGCCGGCGAAGTCGACCACCACGAAGGCGTTGTCGAGGATGTCCGGCGTCTCGCCGGCGTAGCGCTCGTCGCGGTGGTTCACGTCCATCGCGCCCGACCCGCAGACGCGCACCGGACGGCTGCGCGTGATCAGGTTCATGAGGTCGAAGAAATGGCAGCACTTCTCGACCAGCGTTCCGCCGGTGTTGCGCGAAAAGCGGTTCCAGTCGTCGACCTTTTTCAGAAACGGGTAGCGATGCTCGCGGATCGCGAGCATGCGCAGTCGCCCCACTGCGCCGGCGTGAACTTCTTCGACCAGCCGCGCAACCGGCCGCATGAATCGATACTCCATGCCTACCCAGACGATGCCGGGATGCTTCGCGGCGCGATCGACCACGCGCTTCACGTCGTCGATCGTGGTGCAGAGCGGCTTTTCGATCAGCACGTGCTTGCGCGTCTCGAAGATCGCATCGAGCACGGCCGCGTGCGTGAAGTTGGGCGTCGCGACGACCACCGCGTCGACCGGCGCCTCGCGCAGCAAGTCGCGGAAGTCGTCGAAGAACCGAACCTCGCCGGCCGCTCCGCCGAGCGATCGCCGCGCCCACTCGCGGCTTTGCTGGTTCGGCTCGGCGACCGCCGTCACCTTCACCCCGGGCAGAAGCGCGAGGTTGCGAATGTGCTCGCAACCCATCATGCCGCTGCCGATGATGCCGAAGCGGATCTCGTCGCTCATCGCTCTCCCCTGCGCCACGGCCGCGCTCGTTCCGTGGCGGAAGCCGGGATCGGTGATAGCGAACGCCGCGGCGCGTCGCCGTCACCGGCCATCGACGATCCGACTTGCGCACGCCGTGATAGCCTCGCCTCGATGGACTTCGAGCCGCCGCGATGAATGGCCCCGCGATCGATCGCTTTCTGCTCTCCTTCGACGCGCAATCGAAGGCCTGCCGCGCGCTGGGATCGCCGTTTCACGCGACGCTCTGCGAATGTCTGCGCGACGCGCTGCCGGAGGCGGATGCGCTGCGCGATCTCGCGTCGACCTACGAGGGTGATCCCGTCAGCGGCTTCTTCGCCGTGCGGCTGCTGGGCGGCGTGCATGCGATGGCGCTCGCGGGCGAAGCGCCCGCACTCGCGCGCCACTTTCCTTCGTGCGGCGGCGACGGCGATGCGCAGGCCGCCGCATCGCTCTTGCCCGCATTCGTCGCGCGCGAACGCGAACGGTTGCGGCCCTGGCTGGCCTCGTTCCCTCAGACCAACGAAGTCAAGCGCTCCGCGGGCCTGCTGCCCGGGTTTCTCGGCGTCGCGCGCGCCACCGGGCATCCCCTGCGTCTGCTCGAAATCGGCTCCAGCGCGGGACTCAATCAGCTCTGGGATCGCTTTCACTACGCGTACGAGAACGCGGCCGGCCACCGCGTCGCGACGTGGGGCGATGCCTCGTCACCGGTGCGACTGCATGCGCAGTGGCGCAGCCGCGAGGCGCCCGCCCTCGACGTGCAGCCGGTCGTCGCGAGCCGCGCGGGCTGCGACATCGCGCCGCTCTCGGTCGAATCGGCGCGGGATCGATGCCGCCTCGAAGCGTACGTCTGGCCGGATCAACTCGATCGGCTCGATCATCTGCGCGCCGCGATCGAACTCGCGCGCGCAGGCGGCGTCTCGGTCGAACGCGCTGCGGCCGCGGACTGGCTGGCGCGCATGCTGGACACGACACACGATGGTGTCACGACCGTGATCTTCCATTCGATCATGTGGGCGTACGTACCGGTCGAAGAGCGCGCTGCGGTGACGCGCTGCATCGAAGCCGCCGGCGCGCGCGCGACGATGGCGGCCCCCCTCGCGTGGTTGTCGCTCGAAGACGCGAGCCCCGTGACGGCGGTGTGGCTTCGTCTTTGGCCGCACGCGCCCGCACCGCGCGTGCTGGCCCACGCCCATCCGCACGTCGCGTGGCTCGACGATCTCGCGGGGTTCTGATCTCGAACGCGATTGCGTGCGCGGCGATCGGCACCGCGCCACTCCGAGACGAGGTTCGTCACCCGGCGCACGAAACCGGCCCGCGACGCGAACGCGATGCGCGTCGCGCGGCGGCGTGCAAGCAGCCGGGTTCGCGTCAGTCGTCGCGACGACCGAAGAACGCCCAGTAGCTGTCGCCGGGAACGAGCGACTCCGCACGCGACCGTGCGAATCCCGCAAGGCTCATCTGATCGATCAGCTCCTGCGGTGCCGGCAGCCGTCCGCACCGCTCGGTGCTCGCACTCCAGATGTCGAGCCCGATCGTCACCGGGCCACCGCCGGTGCAGCCGGTGGTGAGCAGGATCTGGCCGCCGGGTTTCAGGAAGCCGCGGGCATGGCGCAGCAACGCCACGCGTTCGTCGACCGGGAAGTAGTAGATGTTGTTGTGAAAGGTGATGAGATCGTGAATCGGTTCGGGTGTGCGATCGCGTACGTCTCCCTTCTCGACCTGCGCGCGGCGCGAGAGCCCCCAGCCGCGCAGGTTCGCGTTGGCGAACTCCGCGACGTCGGGCTGCAGCTCGATGCCGATCGCCGTCAGATCCGGGTTTCGCTCCGCCGCGTGACGGACGTAGGTCGCCGATCCCGCGCCGACCTCGAACAGACGAAAGGCGCCCCTGCGCGGCACGACCTCGTCGATCGCAGCCTGTACGAATGGCCGAACCAGCGGCGAGGATCGCGCGACCAGCACGCCGTCCTGATCCGCGAGCCCGAATCGCGATCGCGTCGCGAGTCGGGCCGGCGTTTCGAGTACGAGCCGATGGTGCAGCGTCGCCACCTCTTCGAGGATCGCGATCACCGCATCGTGCTTCGGATCGGCGAAGCTGCGGGCCAGAAATCCGCGCAGCGAATAGCGCCCGGCTTCGAGTTTCAACTCGCCGATACGAACGCCCATCGCGAGCCAGGCGCGCAGCCAGTCGCCATCCGCCGCATCGCGCGTGAACTCGGCCGCCAGTTCTTCGAAGCGGAGCGATCCTCGGTGCAGTCGCGCGAGGAGACCGGCGCGGAACGCCGCCGCGAGCCAGATCAAACGAAAAAACGGCGTCGTCAGACGCTGTGCACTGACGAGCACGCGCAGTTGCCCCTCGCGAACGAGCTGGAAGGCAGTCCGCCAGTTCATCGAACACTCTTTCTCCGCGCGACACGGCGAGCGAGGCGAGAGGGAGCGGCCGCGCTCCGCGAGGGGCCCGCCGCGAGGCCTTCGGTCTGCCACTCGAATGCGCGCGTGATCGATCGTTCGACCGCGGTACGGTCGTCGGCCGCCCCTGCGAGCCAGAACTGCACGTGGAGCGAGTAGTGGGCGAAGTACGCGTTCACCTGCTCGTCGACCGGCACGTCGTCGCGCAGCTCGCCTCGTTCGCGCGCCTGCGAGACGAGGGCAGCGATGCCACCGAAGAAGTCGCCCTTGAGTTCGACCATCGCAGGGGTGTCGTCGCGCCGGAAGAAGAACTCGCCCGCGACCACCCGCGCGAACGCGGGATTTTCGGCGTAGGCATCGAGGAAGGCCCCGAAGAAGGTCGCCAGCGCACCGCACACGTTCGCCCGGGTCGTCGCCCTCGCGAGCGCCGTGCGGATCCGCTCGCGGGCCTCGTCGGCGATCACGAGGAAGAGCAGCTCGCGCTTGTCGCGCGCGTAGAGAAAGAGCGTCCCGTTACCGATCTCGGCTCGCTGGCAGACCTCGCGCGCCGTCGTCGCCTCGAAGCCCTTCTCGGCGAAGAGCTCGCGCGCGGCGGCGCGGATGCGTTCGAGTTTTTCGCGCTTGTTGCGCTCCCGAAGGCCCTCGGACACGGCGGCGGGCTCGGACATCCGGATTCACCTTCCTCGACTGTGATCGCAGTCAATGCTGATCGTGCTCATTTCATTTGGCAAGAGGCGAAAGGCGGGCGATTCGACGGGATGAGAGCGCTGCAGAGCGGGTCGAGGCGCGCGTGCCCTCGCCCGCCGCGCGACCGGCGAGTCGAGCACGTCGCCGCCCGGTTGACGGCCGAAACTATGATGGTCATTCTACTGACGCGCGCGCCCGTTCCCGGTCCGAACGAGAGGGCTCATCGTGTCGCAACCCGTCGTCGTCGATCGCCTCCATCCCTCTTCCGTGCGCCTCGTGCTGAACCGTCCCGAAAAGCGCAACGCGCTTTCCGTCGCTCTTCGCGATGCCGTCAGCGATGTCCTCGAGGCCGTCGCGCGCGACGAGACGGTGAAGTGCGCCGTCGTCACCGGTACCGGTGACGTGTTTTCGGCGGGGTTCGATCTCTCCGAGTTTCGTCGTGCCGCGGACGACCCGGAGTTTTCGCGCGCGCTCTGGGCATCGAGCGATCGCTTCCACCACGCACTGCTGCGGTTTCCGCTGCCGCTGATCGCGGCCGTGAACGGCCCCGCGCTCGCCGGCGGATTCGATCTCGCGATCTGCTGCGACGTCCGGATCGCAGCCGACACCGCGCGTTTCGCTCATCCCGAGTTCACGTTCGGCGACGTCGTCTATTCACCGCTGCACGAGCTGGTCGGTGGCGCGATCGCCCGCGATCTGTGCCTCACCGGCCGCTCGCTCGACGCGCAGGAAGCGCTCGCACTTCGCCTCGTCTCGGAAGTGACCCCGCGCGACGCGCTCGACGTGGCCATCGAGCGCATCGTGAAGCGCATCGACGGCGCGCCGCGCGATCGGCTGATGCGCACCAAAGCGAAAGCGATCTCCCGCGCGGCGATTCCTGCGGCCGGGACACTCGACCTGTGAGCGCCGCTGACCCGCGCGGCCTCGCGGCCGATCGGCTCGCCGCGCTTTTCGATCTCGTCGCGTTTCACCGCACGCTGAACGCGCAGATCCACCGCACCGCCGAGGGCATCGAAGTCCGCGCACGCTGCGACGAGCGCTTCGAAGGCATTCCGGGCCGGCTGCACGGCGGCGTGGTCGCGAGCCTCCTCGACTCGGCGAGCACCTGGGCGCTGATCGCGGACACCGGTGAGATCTTCAGCACCGTCGATCTGCGCACCGACTACCTGCGGCCGGCCTCCGTCGGCGAACTCGTCGTCTGCGGGCGCGTGGTCGCCTGCGGCGCGAATCTCGCGCGCGCTCGCGCCGAGCTCGTCGATGCGAGCGGACGTTGCTGCGCGACCGCGTCGGGTGCGTTCGTTCGTGTGCGCCCCGCACGGCCCGCTGCCTGATCCGCGACGGAGGAAGGGCCGGATGACGGCGAAGCGATCGACGGGGCGAACGCGAGCGAAGAAGTCCGCAGCCGCACCGGCCGTGCCCGGGAGTCGCGAGCGAATGATTCGCAGCATGGGTCGCCTGCTGCGCCGACAGGGCTATGCCGCGACGGGGCTGCAACAGATCGTGGCCGACGCCGAAGCGCCGATTGGGTCGATGTACTTTCATTTTCCCGGCGGAAAAGAGCAGCTCGCGGCCGAAGCGGTGGCCTTCTCGGGCCACGAACTCGTCGAACGACTCGCGACGCTGCTCGAGGCGGCGGACACCTCGACCGCCGTGCGCGCGATCGCGGCTGCGATGGGAAGTGATCTTCAGCGATCGCACTGGCGCAATGGATGTCCGATCGCGACGCCGGCGCTCGAAATGGCGGCCGAATCGGCTGCGATCCGCAGTGCGACGAACACCGTCTTCGACCGCTGGGAAGATCTGTTCGTCCGGCGCATGTGCGCCGACGGAATCACCCCCGAACGCGCGCGCCGAATCGCACCGACCATCGTCGCCGTGCTCGAGGGCGCGCTGATCGTCGCTCGAACGCGCCAGCGCGTGACTCCGCTCGACGACGCCGCCGCGTTGATCGGCGAGTGGATCGCCGCCGAGCCGCGCGAGCAAGCGGCCGGCGACTCTTCCGTCGAAGCTCCCGCGCGCCCGCGAAAGGGAACCCGATGATTCGCCTCTACGACAACCCGTTCAGCCCGTTCACCCGCAAAGTTCGGATGGTGCTCGCGCACAAGGGGCTCGCCTTCGAGAGCATCGACGCGCTCGCGCTCGACCGGCAGGCCGCGCTGCTCGCGGTCAATCCGCGCGGCGAAGTCCCGGTGCTCGACGACGACGGGTTCATCGTCGTCGATTCCTCCGACATCGTGGCCTATCTCGAAGATCGCTCGCCCGAGCCGCCGGTCTTTCCGGCCTCCGCGCGCGGCCGAGCACGCGCGCGCGCGTGGGAACGATTTTGCGACACGATCGTCGACGTGCTGGTCCACGATGCTTCACTCTGGATCTGGCCCACGCACCGCCGGAGCGATGCCCCGCCGGCCGGCCTGCTCGAAACGGCCCGCAGCCATCTGCTCGAAGTCGCACGGGTGGTCGAGGCGGCGCTCGCCGACGGGCCCTTCCTCTGCGGTGCGGCCGTGTCGGTCGCCGACTTCGCGCTCTTTCCCCACTTCTCGTCGCTCAAACCACTGGGCGTGTCGCTTTCCGCGAACGAGTTCTCGCGCGCGCTCGACTGGAGCCGCCGGATGCGCGCGCTCGACGTCGTGAAGGACGATCTGGCCACCGTTCGTCGCCTCGCGCTCGAACGATTCGGCAGCGGCCGCTCTCCGTACGAATCCCAAACCGTGATCTGGCGGGGCGACCGGATCGAATGGCTCTTCGCGAACGGCTTCGACGAGTTCTGGACCGCCGAACGAAGCGCCGGCCGCGCCGTCGTCCCGCGGACTCACATCGTAATGCCGTCGTGATGCGCAGTGCTCCGCGGCAACCCGCTGCGCTCGATCGCCGGGCGGCGCGAAGTCAGAGCGAAGGCTCTCGGGAGGCCCGTGAAACCAATCGCATGGATCGGTCGTGGATGCGGCCGAGCAGGAGTTGGGACGCCACTGCGCCTACGAGGGCGAGGAACATGTCCCATTGTGTGTCCCAGACGTCGCCCTGCGTGCCGAGGAACGACTCGGCCGAAGCGCCACCGATCAATGCCGCACACCATTCGATCAACTCGTAGGACGCGCTGAACGCGAGGCACACACAGACGACGAGGAAGAACAACCATCCGCCCGATCGAAGCGGCGACCGGCGCACGAGAATCTCGCGAGCGAGAATCGCGGGGATGAATCCCTGCGCGAGATGCCCCACCCGGTCGTAGTGATTTCGAGACAGATCGAACAGGTGCTGCACCCAGAATCCGGCGGGAACTCGCGCATACGTGTAATGGCCGCCAACGGCGAGGATCACGGCATGAAGCAGGATCAATCGGTAGAGCAGCGGCGAGAGGCGAAACGAAGAATGCGTCGCAACGAGAATCGGCGCACCGATGAAGATCGGCGCCACTTCGAGCCACCAGGTTCCCCGTTCGAAGGGAGCCATCCCCGACCAGACCAGGACGGCCGTCGCTACCGCGAACAGAACGACGGGCTCTTTCGAATCGCGGGCTCGTTCCTTCGTACGCATGTGAGCCTTCCCATTTGCTGGCCGCGAGTGATGCGCACGTTCGCGAGGCAGCCGCGAATCGGCCCCGGGCGGTGCGCAGCACGATATCGGCATGCAAGGGCCCAATGCCATGCGTCGGCGAAGAAAGTAGAGACTCTTCCGCAACCGCTGTTGCGTGGCGTCGCGCGCACCGTCACGAGCTTCGCCGCGACGCCGAACGCGGCCCGACGCCGACGAGTCGACGCCGCTCGTGTCGTCTCGACGGACAGGGGGATGACCGTGCCGGGCGGTGGCAAGCCGGTGACGTCCTCGTCTCGCGCGGATACTTTGCCGGGTGGACATCACGGAAGCAGTTCGCGAGATCGTGAGGTCGCAGCCGACCACGATCGCGCTCTACCTCTTTGGCTCGCGCGCACACGGCGTCGCGAACCGCTCGAGCGGCCTCGATCTCGCGATTCTCACCACCGAACCGATCGATCCCGTCGCACGGTTCGAATTGCCGGAACGCATCGCCCGCGCGCTACGCACTTCCGTCGATCTCATCGATCTCGTCGATCTTCGCCCGGCCAGCACGGTGTTGCGCGCGCAGATGCTCGAACACGGAGAAGTTCTTCACGACGGCGATCCCGTCGAGCGCGCCCGATTCGAGATGACCGTGCTCTCGGACTACGCACGCCTCGACGAAGAGCGTCGCGGAATCCTCGACGACGTCGGCAGGACGGGCCGTGTCCACGGATGACGTCGCGCTGAACAACGCGGCGACGATCGAATGCTGCATCGCCCGGGCGAGAGAGGTGTACGCCGGAACGCCCGCTCATCTGACCGACGATCTCACACGACAGGACTCGATTCGCGTCGTGGCGCGTGATCGCGCGGTGGCCCGTGCGGTCGACCGAGCGGGCGCGGGCGCCCGAGGCGTCGTACACGTACTCGGCGACCGTCTTCCCGCCGTCGCGCACGGCCAAGAGGTTGCCCGTCGCCGTGTAGGTGTACGCGCGCGAGCCGATCGTCTTCATCCGCGCCGCGGCGTCGTATTCGATCGGGGTCGTCGTGCCGCCGAAGGTCACG
>CAZDHU010000149.1:0-4092 GCA_964505355.1 uncultured Myxococcaceae bacterium | reverse complement strand
CCCGATACGTCCCCGCTCCAGCCCGCGAATCGATGTCCCGGAGCGGGAACGGGAAGCACCTGCACGACGCTCTGAAACGGGAAGAACCCGTCCGGCGAAGATGGGAAGACGTCGACGGATCCCGCGCCTGCAGGCATCGCGCTCGTGCGCAGGCGATGGCTCACGCGCAGCAGGACGGTCGGCCAGTCGTTCTCACCGCTCGCCGTGAACGTCCGCGTCGCCGGCCCGCCGTCGCTCCAGCCGACGAACTCCTGCCGCGTGTCTTCGGTCTGCAGCAGATAGGGCTCGATCACGTGCGTGGAACCGGGCGCCCAGTCGGCGTAGAACGGTGCTCGCTGCAGCTCTCCGTCGACGCGCAGGAGCTGCTCCGCGGGGATCGAGTCGAGCGCGACCAGGCGGCGCGTCGGAATGCGAAACAGGCCGCGCCCCGTTGTGCCGGCGATCAGATCGTCTCCATCGAGCTTCAGTCGTGTGATGTTCGAAGTCGGAATGCCGGACGAGAACCGCGACCAGACGAACCCCTCGCTCGACGAACGCAGCACCCCTTCCGACGTCGCGAGGTAGAGCGTGCCGAACGCATCCTTCGCGACGTCGGCGACGGCCGGGAGTTTTCCAAAGCCGCGATCTTCCCAGCTCGCACCGAAATCCTGCGTTCGCCACAGTGCTCCGCGCCGCGTCGAATCGTTGGTGATGCCGACGTAGAGCGTGTGACCGAGCGTCGCGTGGGGCAGGATCGACGTCACACGATCATCGAGCGCGTTCGACAGCGTCCACTGCTCGGTGAATCGACCTTCGCTCTTGAAGACGAGAGCTCCCTTCGCGAGCCCGAAGAAGAGCCGGTCTTCGACGTAGGGCGAGGGCACGATGGTCGCGATCTCCGGTGCGCCGAGCGGCCGAAAGACGCCCCACGATTCACCGCGATCGAGGCTCTCGAAGAGCTGCAGCCGGCCGGTGTGAACTCGTTCCGGACGCAGCGGATGCACGGCGAGGGGCGCCACGTCGAGCGCGGGCTGCGTACCCTCGAGGCCCGTCGTGATCAGATGCCAGCTCGCACCAAAGTCGTCCGAGCGCGAGAACTCGCCGCGCCTTCGCCCCGCGTAGAGCACGTCCGGATCCGCGGGATCGAAGCGCGCTTCGCTCGCGGCCGCGTGTTCGCCGAAAACGACGCGCCACTCGCCGGTCGCTCCATCGCGAAGCAGCGTGCCCTGATCGGGCGTTCCGACCAGCAGCGCCCCGCTTCCATCGCCGCGCGCGTCGAGACTGGTGACACCGGTGATGTCGAGGCCCTGATTGCGCAGGGTTTCGGTCTGCCAGTCCGCGCCGAGCGCCGCGACACCAAAGCGCCCCGCTACGACCACGCCACCGGTCGCGGTCGGAACGATCGCGTGAATGCCGCGCAAGCTCTCCGCCAGCGGGCTCCAGTGCTGGCCGCCGTCGTCCGAACGGAACAACCGATCGCCGCCAAGCAGCATGCGATCGTCGTTCGCAGGATCGATCGCGATCGCATTCGCGAAGCCGCAGAGATCCGTTTCCGGGCACAGCGAATCGGGAACCGGAAGCTCGGTCCAGCTCGTTCCGGCATCGCGCGACTCGAGCAACACGATGCGATCGGTACGCACGAAGGTCGCGAGATCCTGCACGGCGGCGCGCAGCACGCCCGGCGTCGAACGAGAGACGGCGAGCACGACGGACGCGGCGCCCGGGTTCTCGTCCGAGTCGATTCCCGGCCACGTCGAGCGCCGCGTGAAACTCGCTCCGCGATCCTGACTCACATAGAGGCCCGTCCGGCCGCTCGCGAACACCGTGTCGGGGTCGAAGGGATCGAGTTCGAGCGCGGCGAACGAATCCCCGGCCGCCGCCACCACGAAGCTCGCGCCGCCGTCGGTCGAGAGCAGCAGGCCGCGATCGGTCGCGAGAGACAGGCGCGAGGGATCGAGCGGCCAGAAGACCGCCGCACCGACGGCAGCGCGGTGCGCGGGCGCGGCTTCGAAACTCCAGCTCGCACCGGCGTCGCTCGTTCGCAGCGACCCCAGCCCGTCGGCCACCGTTCCCGAATCGCGCAACGCCCCGGTGCCCGCGAACCAGCGATCGGGATTCGCGGGATCGATCGCGAGTGCGCTGACCGGAACGAGATCGAGCCAGGGTGTGTAGGAAAGCCAGGACGCGCCCCCGTCGGTCGAGCGCCAGATGCCCGAGGCGGGCGTTCCGATCAGCAGATGCGACGCGTTCGAGGGATCGATCGCGAGTGCGGTCACGCGTCCGCCGAGATCGCGCGGCCCAATCGATTCCCAGACGGCCGCCGCCGGAACAGGGGTGCTGCAGCTCTGCATCGTGCAGACCGCGCTGCAGCAGTCGGCGCTCGATGTGTTGCCGTCGTCGCATGATTCGCCGGCATCGAGCGCACCGTCCCCACAGAGCGCGGCCGCGGGCAGCGGCATCAGGGCGCCGATCCACAGCGTGCACATCACACACGCGAGGGTTCGCGAGAGTCGCTTCACGACGCACTGGCCTCGTCGGCCCGCGCGTCGAGGCGCTCGAGCAGGTAGAGCAGCGCCGACGAAATGTTGCCCGCTTCGAGCAGATGAAACCCGCCCGGCACGAAGAAGAACCCGTCACGCGCGAGCGACGGAGTCACGGCCGCGGCGCAGCGATCGCGAATCTCGACTGCGATCGCGGCTCCTGCCGCCTGCCGCGCGATCGGCCACAGCACCTGTTGCGCCACCGGCACGAGATTGTCCGCGCCCCCGGCGAGGACGAGCGTCGGATTGCGCGCGTTCGCAGCCGAGAGCAGCGGTGAGCGCACGAGGTACTCGGCATCGCTGCAGATCCGATGACCACAGATCGTTCGATCGATCACGTCGGCGAAGGCGGGCCCGCCCTGATTCCAGTCCGTCCACGAGCCGTCGCAGCGGGATTCGATCTGCGCCGCGTAGTTCGTGCGATGAAACTCGACGAGCGCCTTCCAGTCGGTCGGCGGTGCAATCGCCACCACCGCACGCAGGTTCGGAATCGACGCGCCGGCACGAAGTGCCACACAACCGCCCATCGACCCCCCGACGAGCGCGATGCGATCCGAATCGACGACGGCTTCGCTGCGCAGCAAGAGCGCGGCGGCGGCAACGTCGTCCGCCTCGCCGAGGCAGAGTTCCGGCGTCCCCTGCCCTCCGTCCTGTCCGCGGTACGAGGGCACGAAGGCGTTCTTGCCGAAGAGAGACGCCCACCGATGACAGGTGCCGATCGTGTCGCCGCCATCGGGATTGACGAAGATGCCGCCGAAGCCGCCATGCAGGTGAAGGATCGTCGGCCGCGGCGTCCCGTCGTCGACGAAACAGAAGAGGCCCGTCACGGCGAGCCCCGACGAGCGGTAGGCGACGAGGTCGATGCCGACGGCGCCGATCGTCGCGAGGCGAAGACGCCCGAGCAGCGCGCCGTCTCCATCGACCGCGCGCGCGACCGCAAATCGAGTCGCACGCGCATTCGCTCGCGCGAGCGATGCGCTGTGCGCTCGCGCGTCTTCGCGGGAGGTCGAGCCACACGACACAGACCCGCTTTTCGCGGCCAGCGCTCGCAGATTCGTCGAACCGCATGCGGCCTCACGCGCCCGTTCCAGCACGCTCGATGCAGGAGAGAGCGAACTCGGTTCGGCAGCGCTCGAGGCAGCGCCGGCGAGCGGCAGCAGCAGCGCGCACGACGTGCAACCCGCACGCAGCGCGCGCGTGATCCCAGACTTCATCGCTTCCGGCTCGGGGAGCATGCCATCCCATGAGTGGCCCGAACGCCGGTCACGGTGTCGCGATCGCGAACGAACCCCGCGCCGGCGGCGGAATCGGCGTTCCGCGGCTCGCGATCACGTTCGAGGGTGCGTGCAACTCGCGCGAAGGATGCAGCGATTCCCGGTCGCTTTTCGCGGCTGCCGTGTAGGATGGGCCTGGTTCAGGAGGAGGACCCATGGAACTCGTCACGTTCGTGATCGCACTCGCCCTGCTCGAATACTTCGTCTTCGGAGCGCTGGTCGGCCGTGCACGGCTGAAGTACGACGTGAAGGCGCCCGCGACGTCGGGGCATCCCGTCTTCGACCGCACCTTCCGCGTG
>CAZDHU010000148.1:0-13331 GCA_964505355.1 uncultured Myxococcaceae bacterium | reverse complement strand
CGCGAGACGTACTCGCTGAACTGAAGAACGCTCGACAGGAAAAAGAACCCGGCGAGCACCGAAAACAGCGTCAGCACCGCATAAGCGACCGGAGAAACGAACAGCGAGGCGAGATCGCGTCGCGCGATGGTGGCGGTGTGTTTCACGGTCGCGCCTCCGGCGTCGCGACGTCGCGCGTCGTGGTTTGCGAAAAGACCTGTTCGAGGCTGCGTCCGCCCTGCATCAGCTCGTCGAGCGGCGCATCGATCACCTTGCGACCGCGGTGAATCAGAATCACGCGGCGACAGATCGCTTCGACCTCGGGCAGGATGTGCGTCGAGAGCACCACCGTGTGCTGCGCCTCGCCGTCCTTCGGCCGGGCGAGTTCGGCGATCAGCGCACGGATCTCGCGGATCTGCGTCGGGTCGAGCCCGACCGTGGGTTCGTCGAGAATCAGCACCGGCGGGTCGTGCACGATCGCCTGCGCGATGCCGACCCGCTGTCGATAGCCCTTCGAGAGCGCGCCGATCACGCGGCGGCGCACGGCGGTGAGGCCACAGCGTTCGAGCGCACGATCGACCGCCCCGCGCACGCTGCGCCGCGGCACGTCCTTGAGGCGCGCAACGAACGCGAGATAGCCCTCGACGTCCATCTCGGGATAGAGCGGCGGCGCTTCCGGCAGGTATCCGACCGAACGCCGGGCGGCGAGCGGATCGTCGAGCATGTCGTGCCCCGCGATGATCGCGGTGCCGTCGGTGGCGGGCAGAAAGCCGGTCAGAATGCGCATCGTGGTCGTCTTGCCGGCGCCGTTCGGCCCGAGAAACCCGACCACTTCTCCCTTCGCCACATGGAACGAAACGTCGTCCACGGCGACCAGATCGCCGTATCGCTTCGAGAGGCCGCGAGCCTCGATCATCGCCGCGTCCCTCCGGCCGAAAGGCCGTTCAGAAAGATCTCCACCACCGTACGCGCCACCTTCAGGTAGTACTCGCGATCCCCCGGCGCCGCGCCGTCCACCTGCACCATCCCGAGCACGAGATTCGTCACCACCAGCTCGAGCGCACCGAGAAAGACGTAGACCGCGACGTCGGGATCGAGGTCGGCGCGAAGCTCACCCGACTCCTGGCCGGCACGCAGCATCTTCGCCACGCCGTGAAAGAGCTGACCGACCGCTCGCAGTTGCCCGGGTTCGGCGAAACGCGACGAGCGCTGCAGCTCGAGCACGAGCACCTTCACCCAGTCCGGGCGCACGCGGTAGGCATTCAGAATCAGAGCCGCCACCGAAACGAGCCGATCTTCGGTCGTCGTCTGGCGGCGTGAAATCTCGTCCATCGCTTCGAGAAAGCCGCTCCAGCGCTCTTCGAAGACGCTGCGCAGGATCTCTTCTTTGTTCTCGAAATAGTGGTAGACGAGGCCGTAGGCGATGTCGGCCTCGCGGGCGATGTCCGAAATCCGCGAACCGTGATAGCCCTTCTCGGCGAAGACCTTGATCGCGGCGTCGAGGATCAGGGTCTGTTTGTCCTTGCGGAGCAAGCTCGCGACCCTCCCTGCGCCAGCCCGGTCGTGCACCCGCGAGACGGTCCGTCGCGGACCGCCTCGCCTGCCCGACGATCGCTGCTCCGGTGCGTCACCGTCCTGTGTCGCAGAAATGGCGGCGAGTGTTGCACGGCGCATCCAGGCTCTCGGACTCGTCTCGCTCCGTCGTGCGGGCGGCAACATACGAAAGGGCTCGCTGCGGCGTCAAGCGATTGGGTGGCCGCTCGCGGCGCTCTCGATGGTCTTCACGATGGCCCTTCGATGACGCCGGGGGTAGTCTGGTTCCATGCCGCGTCCGCCCTCGCCCGCCCCGCGCGAACGACGTCACTCCCGCCGCACCGATCTACGCTGGCTCGCGTGCGCAGTGCTGTTCGGCACGGCAGCCGCGGGCACGGTAGCGGCCGCGCCGGCGACCCGACCCGACCCGGGCCTGATCTCGCAGGCCGAACGCGCGGCCGGGATGCAAGCCCGAACGTCGATCGCGGCGGCTCTCCCCGGTGCCTTTTGCCCGCCGCGCGGCGGTGCCGCGTCTCTCTTCACGACGATCTCGGCAGCGGCCGGCTTCGGGCTCGCCGCGTTCGCGGCCCTGCGACTCGCCCCGCGTCCCGTCCTCGAACGGGACCCGCACCCCTGACGGCCGCCGCCGGGCGAGTCGGATCGGCCCGGCGTCGAACGCGGCCGCGCGAATGAAGATCGCTCTCGTCGTCGAGCGCTTCGAACCGGGAGATGGCGGCGTCGAACAGGTCGCCTGGCAGGTCGCGGGAGGCCTCGCAGCCGCGGGTCTCGAGGTCGACGTGCTGTGCCGAAAGGCGCGCGAGCATCCCGCCGTGCGCGTGCGCACGCTTTCCGTTCCCGCGTTCTGGCAGCCACTGCGCGTGCTCGCGTTCTCCCGTGCCGCCGCGTACGCCACGAGGCGCGATCGCTGGGACGTGGTGCATTCGTTCACGCGAACGCGACACCAGGATGTGTATCGAGCGGGAGGGGGCAGCCACGCCGACTATCTCTCGCGCGCGCATCGGGGCGTCGCGCGCGCGCTGCGACGGGCTTCACCCCGCCACGCGGTCTTGCTCGGCATCGAACGCGCGGTTTTCGCCGATGCCCGTCAGATCATCCAGTGCAACTCCGAGATGGTGCGCCGCGAGATCGCGACGCGTCACGGCGTCGCGGGCGAGCGTCTCGTCGTGATCCGAAACGGCGTCGATCTCGCGCGATTCGCTCCGTCTCCGCCCGCTCCGCGCCGCGCCCCGGTCTGGCTGTTCGTGGGTTCCGGCTTTCACCGCAAAGGACTCGACGTCGCACTGGCCGCGCTGGCCGCGTCGCGCGCCGCACCGGAGGCGCGTCTCGTCGTCGCCGGACGCGACGATCCGGCGCCGCATCGCCGGCTCGCGGCACGGCTCGGCCTCGGCGATCGCGTGCAGTTCACGGGCATTCGGCACGAGATCGAGACGCTCTACGCCGAGGCCGACGCGCTCGTTCTTCCGACCCGCTACGACGCCTTCGCGAACGTCTGTCTCGAGGCGATGGCCGCCGGGCTTCCGGTGGTGACGAGCGCCGCGAACGGCGCCGCCGAAGTGATCGGCGAGGCGGGCTTCGTGATCGACGATCCCGAAGACGCGCCCGCCTTCGCGCGCGCGCTCGACGTCCTCGCCGACCCGGCCGAGCGACATCGTCGCGGCGAAGCGGCGCGTGCGATCGCCGAAACGCTTTCCTGGCCGTCGCAGATAGCCGCGCTGCTCGATCTCTACCGGCGGGTCGCCCGCCGATGATCGGATCCCTGCACTGGTACGAATCGACGCCGGCCGCCCGCGCCGCCGCCGAAGCAGCCTTCGTCGCGCGTTCCGGGGACGAACTCGATTCGCGCGCCGACGACTCGCGAATCACGGTGCTGCACGACAACGTCCGGCGCTGCGTGATTCGAATCGATCATGCGGGCGAGCGGCTGGTGATCAAACGATTCCGCACCGCCAGCGGACGACACCGGCTTCGCGAATCGCTGAAGAGCACGATCGGACGCGATCCCGCGCAACGCGAATGGCGCGCACTCCGGCGCGCGCACGACGCCGGCGTGGCGGTGGCGACTCCGCTCGGTTTCGGCCGCCTGCCGGACGGAGATCCGGTGCTCGTCCTCGGCTGGGTCGAGGGCGTGCCGTTCGAAGAGGCGTACCGGCGGGCCGCGCCGTGCCAGCGCCGTGCGTTGCAACGTGCGCTCGGTCGCGCGATCGCGCGGCTTCACGCGGCGGGCCTCGCGCACGGCGACCTGCAGCACGGAAACGTGCGAGTCGGCGAGCAGGGGCCGGTGCTGCTCGACCTGCAGCGTGCGCGCCGCGCACGAGAGCGTGCCCGCGTCGGTGATCTCGGATTCCTCGCGCATTCGCTGCAAGGCTTCGTCCCGGCGTCCGGTCGCTGGCGCATCCTGCGTGCGGCACTCGGCGCGCCCGAGAGCGAACTCTCGAGCGACGGGTCGGCTCGTCCCGGCCTCGCGTGCGCGTCACCGGAGCCGGCGCTGCGCGGCTGGTGGACCGCCGTGCGGCGCGCCGCGGATGCGCGCGAAAACGCACATGCGCGCAGCCGCACCCGGCACGCACTCCGGCCGGGCCGCGCGTTCGCGATCTTTCGGCACGGCGGCGCACAGGGTTTGCGCGTCGCCGATTTTTCCGAAGCGGATGCGCGGCGCGCACTCGACGCGCATCACGCGCTGATCGCCGCCGGGCGCGACGAGGCTCGGCCGGCGGATCCCGGCGAGCCGTGCGTGCTGCAGCACAGCCGTCGCAGCGCCGTCTCTCGCGTGCGCGCCGGATCGATCTTCGTGGTGGTGAAGGAGACGCCCGTGCGCGGGCCGGCGCGGGCACTCGCCGATCTCGTCCGGGGCTGTGCCGGCTGGCGCGCGTTTCGCGGCGGACATGGCCTTCACGCTCGCGGCGTCGGTGCCGCCCGTCCACTCGCGTTCGTCGAAGAACGGCGATTCGGATGCCCGCGGCGCTCGTGCGTCGTGCTCGAAGATCTCTCGGCCGATCTCCCCGCAGATCGCGCACTCGGCGCGAACGCCGAAGCGTTCGGTTTGACGGCGCACACCGTGCTGGAAGCGCTCGGCGCGCTCGTCATTGCACTGCATCGCGCCGGGGTGCGACACGGCGACCTGAAGGCGAGTCACGTCTGGCTGCGCGTGACCCCGAACGGTGTCGAGACGCGCCTCGTCGATCTCGACGCCGTCCGCTTCCGCCCGCGCGCCACCCCGGCGAATCGGCGGCTCGAACTCGCCCAGCTCAACGCATCGCTTCCCGACGGATTCGATGCCGCCTCGCGCCGGGCGGCGTTCGCGCGGTACGTCCGCCGGTTGCCGTTCGAATGCGGTGCGACCGAAGCGCTCGGCGCGATCGTCGCCGCGAGTCTCGCACGACGCCATCGCTGGAGCGGCGCGGATTGCGCGCTCGCCTCTTCCGCGGAGGAATGCGCATCGCTCGGCCGTGGCGGCGAGCGATCGAGTCAGGCCTCGCGGCGCAGCGTCACCCACTGGTAGTAAGTCGCCGAGTCGGGCACACGTCCGCTGTGTCCGCGCGAGAGGACGAACTTCGGCGTGCGCGGAGACGTTTCGAGGATCGTCTTGAACGCACCGAGCTTGCGATCGGGGTCTTCGGGATTGACACCGTGAAACACCAGCGCGACCTCGTCGCGCGTCGCGAACACGTTCAGCACCAGCGCGCTCAGCGTGAACAGCTTGTTGATGCCTTCCACCGCCTCGACCGAAAAGCACGGAACTTCGACGCTCGAGAGTTCGAAGGTGTATTCGAGACGCATGGGATGCTCCTTGCGGGGTGCGGTCGCACGGTGACCCGTGGCCCTGCGAACGTCAAGTCTGAACGTGGCCTTCGATCGGTGGCGCGAGCGTACGGCGCGACCGCTCAGTCGTCTGCGCGCGCGGACGCCGCGCGCAGATGAGCCACGAGTTCCTCGCGGGTCAGCACGCCCTTTTCGATCAGCAGATGCGTGAGCGCACGAAGGATCTCGCGCGTCGGGACCTCTCGCGGTCGTTCGGGCTTCGCCGGAGCGGGCGCCGTCGAAAGCGGCGGCGGCAGCGACGAGACGAGCCCGGGCGAGAGCGCTTCGTACGGCCCGGAGGGAGTCTCCACGACCGGGGCCTCGATCGACGGCAGCTCGATTCGAAGCGGCGCATCGGGCTGCACGAGGTGATCGGCCTCGATCACCGGCGCCGTGTCTTCGGCGGCGAGCGGACTCGCGCCGAGATCGTCGGCGAACGACGTCGCGTGCGGGCCGGAGCCATAGGCTCGCTCGATCGCCTCGCGCAGTTCGCTGCTGCCGGCGATCACGGGCTTCACGGTCATGCCCACGCGGAACGACAGCTCGTCGAGCATGCCGAGATCGCCGGGATCGTCGACGCCGACGAAGAGCGTTCGAGAACCGCCGGCGCCGGCCTTGACGAAGAGCGGAAGGCAGCGGTGCTTCTCGGCGAGTTCGCGCGACATGCGCTCGATCACGTCCGGTGCAGGCCGCTTGTCGCCGATCCGGATCGTCGGGATGCCGAGACGCCGAGAGAGAGCGCGCGCCATCGTTTGTTCGTCGACGAATCCGAGTCGAACCAGCGCTTCGCCGAGCCGTCCGCCCCAGCGTCGCTGGTCGCCGAGCGCCGACTGAAGCTGAAACGAGTCGATCAGACCCGCCTGCAGCAACAACTCACCGAGCTTCGGAGCATGGTCCGCCATCCGCGATCGCATCGGCCGGCCCGAAGGCGAGGATGAGACCACCGGCGGCACGCCCGGTGCCGAATCACGTGCTTCCGGCGTCCCTCCGGCCTTCTCCGCCCCGAGGCTCGGGGCTTCGATCGAACGCAGGCCGCTGCGAATCCGGCGCTGCCCCGACACACGGCGGTGTCGGCGGCACGGCCAGCCAGCAGCGAACGAGGTGCCCGGTCGCCGTTTCGATTCGCGGCGGCGGGAGTTCGCGACAGCGCGGCAGGACCTCGGGGCAGCGCGGATGGAAGCGACAGCCGGCGGGGGGATCGAGCGGACTCGGCGGCTCGCCGGCGAGTGGAGCCGACCGCCCGCGCTGCGCCGGATCGGGAATCGGGGACGCTGCGAGCAGTGCGCGCGTGTAGGGATGTGCCGGTGCGCCGAAGAGTCGCGCCGTCGGCGCCAGCTCGACGATCTCGCCGAGATACATCACCGCCACCCGATGCGAGACGTGTCGCACGACGGCGAGATCGTGCGAGATGAAGAGATACGACAGCCCCAGCTCGTCGCGCAGATCGAGCAGCAACCGCAAGACCTGTGCGCGCACCGAGACGTCGAGCGCCGAGACGGCTTCGTCGCAGACGACGAAGCGTGGTTCGAGCACGATCGCTCGCGCGATCCCGATTCGCTGGCGCTGCCCGCCCGAAAACGCGTGGGGATGTCGGTCGAGCGCCGACGCCGGCAATCCCGTCCGATCGAGCACGTCGCGCAGCCGCTTCTCGAGCGCTGCGCCGCGGGCGAGACCATGAACGCGCACCGCCTCGCCGACGATCTCGCGCACGGTGAGACGCGGATTGAGCGAGCTCATCGGATCCTGAAAGATCATCTGCAGGCGGGGTCGCAGCGCCCGCAGCCGCGACGCGCCGAGGGTCGAGAGTTCTTCGCCCTCGAAGCGCACGCGCCCCGCGGTCGGCGGCTCGAGGTGAAGCACCGCGCGCCCGACGGTGGTCTTGCCGCAGCCCGATTCGCCGACCAGACCGAGCGTCTCGCCGGCAGCGATCTCGAACGACACGCCGTCGACCGCACGCACCACGGCGCGCGCACGTCCGAACGATCCCGCGCCCGCCGCGAAGTGTTTCACCAGGTCTTCGACCTGCAGCAACGGGGTCGCGCGATCCGCGCTCGCCGGGGACGCAGCGGTCATGACGGCGATCCCGCCGGCGGGCTCTCCCCGACCCGCGCCTCGCCGTCACCGAACTCCGCGCTGGCGACGAAGCAGGCCACGCTCGCCGCGCGCTCGCCGACACCGAACTGCGTCGCCGGGAGAATCGGCGTGCGTGCCGGACGCTCGCGCGCGCAGCGCGGTCCGGCGACCGGGCATCGCGGTTCGAACGCACAGCCGCGGGGCAACGCGCGCGGCTCCGGAACCTGCCCCGCGATCGGAATCAGCTCCTCGTCGGGCCGATCGAGTCGCGGAACCGAGCGCAGCAGCCCGGCCGTGTAGGGATGACGCGGATTCGCGAAGAGTGCGTGGGTGGGTGCTTCTTCGACGATTCTTCCCGCGTACATCACGGCGACGCGGTCGGCGAGCCGCGCGACGACGCCGAGATCGTGCGTGATCAGCAGGATCGCCATCCCCGACCGTCGCTGCAGCTCGCTCAAGAGATCGAGAATCTGCGCCTGCACCGTGACGTCGAGCGCGGTGGTCGGCTCGTCCGCGATCAGCAGGGACGGCCGGCAGGCGAGCGCCATCGCGATCATCACGCGCTGCCGCATGCCACCGGACAACTGATGGGGATACTCGTCGATTCGCGTTCGCGCGGCCGGTATGCCCACGTCGTCGAGCAGGGCGAGCGTCCGCTCGCGCGCCGCTTCGTCGTCGAGCCGCTCGTGCAGCCGAAGCACTTCTTCGATCTGCTCGCCGATGCGAAAGACGGGGTCGAGACTCGTCATCGGCTCCTGAAAGATCATCGCGATTCGCCGCCCGCGCAGCGCGCGCAGGCGTGCGGGCGTCGCGGCGAGCAGATCCTCGCGGCCGAGCCAGACCCGCCCGCGCTCGATTCGCGCCGGCGGTTCGGGCAAGAGACGCAGCAGCGACAGCGCCGTCACGCTCTTGCCGCAGCCCGATTCGCCGACCAGCGCGAGCGTTTCCCCCTCGCGAATCGAAAACCCGACGTCGTCCACCACGCGCACGCGACGCGCGGCGTTCCCGAACGCCACGCACAACTCCTCCACCACGACGAGGTCGCTCATTTCCCCGACCTCGGATCGAGCGCGTCTCGCAGCCCTTCGCCGACCTGATTGAAGACGCAGACCACGACGAAGATCGCGAGCCCGGGGGCGAGGATCAGCCAGGGCTGGAGCTGGATCCGTCCCGCGTTCAGCGTCTCGCCCCAGCTCGGCAACGAGAGATCGCCGAGGCCGAGAAACGCGAGACTCGACTCCGTGAGAATCGCCGACGCGACGCCGAACGTGGCCGAGACGAGCACGGGGCCGAGCGCGTTCGGCAGCATGTGCACGAAGAGAATGCGGAAGGTCGGAAGGCCGAGCGCGCGCGCGGCGAGCACGTACTCGAGACTCTTCTGGCGCAGGAATTCGGCGCGCACCAGACGCGCGACGCCGGTCCAGCTGGTGACGCCGATGATCGCCATCACGTGAAAGATCGAACGCTCCTCGATCAGCGCGATCAACACGAGAATGAGGAAGAACGTGGGCAGGCAGATCACCACTTCGACGAGACGCGAGATCCAGAGATCGACGCGCCCCCCGAACCAGCCGGCGAGCGCGCCGAGCACGACGCCGATCGCCACGTAGAGGGAGACCGCGACCACGCCGACGCTGAGCGAGACGCGCGTGCCGTACACCATGCGCGCGAACACGTCGCGGCCTTCTCCGTCGGTTCCGAACCAGTGAAGGCGCCCCGGCGGCTCGACGCTGCGACGCACGTCGGTGTCACGCGGGCCGAACGGCCGCAGCGCATGAATCGCCTGCACCGCTTCTCCCCGCTCGCGCTGCGCGGCGATCTGCGCCGGCCAGTCGACGAACGGATCTTCGCGATGAAGGGGATTCGCGATCGGCCCGAAGCTCTCCGGGGCCGCCAGCACGACCGCGAGCGCGTGCGCGCCGAGGACGAGGGCGAGGCTTCGCGGCACGCTTCGGCGCCGCCGCAGGCCAGCGAAGACGGCGAGCCAGACCGGGGCCAGCAGCAGCGCGAGGTTGAAGGCGAGATCGACCATGCTCTCGTGGCGCGTGCGGTCGAGCAGCGACGCGAACCACGGGAAACGAATCCCTTCCGGCGTGCGGAACATCAGCGGCACCGACGACGAGAGCAGCGGCGCGGCGACCGCGATCACGAACAGGCAGACGATCACGCGCAGGCCCCAGCGCGAGAGCGGATCGCGCTGCAGCGCGCGATGCGCGCGCGTGAAGAACGGGCCTTCCACTTCGGTGGCGGCGTCGTTTGCCGGCGATCGCTCGCTCATTCGAAACGAATCCGCGGATCGACGGCCGCGTAGGCGAGATCACTGAGCAGCATTCCGACCAGCACGAGAGCGGTCGAGACCAGCTCGACGGCGAGAATCACGTTGTAGTCGCGCTGGTGAATCGAATCGATCACCCAGAGCCCCATTCCGGGGATGCCGAAAATGGTCTCCACGATCACCGAGCCCCCGAGCACCGCGGGCAGCAGCCCGCCCAGCAGCGTGAGAATCGGCAGCAGGCCGTTCTTGAGCGCGTGCTTCCAGATCACCGCGCCTTCGGAAAGCCCCTTCGCGCGTGCCGTGCGCACGAAATCCGCCGCCAGCACGTCGAGCATGCCCGATCGCATGTAACGCGAGAGTGCGGCGAGCGATCCGTAGGTCATGCAGATCATCGGCAGCACGAGGTGCGCGGCGATGTCGGCGAGCTGCTGCAGGCTGGTGCGCGCGAGCGGATCCCGGGACGACCAGCCGCCGATCGGAAACAGCCGCAGCGACGGCCAGGGCGAAGCCGTCGACAGATTCGCCAGCAGCAGCGTCGCCACGAAGAACGAAGGCAGCGAGTAGAGCACGAAGAGCCCGCTGCTGATCACGCGATCCGCACGCGTCCCGCGATGAACCGCCGAGTGCACGCCGAGCGGAATCGCGATCGCGAACGCGAGCAGCAGCGAGCCCAGCGAGAGCGAGATCGAGTACGGCAGCTTCGAGACCAGCGTCTCCATCACCGGCTCTCGCGTCACCAGCGAGACGCCGAAGTCGAGCCGGGCGAGGTTCGCGAGCCAGGCGGCGAATCGCGTCTCCAGCAGCGCGACGCGCCAGCGGTCGCTCCCTTCGATCCGAAATCGATCCGCGTGCTCGTCGTACCACGCGCTCCAGTGGCCGATCACCTCCTGCTTGCGCGCTTCGCTCTCGTCGAGCCGGTAGCGCCATTCGCGCAGGCGCGCGTTCTCCGCGTCGATGGCCCGATTCGTCGCGCGTGCCGCTTCGGACGGTGTGCGCGCGAAGGGATCGACCAGCGGCCGCTGCGCCACGCGGCGAAGCAAGAAGACGGCCGCGTCGCGCACGGGGATTCGCGACTCCTCGCGCATCAGCGCCACCAGGTGCGGCACCGCGAACGCCCCCTGCTCTTCCAGTCGTTCGAAGGCCCGCACGCGCTGGCGGTCGGTCGTCGGCACGATCCTCGCGACGTGCTCGAGGTCTTCGCGCACCGTCTCTCGCCGCAGCAGAAACCGCAGATTCACCAGCACGGGCCGGTCGAGGTGAAACTGCTCGCGAAAGATCCGCTGCGACTCCTGTCCGCGTTCGTCCCGTGCGCTCGCGGCGAGATCCGCCGCGAGCTGCGTTCCGCCCGGTCGGCCCGGTGCGAGATTGACCAGCAGAAAGAGCACGAGCGTGATGCCGAGAAAGGTCGGAATCATCAGCAGCAATCGTTTGAGGACGTAGGCGCGCATCGCCCTCACCGGTCAGCGGGCATCGATCCACCAGGGCAGCGACGAGGCCTGCGGGCGCAGCCGTGCGAACTCGACGTGCTGCAGCTCTCGCCACCAGGCCGCCACCCGGCGCGGCACGTAGAAGAAGCTGCAGGGCTGCTCCTCGTGCAGAATGCGGTGGAAGCGTCGCAGCAACGCGACCCGAGGCTCGGGTGCACAGGTGCGGCGCAACTCTTCGAGAATGCGATCGGCCTCCGCGTTGCGGAAGCCGAGTCGATTCGAACCCTTCGGCAGATCGGCCTGCGACGAGTGATAGACCTGATAGGGATCCTGCTCCCAGCCGAGCGCCCAGCCGCCGGTGAAGGCGTCGAAGTCCTTCTCGTCCATTCGCTTCTGCATCAGGCTCCATTCCGCGGACTCGATGCGCATCTTGACGCCGATCCGGAGCAGCGCCTGCTGAACGATGTTCGCCATGCTCCCCATCTCGGGCGAGGAGTCGTAGACGAGCAACGAGAACTCGAACGGCGTTCGCGACCGGTCGGCGTCGTTCGGCGTGAGATCGGCGTCGAGCACGCCGTCGCCATCGGTGTCTTCGAAGCCCGCCTCGCGAAGCAGCGCCTTCGCCGCTTCGGGATCGAACGGCCAGGGCGCGATCGCCGGATCGTGGAACGGGCTCTGCGCGGGATACGGCCCCACCGCCACTTCGCCGAGACCTTCGAAGACGCTGTCGATCACGCCCTGTCGATCGAAGGCGAGTGTCATCGCGCGCCGCACGCGGCGATCGGCGAAGAGCGGCCGGTCGGCGTTCCAGCCGATGTAGTAGAAGCCCGTGTCGAGATACGTGGTGTGCAGGAGCGAGCCGTTCCACCAGGGGCTCTTCGCGGGACGCTCGGATTCCGGCACGTCCTTCCACTGGCCGATCCGCTCGCGATACTGCGCCGGCCGCAGCCCGCCGAACGAAAGCTCGTGTGCCTCCAGCTTCAGCATCGCAGTGTTCGGATCGGCGAAGATCAGATACTCGATCTCGCGAATCGCCGGCTTCTCTCCGGCGTAGTCTTCGAACCGCTCCAGCCGGATGGAAGCCCCCGGCTGATACGACACGAAGCGATACGGGCCCGCCCCGACCACGCCGCGATGGTTGTACCAGTGCTGATTGAAACGAAGGCCCAGCGTTTCTTCGGGAAAGCGCGTGCCGTCTTCGTCGTAGGCGTAGAGAAACTCGGGCAGCAGCGGCATCGAGAGCGTCGCTTCGACCGCGCCGCAGAACGTTCGTGCCCAGCGCACCACGATCGTGTGTTCGTCGACGATCTCGACGCCGGCGATGTCTTCGTAGTAGTTCTTCAGCGCCGCGTTCTCGACCTTCGGATCTCGGATCATGGCGAGCGAAAACGCGACGTCGTGAGCCGTCACGAAATGATCGCCACGCAGCCACGCGTACTTCGGATCGCCGAGATCGAGATTGCCGGGCGGATGCCAGCGCAGCCCCGGCCGCAGATAGAGGGTGAACTCGCGACCCTCGTCGGTGATCTCGACGCGTTCCGCGAGTTCTCCCTGCCAGAGATCGGGATCCGTGTACGCCTGTCGCTGCGCGAGCGAAGCGCCGACGTAGGCCCAGATCGCGTCCGATACGTCCGCGGCATTTTCGAGCAGAACGTTGAAGCCCTTCGGATCGGTGCCGTACCAGCGGACGATGCGCCCGCCGTCTCGCGTTTGCGGTGTGCGCAGTGAATGCGCGGGCGGGCGCAGCGCGTTTTCGACTTCCGGGTGTCGCCAGACGCGGGCCGTTGCGGTCTCGGCGTTCTGCGCAGCGGGAGCGCCGGGCGGAGGCGTCGCGCGGGCGCCGGCTTCCCGATTCGCATCCGTTCGCCGCAGCGTCTCGCTCAGCTCGGCGAGCTGCGTCGACTGGGCGATGAACCGTCGCTCGACCGTGTCGAGCTGAAAGACGACGATGCCGAGCACGACGAGCACCGCGGCGAGCAGCACGGTTTGCAGCACCGCGAGCACACCGCCGCGCCGCGACGCGCTCATCGCGCCATTGCTCCGGCGACGCCCGGCAGGCGAAGCGTGAACGCGTCGTCGTCGAGCGGAGGATCGAGTTCGACCTGCTGAAACTGAATCTCGACCCGGGTCTCGGTGTCCGGAAAGCGCAGCACGATCCGATGCGCGAACGAATCGTTCCCGACACGCTGATAGTCGTCGAAGCTCGCCTCCCAGAGCACCGAGCC
>CAZDHU010000147.1:0-5905 GCA_964505355.1 uncultured Myxococcaceae bacterium | reverse complement strand
CCCGCCGTCCCCGTCCGAGGGGCCCGGGTGGTCGTCGATCATGTCGTCGCCCGCAAAGGCGTTGATGATGCCGGTCGAGAGATCCACGCTGCGCACGCGCAGGATGCTGGTGCTCGGCAGATAGAGTCGGTTTCGCGCCCGATCAATCGCAAGTGAGATCCCGTCGCCGATCTGCGCGCTGGTGGCGAGTCCGCCGTCGCCGTTGGGCCCGTCGTCCAGATAGCCGCCCGGCGGCAGACCGATGCCTGCGATCGTCGTGATGCTGCCGGTGGCCGGATCGATGCGGCGGATCCGGAAGTGCTCCCCGTCCACGAAGTAGAGCGCGCCGTCCGGACCGACCGCGGTGCCGTACGGGCTCCCGATCCTTGCGGACGTGGCCGGTCCGCCGTCGCCGGAGAAGCCACCATTGCCATTGCCGGCGATCGTGATGATCGTCCCGGACGCCACTTGCGCCGGGGCGGTTGAAGGCAGCGCGATCTGGACGAACAAGAGCGCACCAAGGACTCGCGCGCCTGCGGAGAGCTTCGATGTCTGCAACGGATACCTCCGGACCGCACGGGAGCACGCCGGCCGTCGTGAGCGCAGGAGCAGTCGCAGGGGCCTGGCCGCCGAGCCGATTCGGACGGGATTTCTCTCGCGGGCCTACCCGGCGAGGTTGATCGCGAGACGCGCTACCGCGCTGGCGAAGCCCCGGGCGATCCTTCTGAGCGCAATGACCTCCGCTCCGCGAGAGACCGGGGCGGGTTCGGCCGCGATCCCCCTTTGGTAGTGGGGGGCGAGGCGCAATTGTGGCAACCCCCTTGCGAAATTCCCCTCGCGCTCACGTCGCCCGAGGTCGCGCCTCGCCTCATCCGCCTCGATCGACGACGACGCCCGTTGTGAACCCCGCGATCGCCTACAGAAAGTCGAGATCGGCTCCGAGTTCGGCGGGCAGGACGCGCTCGGCGTAAAGCCGGGGCCAGCCGCGCTCGGGAAGCGAGGGGGCCTTCCACCTCTCGCGCCGGCGCGCGAGAACGTCGTCGTCCACCAGAAGGTCGATGCGACGCTCGGCGACGTCGAGCGAGATTTCGTCTCCGTCTTGCACCAGCGCGAGCGGGCCACCCTTCGCGGATTCGGGCGAAATGTGCAGCACCACCGTCCCGTACGCCGTTCCACTCATGCGCGCGTCAGAGACGCGAACCATGTCCTTCACACCCTTCGCCGCGAGGTACTGCGGAATGGGGAGCGAGCCGGCCTCGGGCATGCCCGCTCCGACGGGCCCGGCACCACGAAGAACGAGGACACAATCGGGCGTGATGCCGAGCGCGGGGTCGTCGATCCGCTTCGCGGCGTCGTCCGGCGACTCGAAGACGACCGCGCGTCCCCGATGCCGAAGGAGCGAAGGTGACGCGGCACCGACTTTGATCACGGCGCCGTTCGGAGCGAGAGAACCCCGCAGCGTCGCGAGACGTCCGGTCGGGCCGAGCGGCCGGTCGAGCGTTCCAATCACGTCCTGCCAATCGGCCGGGGGAGCGAAGCCCTCGATCAGCTCGCCCATCGTCTTGCCCGTGATCGTGCGCGCCTCGCGCGCGAGAAGGGGCGCGAGCGCCTTCAGCAGCGCACGCATTCCGCCGGCCCGGTGAAAGTCTTCGAGGTAGCCGGCACCCGCGGGCTTGCAGGAAACGAGAAACGGCGTGCGTTCGCTCGCAGCGTGAAAATCATCGAGCGAGATCTCGACCTGCGCGCGACGCGCCAGCGCGAGGAGATGAATGATCGCGTTGGTCGAACCGGAGAGCGCCGCCAGCACGACCATCGCGTTCTCGAACGACGCCCGCGACAACACTTCGCGCGGACTCGGCCCGTGCTTCGCGAGCGTGACCGCATGGCGCCCCGAGAGCGTCGCGTGCCGCAGCCGATCGCCCGATCCCGAGGGAGCCGTCGCGCCGCCCGGCAGCATGAGCCCGATCGCCTCGGCGAGACATGCGATCGTCGAGGCAGAACCCATCACCATGCACGTCCCGCCGGTCGGGCAGAGCGCGTCTTCCACTTCCTGGATTCCGGTCGCATCGAGTTCGCCAGCTCGATGTCGCGCCCACATCCGCCGGCAGTCGGTGCACGCGCCGAGCCGCTCACCGCGCCAGCTTCCCGTGCGCATCGGCCCCGTGACGACGCAGATCGCGGGCACGTCGGCCGAGGCCGCCGCCATCAGATGCCCGGGAACCGTCTTGTCGCAGCCGCCGACGAGCACCACCGCGTCCATCGGCTGCGCGCGGATCATCTCCTCGGCTTCCATGGCGAGCAGATTCCGGTAGAGCATCGAGGTCGGCGAAAGCAGGATCTCCGCCAGCGACGTGGTCGGAAACACGAGCGGAAGACCGCCCGCTTCGAGCACACCGCGCTTCACCGCCTCGACCACCTGCGGCATGTCGCGGTGACAGGTCGTGTAGTCGCTCGAAGTGTCGGCGATCCCGACGATCGGCCGGTCGACGTCGTCGCGGTCGAACCCGGCCGAAGAGAGAAACGCGCGGCGCAAGAACCGGCTGAAGCCCGGATCGGCGTAACTCGTGAGGTTCTTCTCGATCCCGCGCTGCTTCCCGCCGTCGGACATCTCTCTCCCCGTGTCGAATGGACTGCGTGCCGCTTCGGGCCGAAACCGAGTCAGAGCCGCACGTGCACGTGTTTCGTGACCGTGTACGACTCGACGCCTTCGCTACCGCCCTCGCGTCCGAAGCCGGATTGTTTCACGCCCCCGAACGGGATCTCGGCCGTCGAGAGCAGGAGCTGGTTCACGCCGACCATTCCGACTTCGAGCGCTTCGGACGCGCGAAAGGCCGTTCGGAGATCGTTCGTGAAGACGTATGCCGCGAGGCCGTACTCCGTCGCGTTGGCGAACGCGATGGCGTCGCCAAAGCCGCTGAACGTGACGATCGGAGCGAGCGGACCGAACGGTTCTTCGCGCATCAACCTCGCCGCCGGGCCGACGCGATCGAAGACGGTCGGCTCGTAGAAGAAGCCGCGCCTCCTTTCGGCCGGCCGACGACCGCCGCACAGCACCCTCGCGCCCTGCGACGCGGCGTCCTGCACGAAGGCCTCCACCGCTTCGAGTCGACGGCGATTGGCGAGCGGCCCGACCTCCGTCTTCGGGTCGCGACCGTCGCCGATTCGAAGACCACGCGCGACCTCCACGAATCGCGCGGCGAACCGGTCGGCGATCGATTCGTGCACGGCGAAGCGCGTCGCCGCGATGCAGACCTGTCCCATGTTGCGAAACTTCCCGCGCGCGCACGTCTCGGCCACGGCCTCGGGGTCGGCATCGGGAAAGACGAGCACCGGCGCGTGGCCTCCGAGTTCCATCGAGGCCGGGATCAGCCGCTCGGCGCACAGGCGCAGGATCTCGCGACCGACGGGTACCGAGCCCGTGAGTGTCGCCTTGCGCACGACGCTCGATCCGAGCAGATGACGGCTCACCGCCGCGGGCTCGCCGGTCACGACGGAAAGGACGCCGGCCGGAAGGCCCGCGTCTTCGAACGCTTTCGCGAGCGCGAACGCGGCACGCGGCGCCTCTTCGGCGGGCTTGAGAATCATCGAGCAGCCGGCCGCGAGCGCCGGCGCGATTTTTCGTGCCGCGAGCAGCACCGGAAAATTCCATGCGGTGAACGCAGCCACCGGACCGATCGGCTCGCGCGCGACGAGAAGCCGACTCTCACGCGAACGCGCTTCGACCGTGCGCCCGTAGATCCGCCGCGCCTCGTCCGCGTTCCAGTCGAGATGATCCGCCGCGGCATTGACCTCCGCGCGCGATTCGGCGAGGGGCTTGCCCTGTTCTTCGGTCATCACAGTCGCGATCGTTTCGAGCCGTTCGCGCACGAGCGCCGCCGCGCGCCGGAGCACCGCGCTGCGCGACCACGCATCCACCTCGCGCCAGCTTCTCCACGCGCGATCGGCGGCCGCGAGCGCGCGATCGAGATCGCCGGCCGTCGCGCGCGGAATCGAGTCGATCGTTTCTTCGGTGGCGGGGTTGATCACGTCGATCCGCGCGCGATCGGCGGACGGCGACCACGCGCCATCGATGAACATCTCCCGGGGAACGAACTTCGAATCCGTCACAGCGCGACCTCATGGCGAAGTCGCTGCACGTCGGCGCTCCACGGGCCGACGTTCCAGCGACCGAAGACGCCCATCCCGCCGAGCGGGTCGGGCCCGAAATACACCGGTACGTGCACCAGCGACAGTCCGGCGTGCGCGAACGCTTTGCCGAGCGCCGAGCGAAGCGCGTCGGGCGTGCGCCCGCCGTCGAACGCAGCCACCCCCCGCACCGCACGCGCCCACGCGACGTAGTCCACCTCGACCGCGTCGTTCGTCGCGTGGTCGTGTCCGTACTGGGCGAGCTGAAGGCCCGAGATCGCGCCCATGCGCCGATTGTCGAGCAGCAGGATCGTGCCTCGTACGCCGTGCGCGATTCCGTCGATCAGGATCTGCGGGTTCATCGTGAACGAGCCGTCGCCGGTGAGCGCAAGGCCATGGAACGGCTGCTTCGCGAGCGCGGTCGCGAGCAGCGCAGAGACGGCCCAGCCCATGTAGCTCGCGCCGGTCTCGGTGAAGGTTCGGCCGAGCCGGTCGTCCTCGACGATCTGAAACCCGTTGGCCTGCACGTCTCCTGCGTCGAAGAACGCGACGACCTCGCGCTCTCGGGCGAAGTCGGTCGCGATCTTGATCGCTGCGGGCTGGCTGAGGACTTCGGCGTTCCAGACGGCATCGAACAGCGTCGGCTTCGCGTACCGCGCCGCCTTGAACGCTTCCCACTCGCGTTTCTTCGCCGCACACGCGGCGAGCCACGTCGAGGGCTCGGTGCGAGGCCGAGCGCCGAGTCGGCGCAGTTCATCGTTCAGGCACCGGAGCGTCGCCGCGCAGTCGCCGACGAATGCGGTGGTGCGTGCGTAGTGCGTCGCGGCGTTACGGTCCGTGTTCACGTTCACGACCCGGCTCACCCGCGGATAGCCCGTGCGCGAGCAATCGGATTGACAAACGAAACGCGTACCCAGCGCGACGAGGCAGTCGGCTTCTTCCATCGCGAAGTTCCCGGCGATCGACCCTTTCGACCCGCCGACCGTCATGTTGCGGGGATGCGCATACGGAACGACGCCGGAGACGAGCGGGCTCGTGACCGCCACCGCGTCGGCGAGCTCGAGCAGCTCGGCGAGCTCGCTCCCGGCGGAGCGCGCACCGCCTCCCACCTTCACGACCACGCGCGTCGCATCGAGCAGCGCTCGCGCCGCGTTCTCGTACGCCCCGTTCGCGTCCGCTGCGGCACCGAGCGGGGGCGGCGCACCGCCCGGAAGCTCGTCGATCGAAAAGCGGTCGATCGGCGCGGGCTGGACGTTCATCGGAAGGAGCAGAAAGAACGGCCCCGCGCGGTGCGGGTGATCGACACACGCGAGTCCGCGCCGAAGCGCGGTCGAGATCGAGAGCGGCGTGTGAAGCGAGTACGCCTCGCCGAGTGCCGAGCACATCCGGAGATAGAGCCCCTGCTCCGCCTTCGGGATCTGCTGCATGTTCGGACCTTCGTCTTCGGTCGTCTCGTCACCATAGAGGTGCCAGACGCCGATGCCGTCGGTCGCGGCCGCGAGGGATCCCGCGAGCGCATGCAGCGCACCGGGCCCGATCGACGTCACCACCGCCGCCTTCTCGCCCGTCACCCAGCGGAGCGCCGTTGCCGCGTGCGCGGCCTCGACCTCGTTTCTGAGGGCGACCGTCCGCACGGCGCCCTCTGCCTCGAAGACGCGAAGCACCTCGCCGATTTCCGTCGAGCCGTGGCCGAGCACGCAGAGAAACGTGCGGACGCCCTGCCGCAGCAGGCCGAGCACGAGTGCTTCGGAGACGGTCGTGTCGATTCGCCCGGGCACCGCTCCAGATCCAATCGCGGCCT
>CAZDHU010000146.1:0-32288 GCA_964505355.1 uncultured Myxococcaceae bacterium | reverse complement strand
AACGGTGTGATCGGCGAACATGTTGGCGAGAAGACGAATCGTCAGCGTCACGATGCGTGCGAGGTTGAGCGGGATTTCGATCATCATCATGAACGGCGCCAGCACGCGAACGTGGCGATGTTTGCCGCCAATCGTCAGGTCGAACGCAGGCCCCATGAACTGGTGGATGTAGCGCCAGCCGTGCTTGCGAACCCCCGCCCACGTGTAGACGCTGAACGCGATCAGCGCCCACGCGAGTCCGGCGTTCACGTCGCTGGTCGCGCCACCGACCCCGGGCATCAGTCCCATCAGATTCGAAATCAGAATGAAAAAGAAGATGGTCCCGACGACGGGAAACCAGGCCTTCCATTCCGGCCCGATTGCCTGCTCGGCGAGCCCGGCCAGCCACTCGACGAGAACTTCGAGAATGTTGCGCAGCGTGACGCCGGCATCCGGAACGATCCCCGCGTCGCCGCTTGCCAGACGACCGCGCACCATCAGCCCCCCGAGCGCGAGCAGGAACCCCGCGAGGAGGGCGGCCTGCACGACCCATGAGAGGTGAACGGCGTGTTCGAGCGGTGCGTAGATGTTCACGCGTCCTCCTGATCGTCGGGCTCGATCTCACCGGCGCGCCAGACACTCCAGCGATCCCAGCTCGGGTCGTCGGGCTCGAGTCCGGCGAGCGGCGTCAAATCGGTGGGGCGATGAATCCAGGCCGCAACGGCCACGGCGGGCACGATCGTCGAGACGCCGGCGAGCAGGCCGAGCGGATGCGCGCCGCCCCAGAGCGCCACGCCCATCGCGGTGCAAAGCACGAACAGGCGCATCGCCATCAACGCGGCCCAGGGCTGCGCGCCGGCGACTTCGCCGGAAAAGAGTCGCGCGCTGCAGGCCACGAGCGCGCGAAAGTTGATCGCTTCGAGCGCGGCGCCGAGCGCGAAACTGCTGGCGAAGGGGGCCGGCGCGAACGCGAGCAGCGCGGCCACGCTTCCGGTCGAAAGCGTGAGGTTCACGCGCTCCAGCGGATGAAGCGAAGCGATCGTGCTGGTGACCCGTTGCTTCACGTCGACCTCGACCCGTCTCCGTTCCGACCGTCCTTGCGGCCATCGTCGCGAACGCCGTCCGTTGCGGGATCGGGCTCCGGCACCATCAGATCCCGCAGCCGCCACACGCGCACCACGAAGGCGACGAACCCGATCACGGCCCCCAGCAGCAAGAACCCCGGTTCGGTGCCGAAGCGCCGATCCAGCCACCAGCCCGCGGCCATCGTGATGACGATCGCGAGGATGGCCTCGAGTGCGCCCTGATAGGCGGCGGCGGCACGCCGGCCGAGCCCCCGTCCGACTGCGTCTCGCGGCAGTCGAGGCCCGTCGCGGTTGCGCCGGCGCTCATCCGTCATACTTCGAGCATCGCCCGGTTCGCTTCGAGCGGTGCCGCCCGGAGCGGACCGGCCCGTTGCGCGGCGCGCATCCTAGCCGACGGCCCCGAGGGCCTCAATGCACTTTCGCCGCTTTGCGAAGCGCCACACGGGCTGCGGAAAGCGTTCGGTCGATTTCCGCCGGGCGATGCGCGGCCGAGACGAAGCCCGCTTCGAACGCCGACGGTGCGAGGTAGATCCCCTGCTCGAGCATCGACTGGAAGAAGACGCGGAAGCGGGCGCTGTGGCTCTTTTTCGCGTCGTCGAAGTTGCGCACCGGTCCGGGATGGAAGAAGAACCCGAACATCCCCCCGAGGCTGCCCGCGCTGAACTCGACACCCTCTTCCCGCGCCAGCACGCCGAGGCCGTCGGACAGCGTTCGCGTTCGTTCGGCGAGCCGATCGAAGAACCCTTTCGCGGCGATGCGGCGCAGCGTTTCGCGTCCGGCGGCCATGGCCAGCGGATTGCCCGACAGCGTTCCGGCCTGATAAACGGGGCCGACCGGCGCGATCTGCTGCATCAAATCTGCTCGACCACCGTACGCCGCCGCGGGTAGCCCCCCGCCAACGACCTTGCCGAGACAGACGAGGTCTGGTCGCACGGCGAAGAGTGCCTGCGCGCCGCCGAGCGCGACCCGGAAGCCCGTCATGACTTCGTCGAGGATCAACAGCGCGCCACTCGCATCGCAAAGCGATCGCAGCGCATCGAGAAATCCGGCAACCGGCGGAACGAAACCCATGTTCCCGGCAACCGGCTCGACGATGACGCCAGCGATTTCGTGCCCCCAGCGACGAAACGCCTCGCGGACGGCGGAAACGTCGTTGAAGGGCACGAGGATCGTGGTGTCGACGAACGCCTTCGGAACCCCGGGAGAACCGGGAATCCCGAGCGTCGCGACTCCGCTTCCGGCACCGACCAGCAGCGAGTCGACGTGGCCGTGATAGCAACCGTCGAACTTGACCACGCGCGTCCGGCCGGTCGCGGCGCGCGCGAGACGCAACGCGCTCATGCTCGCTTCGGTGCCGGAGCTGACCATCCGCACGCGTTCGACTGCCGGCATCCGCTGGCGAATCAGTTCGGCGAGTTCGATTTCGATCTCGGTCGGCGCGCCGAAACTCGTCCCGCCGGACGCCGCCGCACGCACCGCGCGAAGCACGCCGGGATCGGCATGACCGAGAATCAGCGGGCCCCAGGAGCCGACGTAGTCGATGTACTCGTTGCCGTCCGCGTCGATCACGCGCGCACCGCGACCGCGAACCAGAAACCGCGGCACGCCGCCCACGCTGCCGAACGCACGAACCGGGCTGTTGACACCGCCGGGAATCGAGCGCTGCGCACGCGCGAACAGTCGTCTCGACCGTGTGGTGCGCATCACGCGTCGGCGGCTCCGCCATCACGGTCGCCGCCCGAATCGTCGTTTTCCGCGAGGCGTGCCATCGCGACCAGTTGCTCCTGCTCGTTCTGCATCACCATCAACCGGACGCCCTGCGTCACGCGGCCCATGGTCGAAATGCCGGCGATCGGACAGCGCAGCGCGCGGCCCGTGTTGGTCACCAGCATGATTTCGTCGCCATCGTGAACCTGCGCGACGCCGATCACCGAACCGTTTCGCTCGGTCGTGCGGATGGTGATGATTCCGCGACCGCCGCGGCGCTGCAGGCGGTATTCGTCGAGCGGCGTGCGCTTGCCGTACCCGTTCCCGCACGCGGTCAGGATGTCGGCACCGGGCTCCGGCACCTCCATGCCAACGACTTGATCGCCTTCGTCGAGCTCGATGCCTTTGACGCCGCCGGCCTGGCGACCCATCGCTCGGACCTGATCCTCCGGGAATCGAATCGACAGCCCGCTCGCCGTCACCAGCACGATCTCCTGATTGCCGTTCGTGCGGCGTGCGGCGATCAGTTCGTCGTCGTCGTCGAGGCCGATCGCGATGATGCCCGCGCGGCGCGGATTCGAATAGGCGTCGAGCGCCGTCTTCTTCACCACGCCCTTGCGCGTGCAGAGGACCACGTTTCCGCCTTCGTCGAAACTGCGCACCGGAAGCAGGGCCTGCACGCGCTCGCCCGATCCGAGCTGCAACAGATTGACGACCGCCTTGCCCCGCGCTGATCGTGCGAGTTCCGGAACCTCGAACACCTTGAGCCAGTAGATGCGCCCGCGGTTGGTGAAAAACAGCATCTGCGCGTGCGTCGACGCGACGAACAAGTGCTCGACGAAGTCTTCCTGTTTCGTCTCCGCCGCTTTGATGCCCTTGCCGCCGCGCTGTTGCGCGCGATACGCCGAAGGCGACGTGCGCTTCACGTAGCCCGTGTGAGACATGGTGACGACCATGTCTTCCTCGGCGATCAGGTCTTCCGTCGTCAGGCTGTCGACTGCGTCGCTCAGCGACGTCCGCCGGGCGTCGCCGAAGCGCTCCTTCACATCGCGCAGCTCGTCGACGACGACGTCGAGAATCCTCGCATCGCTGGCCAGCAGGTCTTCGAGGTCGGCGATCGTCGCGCGAACTTCTTCGAGTTCGGCGAGTACCCGCTGTCGCTCGAGTGCGGTCAGCGCACGAAGCCGCATCTCGAGGATCGCCTGCGCCTGCCGCTCGGAAAGACCGAAGCGAGACATCATCTGATCGCGGGCTTGCGCTGCATCCTGCGCCGCCCGAATCAACGCGATGATCGCGTCGAGATGCTCGAGCGCGATCGCGAAACCTTCCAGCAGATGCGCTCGCTCGCGAGCCTTCGCGAGATCGAAGTGGGCGCGCCGCGCGACGGTTTCGCGACGGAAGTCGATGAACAGGCGCAGCGCTTCTTTGAGCGTCAGTGTCTGCGGCCGGCCGCCGACCAGAGCGAGCAGATTGACTGCGAAGGTCGTTTGCAGCGGGGTCAGCTTGAAGAGCTGATTGAGGATCACGTCCGAAGCTTCGTCGCGTTTCAGCTCGATCACGATCCGCATGCCCTGGCGATTCGATTCGTCGCGCAGGCCACCGATGCCCGTGACTTTGCCGTCCCGCACGAGCTCCGCGATCCGCTCCAGCAACGAGGTCTTGTTGACCATGTACGGGATCTCGGTGACGACGATGCGCTGGCCGCGCTTCGTCTCTTCGATCTCCGTGCGGGCGCGAACCGTGAGGTGCCCTTTCCCGGTGGCGTAGGCGGAACGGATCCCGCCGGCACCGCAGATCAGAGCGCCGGTGGGAAAGTCCGGGCCGGGCATCACCTTCATCAGTTCGTCGAGTGAGCAGTCGGGCTGGCGTGCTTCGAGTTCGAGCGCATCGACCAGCTCGCGAAGGTTGTGCGGCGGAACGTTGGTCGACATGCCGACGGCGATGCCCGTCGAACCGTTGGCGAGCAGGTTCGGAAACGGCGTGGGGAGAACGAGCGGTTCGGTCATCGAGCCGTCGAAGTTGGGCCCGACGTCGACCGTGTTCCGGTCGATGTCGCGCAACATCAGCTCGGCGATCGGGTGCAGACGCGATTCGGTGTAGCGGTAGGCGGCTGCGGGGTCGCCGTCGATCGATCCGAAGTTGCCCTGTCCGTCGATCAGCGGGTATCGGAGCGAGAACTCCTGTACCAGCCGAACGAGCGCGTCGTAGACGGCGCCATCGCCGTGCGGGTGATAGTGCTTCAGGACCTCGCCGACGACGCCGGCGCACTTCGAATAGGGCCGCGTCGAGAGCAGGCCTTCCTGCTGCATCGCGTAGAGAATGCGGCGATGAACGGGCTTGAGGCCGTCGCGCACGTCCGGGAGCGCGCGACTGATGATGACCGACATCGAGTAGTCGAGAAACGAGCGCCGAACCTCGTCCTCGATGTTCACGGGCTGCAGCGACGAAGCGGGCGGCGGGCTCGCGCCGCCGCGCTGCGGTTCCTGTCCTTCGGGAAGGTCGCTGTCTTCTGTCACCGTGGTCTTCCGTTCCGTTTCTCGCGAAACCGATCAGATGTCGACGTTTTGTGCGTCGAGCGCGTTGCGCTCGATGAAGTCGCGCCGCGGTTCGACTTCGTCGCCCATCAAGGTGGAGAAGACCTCGTCGGCGGCGACGGCGTCTTCGATCTTCACCTGCAGCAGCGTGCGCCGGGCCGGGTCCATCGTGGTTTCCGAGAGCTGCTCGGGGTTCATCTCGCCGAGGCCCTTGTAGCGCTGGATCGAGAGGCCCTTTCGGCCGAGTTCGAGTACACGTGCCAGCAGTGCCGGCGGCAGGGGGATCGTCTCTTCGTCGGTCTCGTTTCCGATGCGCAGGTGAAAGGGTCCCGCGGCGAGCGCGGCGATCCGCGACCAGAGTGACGCGAGCCGCTGTCGATCGGCGGAGCGCAGCGAGTCGGCATCGAACGAGGTTCGGAGGGCGACGCCGCCCCGGCGAGTTTCGGCGATCAGTCGCGAACCCGCGTGTTCCCGATCGTCTTCGACCGACCAGACCACGTTCGGCGCCGCGCCGTCGAGCGGGGCCAGTGCGGCTTCGATGGCCGGGGCGATGCGCTCACGAAGCGCGTCGGCGTCGTGCAAGTCCGATTCGAGCGGCAGGCCGCAGCGAATCGCCGCGTCGACGACGCGGTCGTCGATTCTTCGCAGCTCGAGACGTTGAAGCAATCGGACGTACTCGCCCGTGAACTCGAGCAGGCGGCGCAGCGCAGCGTCCGCGAGCGCCGTCGCGCGGTCTGCGCCGGTCACGCGGATGCTGCGCAGTGCGAGATCGAGGAGATAGGTTTCGAGCGCGGGCTCGTCCTTCGCATACCGCTCGCTCTTGCCCTTCTTGACCTTGAAGAGCGGTGGCTGAGCGATGTAGAGGAAGCCGCGATCGACCAGCGGACGCATCTGGCGGTAGAAGAAGGTGAGGAGCAGCGTACGAATGTGGCTTCCATCGACGTCCGCGTCGGTCATCACCACGATCTTGTGGTAGCGGACCTTCGAAACGTCGAAGTCGGATCCGATGCCGCCACCGCCGATCGCGGCGATCAGCGCCTGAATCTCCTGACTCGACAGCATTCGGTCGACGCGGGCTCGCTCGACGTTCAGGATCTTGCCGCGGATCGCGAGGATCGCCTGCGTCTCGCGAAAACGACCCTGTTTCGCAGAGCCGCCGGCTGACTCTCCTTCGACGATGAAGAGTTCGCACTTCTCGGGATCTCGTTCCTGGCAGTCGGCGAGCTTCCCGGGGAGGCTGAAGCTGTCGAGGGCGCCTTTTCGCCGGACGAGATCGCGCGCCTTTCGGGCGGCGGCTCGCGCGCGAGCCGCCTCGATCACCTTGTCTACGATTCGCCGCGCCTCGCTCGGATGCTCTTCGAGATAGGTCCCGAGTTGTTCGTAGACCAGGCTGTCGACGAGGCTCTTCACCTCGGCGGTTCCGAGCTTCGACTTGGTCTGACCTTCGAACTGGGGCTGCGGCAACTTGACGGAGATGACGGCGGTGAGGCCTTCCCGCAGATCGTCACCGCTGACGGATTCCGGTTCGCCCTTGGTGTTCCTGGCGTGGGCGGTGATGTAGCGGTTCACCGCGCGAGTGAGCGCGGTACGGAAGCCGATCAGATGTGTTCCACCTTCGGCGGTGTTGATGTTGTTGGCAAACGCGAAGACGCTTTCGTTGTAGGTCTCGTTGTATTGCAGCGCGACTTCGATGCCGACGGCGACGGAGCGATCGCGGTCCGGGAAGCTTCGCTCGCCGGAGAGAAAGATGGGCTCGCCGTGAATCGGCTTCTTGCTCTTGTTGAGGTGCTCGACGAACGAGCGAATTCCGCCCGCGTAGCAGAAATCGTGCGTCTGATCCCGGGCGCGTTCGTCGTCGATCCGAATCCGGATCCCGGCGTTGAGAAACGAGAGCTCGCGAAGACGTTGTGACAGGATCTCGAACGAAAACTCGACCGAGGGAAAGACGTCGGGGTCGGGGTGAAAGGTGACCCGTGTTCCCGTGGTCTCGGTGGTTCCGATCACTTCGAGCGCGCTCGCGGGCACGCCCCGAGAATATTCCTGACGCCAGACGCGCCCGTCGCGCTTGATTTCGACGCTGAGTCGATCCGAGAGGGCGTTGACCACGGAAATGCCAACGCCGTGGAGCCCGCCCGAAACCTTGTAGCTGTTCTCGTCGAACTTCCCGCCCGCGTGAAGTGTGGTGAGGACGACCTCGACGGCTGGTCGTTTCTCGGTGGGGTGCATGTCGACGGGGATGCCGCGGCCGTCATCGATCACGGTGACGCTGTTGTCGCTGTGGATGACGACGGAAATTTCCTTGCAGTGACCCTGGAGCGCTTCGTCGATCGAGTTGTCGACGACCTCGTAGACGAGATGGTGCAGGCCCTCGGGACCCGTCGTACCGATGTACATGCCCGGTCGTTTTCGGACCGGCTCGAGGCCCTCGAGGACCTCGATGGAACTCGCGTCGTACGTCACTGGCTGTCTGCTTCCTTCGATCCCGTGGCTCGCGAGCTGACGGCTGGTCGTGCTGCGCTCGCGCTTCCCTCGCGCGCTGGCGAGCGTTCGTGCGGGCCCCGCAGGGCTGCGCGGCGGCACGGTAACCGATGCATAACCCAGCGTAAAGGAAGCGGGAACACCGCGTTCGGTGGTTGCTACAGGCGCATCGGCATGACCACCACGAGTGTGTCGGGGTCGTCCGCGGGGCGAAGCTGGGCGGGAGAGATTTCATCGTCGAGGCCGAGCTGGATTTCCTTGGCGTGAAACGCTCCGATCGTCTCGAGCAGATAACGAACGTTGAAGCCGAGGCTGATCTCCGGACCTGCGTAGTCGACGTCGATTTCCTCGAGAACCTCTCCGAGTTCCGGGTTCGAAGAGGAGAGCGTCATCTTGCCCTCGGTGAGCTGGAGTTTCGCGGCGCGGCTTCGCTCGCTGGAGATCAAGCCGACGCGGCGAAGCGCCCGGCCGAAGAGTTCCTGGGAAAGGGTGAGCTGGTTTCGGGGCGGCTTTGGGAGCACCTGGCGATAGTTCGGGAACTCTCCCTCGATCAGACGGATGACGAGAGTGACCTCTCCCTTTCGAACGAACGCGAGGTTGTCGACGAACGAGATGTCGATTTCGTCGGCGTCGTCCTCGTCGACGAGGCGCTTGAGTTCGCCGAGTCCTTTTCGGGGAATGATCACCCCGCTGCGAAGGTGCGCCGCTTCGTCGCCGATCACACGGTCGATGAACGCGAGCCGGTGACCGTCCGTCGCAACCATCCGAATCTTTCCGGAATCGGGCGTGGCCTCGAAATACACGCCGTTGAGGTTGTAGCGGGATTCGTCGGTCGACGCGGCGAACATCGTTCGTTCGATCATCGTGCTGAGCAAGGCAGCCTGAACGCGCACGCGAGGTTGGTCGGTCTCCATGGGGATCGTCGGGTATTCGTCTGCACCCGTTCCGGCCAGCGTGAATCGCGTTCTCGCGCTCAATAGCTCGAGGTAGTTGTTCGGCGTGACCGTGAGGTGAAGCGGTTCGTCGGGCAGCTCTCGGACGACTTCGAAGAACTTCTTGGCCGAGACGGTGACCTTCCCGGGCGACTTCACCTGCGCGGGATGAACGCCTCGAATACCAACTTCGAGGTCGTAGCCGCTGATTTCGAGTGTTTGCCGCGGTCCGTCAGTTACCGCCTGAAGTAAGGCGTTACCGAGAATGGGCATCGAGTTCCGCTTCTCGACGATGGCCTGGATTCGGGCGAGACCTGCGAGAAGTTCGCTCTTGGAGATCACCAGCTTCATCGTGTCTCTCTCCTTCCGGAAGATGTCTGAAATTCAGTGGAAGGGATGGGAACTCATCGAGACTGTCGATAACCCCGGCAACCCGGCGAAGATCCAGCAGTCGGGGGAACGAACGAAAGGATCCGGTTCGAGCGAGAGAGCCGGAAGCCTTCCCGTTGTGTGCGCATCTTATCATGATGCCACGTCGGGTTCGCCACGCCGGCGGAAGCCAGTGCGGTTGACAGGCCGGAAACGGCGAGGATAAGCTCGGCCCTTCAGCGCGAAGCGTGTAGAGATGGTGGCCGAAAGCTCGGTCGACGCGACGCCGGGGGGGCGACTCCGCTCCGCCCGTATCCTCCAGCGAGAAAGCATTCTCCATGAAGCGAACGTACCAGCCGAGTCGGATTCGACGGAAGCGCACGCATGGCTTCCGGGCCCGAATGAGCACGAAGGCGGGAAGGGATGTCTTGAAGCGGCGCCGGTCCAAAGGGCGCCGGCGCCTCGCGGCAACGATCCCCGGGAAGTAGTCGTGGCCGGCGTGGGTCAGCGGTTCCCACGCAGCGAGCGAGTGAGAGACGGGCGCGACTACGGGCGGGCAAGCCGGTATGGGCGCCGGGTTGCATCAGCGCACTTCGTAATCCTCTTGAACGCGAAACGTCATGAAGGAGCAAAGGCCGGCGGGGCGCGGCTGGGCGTTACCGTGAGCCGGAAAGTTGGCCCTGCGGTAGAGCGAAACCGGGTCAAGCGCGGAATCAGGGAGTGGTACAGGCGCCAGAGAGAGCTGCGCGTTCGAGCGGTCGACATCGTGGTGATCGCGCGGAAAGGGGCGGCGACGCTGCGGCGTCTGGCGATCGAAGAAGAGCTGGAGAACCTGCTGAAAGGCGAAAAGTGGTAGTCGCGGTCAGCGGAGCGACGGAACGATCAGGATCGGCGGCACAGCGGATCACAGGGGCGGTAATCCGGGCATACCGGTTGTTGATCTCGCCCTGGCTCGGCGCAAGATGCCGGTTCGAGCCGAGCTGCTCGCGTTTCACGGAAGAGGCGGTTCAGCGGTATGGAGTCATAAAGGGGGTGGCGCTGGGCGTACGCCGCCTTGGCTCCTGCCACCCGTTCCATCCCGGGGGGTTCGACCCGGTACCGTAAAGGCGATCGTGGACCGGAATCTATTCCTCGCGCTCGGGCTTTCCTTCCTCGTCCTGACTGCGTATTCGACGTGGCGAGCACAACAGGAGGGAGGCTCCCCTGGAAACGACGTCGCGCCGGAAGTCGCGAGCGAGACGGCTGGCGTACGAGAGCAGCAGCGAGCGACGGGGCTGACAAGTGCTTCCGCCCCGTTCCCCGAGGCACCGCCGCCGCGCGCGGAACCAGCAAGAGAACAAATTCTCAAGGTCGAGAACTCGCTTTATTCTGCAGAGTTGACGAGCCGCGGGGCGGGGATTCGCAGCTGGACGCTGAAGTCCTATCGATCTACGCCGGAAAGCAGCTCTGCGCCTGTCGAGCTTGCCCCGGCCACCGCGGAGGGTGGTCTCGGACTTGCCTCGTCAATGCCGGAACTGGGGTTGGGAGACCTCTCCGGAGCCAGCTTCGAGATCACAGAGTCTTCCAGTACTGGCGCAACGTTCGAACTCGCTCAGGACGGAATCCGCGTCCGAAAGCGCTTCGAGTTTGCCCCGGACGGATACGTCGTCCGTCTGGTGCTGGAGGTCGAGAACGACAGCGGTCGATCGATCGATCCCGGCTTCGATGTGACGTGGCCCGCGATCGTGAGAAAAGGGTCAGACTTCGCGAACGAATCCTTGATCGCGATGCACGAGGAACAGGTCGTCCGCTCTCCTCTCATCGGTTTTGGCGAGTCCGGTTTGACGGACAATCTGACGGGTCGTTCGGCGGCCAAACCGATCGAGTACCGAGGGGATGTCGACTGGGTCGGCATCGACTCACACTACTTCCTGGCGGCACTCGTCGGAGATCGACCGCGAGACAGCGTAGGAACTTTTGAGCCACGCCGGCCGGGCGAGATCGCGACGGCACGACTTGCTTCCCCGGCCGGATCCATCCCGCCGGGGCTGGCCGATCGCCGCGAGATCCGGGCGTACATTGGGCCCAAGGAAGCGGCCCGGCTTGAATCGTTCGGGGCCAACATCGATCGAAGTGTCGAGCTCGGATACGCGTGGGTCGCGCCGCTGACGAAGGCCTTCCTCTGGCTCCTGCATGCATCCTACGGGCTGATTCCGAACTACGGGGTGGGCATCATTCTGCTCACCGGTCTGGTCCGTGTCCTGACCGCACCGCTGACGTCACGGCAGATGCGGTCGATGAAGAAAATGGCCGAGCTGAAGCCGCGGATGGATGCGATCCAGGAGAAGCACCGGGACGACCGGCAGAAGCAATCGGAAGAGATGATGAAGCTGTACAAGGAGGCCGGCGTGAACCCGTTCGGGGGCTGTCTTCCTATTGTACTCCAGTTTCCTGTCTTCATCGGCCTCTATTCTGCGCTGCAAAGCGCGATTGATCTCCGGCACGCACCCTTCCTTGGTTGGATCAACGATCTTTCCGCTCCGGAAGCGCTTCTCGTGCTGCCAGGAATCGATGTACCCGTGCGACTGTTGCCAATCGTGATGGGCGCGAGCATGGTGCTCCAGCAGAAACTGACACCGTCCTCGCCGTCGATGGATCCGTCGCAGGCGAAGATGATGATGACGGTGATGCCGGTGATGTTCACCGTCCTGTTTTACAGCTTTCCGTCGGGACTCGTTCTGTACTGGTTCGTCAGCAATCTGCTGGCAATCGGGCACCAGCTCTGGTTGAACCGTCCCGAACCTCGTCAGCCACAGGGAGCCAATTGAATGTTCGATACAAGGAATGAACTTCGAGAGTTTGTCGGTGCGGATCGGGACGAGGCCGTCACAAGGGCCTGTGGGTTCTTCGGGGCTGCGGAGGCCGATCTCGAAATCGCGACGCCGCCGGCGAGCGAGGTCATGAATCTGTCCGGTCGTACGGTGATCGTGGCAGGCCTCAGGTCTCGATCTGTTTCAGCGAGGCCTGCGCCGAGGGATAGAAGCTCGGAGGAGGGGGGACGTCGCGAGACGGGTGACCGGCCGGAGCGAGGTCCGCGCCGCGATCGAGGTGACAGAGGTCCGAGGGGCGAGCGTCCGGCTCCCGAGGTTCGCGCAGTGAAGCAGTCCGCACCGGAACGCCCGCGCGCAGCGGCGGGAACGTCGGTGGGGACGGTGAAGGGCTCGCTGGGTCCGATCGGTGAGTTCGTGATGGGTCTGGTCGAACGGCTCGACGCGGGTCCGTTCGAAGTCGCCGAGTCGATGGAGAGTACGACGATCGGTATTCGGCTGAGCGGGGCGGCGGCGCAGTGCATCTCCGCCGGGGACGCGCGCACGATCGACGCGATTCAACTGCTCGCAAATCAGGTGTCGATGCGTGATGGGGAAGACGCAAAGCGAGTCGTAGTCGAGGCAGAGGGTGACCTCGCGCGGCGCGAGGAGTATCTCGCGAAACTCGCCGACCGGGCGGCGAATCGCGCCGCCGAGACCGGCCGCTCGGTGGCGATCGATCCGATGAGTCCGAGAGATCGGCGAGTCGTACACGTTGCGCTTCGCGATCGACCCGGCATTGCGACGATGTCGATCGGGTCGGGAGAGTATCGCCAGGTCGTGGTGGTTCCGGAGGGAGCCCCCGAGTACGCCGACGCAAAGCGCCAGGCATCGGCCTCTTCGGGACGACGCGAGGGGTAAGGCCGGGTGTTCCACGGGGAACGCAGACCCGGGTGTTCCACGGGGAACGTTCCATGATCCCTTCGCCGTCGCCGAATCCCGCCGGGCACCTCCATTCGTTCGCCGCCGGGACGCTACATGCCGGCGGTTACGATCTGGCTGAGGCAGAGCGATTCGCGGACGGGCTGGTCACATACGCGCAGCTCCTGTCGGCCTGGGGAGAACGGATCAACCTGACCGGCCTGCGCAGTGTCGACACGATCCTCGACGAACTCGTAATGGGCGCAGCGCTCCTCGGCCGATCTCTCCCTTCATTTCGAACGCTGGTCGACATCGGGTCTGGAGCGGGCCTCCCGGGTCTTCCTCTCGCGCTCGTCTTTCCGGAGCGTCAATTCCTGTTGGTTGAACCGCGGGAACGAAGGCATCACTTCTTGCGTCACGCTGTCCGGACGCTGACCCTGAGGAACGTACGAACCCTTCGTGCTCGCGCAGAGCAAGCGGCCCCCGAACCGCACGACGTCGCGATCGCGCAGGCCGTCGGTGTTCCCGCGAAGGTCATCCCCATGCTGAGGCGATGGGTTCGACCCGGCGGCTGTATCGCGATCCCAACCCGCGAGGATGGCTTCGAGTGCGGCGAGGTCAGCGCGGCCATGGAAACGCGGTTGGTGCCGTACGGAATTGCGGGCGCAGCCCGCCACGCCCTGTGGCTGGCCTGGCCGTCACCGGATCCCGCGGGATGATCTCCGATCGCGCCGGTCGCTCACATTTCTGGACGACAGCTCGCGGCGTGTGGTACCTGTGCCAACACCCCTGAATCGAGTCCCGCCTGTAGCCGAGGTATACGCGTCGATGGCGCCGGGTCGCGTGATCGCCGTCGTCAATCAGAAGGGCGGAGTCGGAAAGACGACGACCGCAGTCAACCTCGCTGCGTCTGTCGCCGCCAGCGAACGCCGTACGCTGCTGATCGACCTCGACCCGCAAGCGAACGCGAGCAGCGCGTTCGGGATCCAGGCGGACCAGCCGCATCTGTATGATGTGCTGATCGGAAGCTGCGCTCTGAAGGACGCCGAGCGCGAGAGCGATCTTCCTACCCTCAAGGTCGCGCCTTCGGGCCGCGACCTGGTTGGCGCGGAGATCGAACTCGTCGGCTTCGACGATCGAGAATCGCGTCTCCGCGGGGCGATCAACGACCGCCGGGCAGCCTACGACTTCGTGTTCATCGACTGCCCGCCATCACTTGGTCTGCTCACATTGAACGCGCTGACCGCCGCGGACTCCGTTCTGATCCCGTTGCAGTGCGAGTACTATGCACTCGAAGGGCTCGCGCGTCTGCTGGAAACCGTCGATCTCGTCAAACGCCAGCTCAACCCGGCGCTCGAACTCGAAGGAATCGTCCTCACCATGGTCGATGCGAGGGTCAGCCTGACCCAGCAGGTGATTGCGGAGGTCAGGTCGCATTTCGGGTCGAAGGTGTTCGACACCCCGATCCCTCGAAACATCCGGCTCAGCGAGGCTCCGAGCCACGGGAAGCCGGTCCTTCTCTACGACCTCCGGTCAAAGGGTGCCGTGAGCTATTTGCGGCTTGCGGAAGAACTGATCGAGCGAACCGCGAGCAATTCTCATAGTGCACAGCGTCCGGAGCGTGCTGGTGGGGATGAACAGGGATGACCACGGTGAAGCGGAGTGCTCTCGGACGCGGTCTCGGTGCGCTGATCCCGGGTGCGCGCGAGCCGTTGCCGCCGGCTTCCGAAGACGGGAGCCCGTTCGAGATCGAAGTCGATCGGATCGATCCGAATCCGGACCAGCCTCGTCGCGTCTTTGACCCCGAGCAACTCGAGCGGCTGGCTGATTCGATTCGACGCGTCGGCGTACTGCAACCTGTCGTGGTCAGACGCAACGGCGATCGCTTCGAACTCCTCGTTGGTGAACGGCGCTGGCGAGCCTCGCAGGCGGCCGGGAAGCCAACCATCCCAGCGGTCGTCGCTGACGTCGCGCCGCGGGACCGACTCGAGCTCGCGATCGTCGAGAATGTCCAGCGCCACGACCTCAACCCGATCGAACTCGCGCTGGCGTTCCGCGCCCTGGCGAATGGGGGCGCGACGCAGGAAGAGATTGGCCAGCGCGTCGGCATGGACCGTTCATCCGTGGCGAATCACCTACGCCTTCTGGATCTCTCTCGCGATTTCCAGACGGACGTCGAAGCCGGGCGACTCTCCATGGGACACGCGAAAGCGCTCCTGCAGGTGGCGAATCCCGAGCGTCGGCTTCACCTGCGCCAGCGAATTCTCGCCGAAGGGTTGTCGGTGCGCGCGGCCGAGGAGGCCTCACGCCCTGCAGCCGGGCCGCGACCGGCGAGAGGCTCCGCCGACCCCGCCGGTGACCCGAATCTCGCGGGTCTGATCGATCAACTACGCGATCACTTCAAGACGAAGGTTCGAATCGTCGGCGGCGCGGGACGAGGCCGGATCGAACTCGAGTACTTTTCGGCGCCGGAACTCGATCGCCTGTTGAACCAGCTTCTGGAGTCCCGATGAGCATGCGCGAGTTCGACGTGTATGAAGAAGCCTCCGCGACACAGGGGTCTGTCCTGCCTCCGGGCAGCGAGTTCGAAGGCGTCCTTTCGTTTCGAGGAAAGGCCAGCATCGAGGGTGTCCTCAGCGGCAAAGTGGTTGCGGAGGGCCAGCTCCGGATCGAGCCCGGCGGGCTCGTGCGCGGCCGGGTCGAGGTCGACGAGCTGGTGGTCGCCGGCGAACTCGAGGGAGAGATCTTCGTTCGCCAGCGACTCGAACTGCTGCCGGGTGCGCGGGTCCGCGCGTCCGTGACGGCGCCACGCCTTGCGCTCGCCGAGGGTTCGCTGCTCGATGGCCAGTGCACTACCGGTCCCCCTTCCGGACCGCACCGGAACGCTGATCCCGCGTCTTGAACTCTCGTCTTTCTATGCAACCATGAGCGCCGCTTTGCGCGGCCCGACAGCGGCTCACGCGTCGCTCCGCTCGCACCCTGATTCGAACGTGATCTCTCCGGGTGGCTCCCCCGATCGTCGTGGGCCCCGGCGTGACCCTTCGCGATGAAGACGCGCAGAACGGTTCGGGATGAGGAACGCAACGCATGACGCTTCACCGGCTCCGCCAGGTCACCCCCGCGAGCGGGCTGATCGCGGCCACGGTCCTCTCTGCGGCACCCGCCCGCGCAGAGGGCGCGCTCAATCTGGAGCCGAACCCGGCCGTTCTCGTTCCTCTGCTGGTGATCTTCGCGATTCTCGTGCCGGTACTCAACGCGGTTCTCTTTCGGCCGATCCTCGGCATCCTCGATGCGCGTACCGCGCGAATCGATGGCGCACGCAAACGAGCGGACGCACTCGGCCGCGAAGTCGACCAGACGCTCGCCCAGTATTCGGAGGCCGTTCGCGTCGCTCGCGCGAATGCCGACGACGAACGAAAGCGCGAGCTGGTAGCCGCACAACAGCAGGGCGCGGAGACCACGGGCCGAGAACGCAAAGCCGCCGAGTCGACGATCGAGCGCGCGCGCGAGGAGATCGCGGTGGCGCTCGCCGCGGCGCGAACACAGCTCGAGTCCGAGGCCAGAGGATTGGCCCGGGAAGCCGCCTCTCGGGTGCTCGGGCGGGCGCTCTGATGCGTCGCACGGCCTGGATCGGAGCGACTGCGGCGCTCGTCCTGCTGCCCGCCATGACGGCGTTCGCCGAAGCCGGCCATGGCGAGCACGGTGCGAGCCCGTGGACACTCGTCTGGCAGGGGATCAACCTGCTGATCCTGATCGGTGTGATCCTGCACTTCGCGGGGCCGCCGATCAAAGCGTTCTTCGCGGGTCGCCACACGGAGATCGAAACGCAAATCGATCGAGCGTCCTCGCTACTCGCCGAAGCCGAAGCGCGCGTGGCGGAATGGAACGGTCGGATGGCGCGCCTCGACTCCGAGATCGCCGAGATCCGCCGCAGCACGCGAGAACGCGCGGAACTCGAGCGCGATCGAATCCTGACCGATGCGAATCGAAACGCCGACCGAATCCGCCGCGACGCGGCGCTCGCCGTCGAACAAGAAACGACGCGCGCGAAAGACCGGCTTCGAGCGGACGCCACGCTTCTTGCCGTCGAGCTCGCGGCAGATCTGCTGAGGCAACACGTGACCGATGCGGATCGGTCCCGGCTGATCGACGAGTTCATCCAGCAAGTCGAATCCGCGCCGGCCGCGGCCCCGAGGAGCTGACCGAGATGCGCAAATCCGCTGCGGCGAGGCGCTATGCGCGCGCGCTGTTCTCGCTTGCCACCGAAGAGCGGCGGGTGGACGCCGTGCGCGCCGAGGTCGACGCGATCGCGACGCTGTTGCGCGAGAACCGCGAGCTTCGAGACGTGCTCTTTCGCCCGCTGCAACCGGTTTCCGAGCGACGCGCCGTGCTGGCTGCCGTCGCCGAGCGGATGGGAGCGAGTCCGACGCTCCGGCAGTTCTGCGCGTTTCTCGTAGAGCAGCGACGCATGGACGCCTTCTTCGAGATCGCGAGCGAGCTCGAACGCCTCGCGAACGAAGCCGCCGGTCGGGTGGAAGGCGAACTGGTGGCCGCGACCGAACTTTCCGACGCACAACTCGACCGGCTCCGCCGCTCGTTGTCGGCGCGGACAGGACGGGACGTGGCGTTGTCTCTGCGCATCGACCCGTCGATCCTCGGCGGCGTCGTCGCCAAAGTGGGCGACATCGTCCTCGACGGAAGCCTCCGCACGCAGCTCGCGCAGCTGCGAACCAATCTCATGAAGGGACGCTGATCCATGGACATTCGACCCGGAGAGATCACCGACATCCTGCGTCGCGAGATTCGCGAGTACGGCCGCGAAGTCGACGTATCGGAGACGGGCACCGTGCTCTCCATCGGCGACGGCATCGCACGGGTCTACGGCCTCGAACAGGCGATGGCCGGCGAGCTCGTGCTGTTTCCCGGCGACATCTCCGGAATGGTGTTGAACCTCGAGGAAGACAACGTCGGCATCGCGCTAATGGGCGACGCCGCGCACGTTCGCGAAGGAGATCTGGTGCGCCGAACGGGGCGCATCATCGAAGTGCCGGTGGGCGAGGCGCTGCTCGGTCGCGTGGTGGATGCGCTCGGTAATCCGATCGACGGGAAGGGGCCGATTGCGAGTCCCGACCGCCGTCGCGTCGAGCTGAAGGCACCGGGCATCGTGACGAGGAAGTCCGTGCACGAACCGCTGCAGACGGGGCTCAAGGCCATCGACGCGATGACGCCGATCGGCCGCGGCCAGCGCGAGCTCATCATCGGCGACCGACAAACCGGAAAGACGGCAATCGCAATCGACACGATCATCAATCAGAAGGGTCAGAACGTCTTCTGCATCTACGTGGCGATCGGGCAGAAGCAATCGACCGTCGCGCAGGTGGTCGAAAAGCTCACGCAGCACGGCGCGATGGACTACACGATCGTGGTGGCTGCCACGGCGAGCGAGTCCGCGCCGCTGCAATACATCTCGCCCTACACGGGCTGCACGATGGGCGAATGGTTCCGCGACAACGGCAAGCACGCGCTGATCGTGTACGACGATCTTTCGAAGCAGGCCGTGGCCTACCGGCAGCTCTCACTGCTGCTGCGCCGTCCGCCGGGGCGCGAGGCGTATCCGGGCGACGTGTTCTACGTCCATTCGCGACTGCTCGAGCGCGCGGCCAAGCTCAACGACGATCTCGGCGCGGGCAGCCTGACGGCGTTGCCGATCATCGAGACACAGGCCGGCGACGTGTCGGCGTACATTCCGACCAACGTGATTTCGATCACAGACGGTCAGATCTTTCTCGAGACCGACCTGTTCAACTCGGGCGTTCGTCCCGCGATCAACGTCGGTCTCTCGGTATCGCGCGTGGGCGGCGCCGCGCAGACGAAGGCCACCAAGGCCGTGGCCGGGCAGCTCAAGCTGAGCCTCGCGCAGTACCGGGAAATGGCGGCGTTCGCGCAGTTCGGCAGCGATCTCGACAAGGCGACGCAGGAACAAATCGCGAACGGTCAGCGGCTGACCGAAATGCTGAAGCAGCCTCAATACGCGCCGCTGCCGATGGAAGAGCAGGTGATCGCGATCTATTCGGCGACTCCGCAAGAATCGCGCACCTCGTGGGTCCGGCAGTATTCGGTGGACGACATCGGTCGATACGAGCGCGAGATGCTCACCTTCATCCGAACCAGTCATGCCGGGATTCCCGCAGCGATTCGGAGCTCGGGGAAACTCGAGAACGACGTGAAAGAGAAGTTGAGCGCTGCACTCGACGAGTTCGCGAAGATCTTCCAGCCGACCCGAAGCGCGGCGGAAGACGCGGCCTGAGAACGCACGTCGCGAGGGGAGTCGTCCCCGCGGCGGAGGAGATCGATGCCGAGCCTGCGAGACATCCGGCGCCGGATCACCAGCGTCAAGAAGACGCAGCAGATCACGCGGGCCATGCGGATGGTGGCGGCTGCCAAGTTGCGCCGCGCCCAGGAGCGGATCCTCGCCGCTCGTCCGTATGCGGATCGCATGTGGGCGACCCTCTGCGACGTTCGCGCCGCGACGCCGGATCTCGAGCAGGCCTTGCTGCTGGCACGTGAGTCCGTGACCCGGGTCGAGATCATCGTCATCACCTCCGACCGCGGTCTCGCGGGCGCCTTCAATGCGAGCGTGCTCAAGCACGCGTCGCGTGTCATCGCGGACCAGGAAGCGCTGGGCAGGCGCGTTTCGCTTCGGCTGGTGGGACGCAAGGCGTCCGAGTTCTTTCGGCGCCGCCGACCGGCGCAGATCCAGTCGGCGTCCGCGTTCGGTGAGGCGAGCTACGACAAGGCGAGCGAACTCGCGCAGGCGACGGTCCAGCGCTTCCTCGCCGGTGAGATCGACGAGGCCATTCTCGTCAACAGCGAGTTCGTCTCGGCCATGACGCAGACTCCGCGCGATCTCCGCATCCTGCCGATCGCGGCCGACGGCGCGCCGCTCGAGGCTCCGGCCGACGGCGCTCCGTTTTCGGCGGAGCCCGACCTTTCTTCCTTGCTGAACGTGCTCGCGCCGAAGGTGCTCGAGGTGACGCTCTATCGGGCGCTGCTCGAAAGCCAGGCCGGCGAATACGCGGCGCGGATGGCGGCGATGGAATCCGCCACGCGCAACACCGAAGAAATGATCGGCAGCCTCACGCTTCGATTCAACCGCGCGCGACAGGCGGCCATCACGCGCGAACTGATCGAGATCATCACGGGAGCCGAGGCGCTCTAGCGCAGGCTTCGGGGGAGAGAAGGCGACATGACGCAGCAGAGTGCAACGGCGGACGGCAAGGTGCTCCAGGTGATGGGGCCGGTGGTGGACGTCGTGTTCCCGCCCGGTCAGTTGCCCGAGATCATGACCGCACTGCGCGTGACCAATCCGGGGATCGACGACCGCGAAGGCAACCTGGTGCTCGAGGTCGCGCTTCACCTCGGCGAGAACACGGTGCGCGCGGTGGCGATGGACACCACCGACGGCCTCGTGCGCGGCATGTCGGTGAAAAACACGGGTTCGGAAATCCGCGTGCCGGTGGGTCCGAAGACGCTGGGCCGGATCATGAACGTGATCGGCGATCCCGTGGACGAGCGTGGACCGATCGCGACCGACAGCTCCCTGCCCATCCATCGGGCCGCACCGGAGTTCGTCGATCAGGCATCGAGCACCGAGGCACTCGAAACCGGGATCAAGGTCGTCGATCTGATCGCGCCGTATCCGAAGGGCGGAAAGATCGGCCTCTTCGGCGGCGCCGGCGTGGGCAAGACCGTCGTCATTCTCGAACTGATCAACAACATCGCGAAGCAACACGGTGGATATTCCGTGTTCGGCGGTGTTGGTGAGCGCACACGCGAGGGCAACGATCTCTGGCACGAAATGGCGGATGCGAAGCTTTCCGACGGCACGACCGTGCTGGAAAAGTGCGCGCTCGTCTTCGGTCAGATGAACGAGCCTCCCGGAGCGCGCGCGCGCGTCGGTCTCTCGGCGCTCACGGTCGCCGAAAACTTTCGCGACGCCGAGGGCAAGGACGTCCTGCTCTTCATCGACAACATCTTCCGTTTCACCCAGGCGGGTTCGGAAGTGTCGGCCCTGCTCGGTCGCATTCCCTCGGCGGTGGGCTACCAGCCGACGCTTTCGACGGACATGGGTGAGTTGCAGGAGCGCATCACGTCGACACGACGCGGATCGATCACGTCCGTGCAGGCGATCTACGTGCCGGCCGACGACCTGACCGACCCGGCGCCGGCGACCGCGTTCTCGCACCTCGACGCCACCACGGTGCTCTCGCGTCAGATCGCGGAACTCGGCATCTACCCTGCCGTCGATCCGCTCGATTCGACCAGCCGCATCCTCGATCCTCAGACCGTCGGTGAAGAGCACTACAGCGTGGCGCGTGCCGTGCAGCGCGTGCTGCAGAAATACAAGGATCTGCAGGACATCATCGCGATTCTCGGGATGGACGAACTGTCGGAAGAGGACCGCATGACGGTGGCGCGTGCGCGCAAGCTGCAGCGCTTTCTGTCGCAGCCGTTCCACGTTGCCGAGCAGTTCACGGGCGCGGCGGGCAAGTACGTTCCGCTGGCCGAGACGATCCGCGGGTTCAAGGAGATCCTCGACGGCAAGCACGACGATCTTCCCGAGCAAGCGTTCTACATGGTTGGAACGATCGATGAAGCCGTCGAGAAGGCGAAGAAGCTGGTCTGATGTCGCTCGAACTCGTCATCGTCACGCCGGAAGGAGAGGCCTTTGCGGGTCCCGTGCAGTCCGTCGTATTGCCCGGCCACGGGGGAGCGTTCGGCGTGCTTCCCGGGCACGAACGCTTCCTTTCTCCGCTCTCGATCGGCGAACTCGAGATTCAGGACGGGAAGGGCGCGACGCTCTGGGCGGCGATCTCCGACGGGTTCGTCGAAGTTTCAGGCGACCGGGTCGTGGTGATGGTGGACACCTGCGAGCTGGCGTCGAACATCGACGTCGCACGCGCCGAGCGCGCACGCGAAACCGCGGAGCGCGAACTCGAGGCCCTGAAGCGGCAACACGCCGAGCAGATCGACTTCCGTCTGCAGGAACTCGCGCTGCAACGTGCTCTGACCCGGCTGCAGGTGGCAAAGCACCTTTGACGGGATTGCCGGAAACAACGCGCCTGCTCCGAATCTCGTGAAACACGTTTCCGGTAACCCTGTGAGTGACTCGCGAATGATCAGGTGCGCGGACGAGTGACACCGACGGGTGTCGCTTTCAGGCGGGCGCGGCCGCTCTCGACGACGACGCGAAAGTTCACTTCGGAACATCCGTACTGACTTTGCAGCGCGGCGCGCTGACGATCGAGCACCGCGTCCAGTTTCTCGCGCGTCATTCCGGCGAGCTCTTGACCGGTGCTCCGGCAGGCTTCGCGCCACGATTCGAAGAGGTCGCTCGTCGCCTTCGATCCGGCCGTGGCGCCTTCCTCGGGACCACGGACTCTGCTGCTGGCCGTGGCGTTCGCCTTTCGGCGTTCTCGGTCGTGAAGGTCCGCCTTGAACACCTGACGCGCGTAGGTTCCGTCCTCGATTTTTCGGAGCGTCTCATCCCAGTGTCGCCGGAAGGCGAGGAACCGACTCATCAGGCTGTTGAAGCGAAAGCGCACCGAGGTGTTGGGGATCGGGGTCTGCGAATAGAGCGTGAAGAGCTTCTGCACTTCTCCCCGGAGCTGGGCGGGTTCCCGCGGACGGGAACCGAGGAAGTACTGCTCGTAATCGAGCTTCAGCTGCTTCAGCTTCACGTCGAGCACCTGCAGCTCTTCGTCGCTCGGCATCCGCGGCTTCTCCCTGGCGAAATCATCGGCCCCGGGCCGTACGCTCTTGAGGCGCGGCCCGCTTGCGCACCGGCTGCCGGGCAAGCGCATCGTCTGCGCGGCGGGACTGCCGCCGCGTTGACCGTTCGGCGCGCGGCCGACTACGCTGCGCGCGGCCGGTGCGAGGAGGGGTTTTGTCGCGAACGTGCCTGACGAACGCGACGTTGCTCGACCCGGAAGCGGGCTCGCCGCGAGAGGCCCGGCTCTTGCTGGAGAATGGACGCATCGCCGCGGTGCTGCCCGATGACGCCCCGCTGCCCGGCGACGCGCGAATCGTCGATCTCGAAGGCTCGCTGGTCGCGCCGGGCTTTCTCGATCTGCACGATCACGGAACGATGGTCTTTCCTCCGTGGGATGACGCACGAAGCGCACTCGCCGCCGAGAGCGTCACGCTCGCGCGTCATGGCACGACCGCGTTTCTGGCTACGACCGTCAGTCTTCCTCGTGCCCCACTCGCGGAGCTCGTTTCGAGCGCTGCAGCCGCGATCGAAGACACGGCGTTCGCGGGGGCGCAGCCGATCGGGCTGCATCTCGAGGGTCCGTGGATCAGTGCGAACGCCGCGGGTGCGCACGCGTGCGCTGCCATCCGGGCCCCGGCCGAGGACGAAGTCTCCGAGTTGCTGGCCGCGGCGCGCGGCTGGCTCCGAATGGTCACCTTCGCACCCGAAGTCGAGGGGGTGGAACGGCTGCTCGCCAGCCTCGAACGGGAGCGCGTGGTGGCTGCGATCGGCCACAGCACGGCGAGCGCCGATCAGCTCGACCGCGCGATCGCCGGAGGCGCGAGCCACGTCACCCATCTCTTCAACGCGATGGGAGGGCTCCACCACCGAAGCCGGGGCGTGGCGGGCTTCGCGCTCGTCGACGAGCGGCTGACCTGCGACCTGATCTGCGACGGCGTTCACGTGCACCCCGACGTCGTGCGCATCGCGGCGCGCGCGAGGCAGGATCGGCTGGTGCTGATCACGGATCGCGTGGCGCTGCCCGCCGATCCGGGAGAGGCCGGAGGCTTCGATCGCGCATCGCTGGTCGACGATGGCGTCGTGATCCGCCGGCGCGACGGAACACTCGCCGGGAGCCGTCTCACGCTCGATCGTGCGTTGAAAAACTTTCGCGGCTTCACGGGCGCATCGCGTCTCGAAGCCATCGCCGCCTGCACGCTTCGCCCGGCGCGCGTTCTCGGGATCGAGGGCGAACGCGGCACGCTTCGCCCGGGCGCGCGTGCCGACCTCGCAATCCTCGATCACGCCGGCGACGAAGTCCGCGAAACCTGGGTCGCCGGAACCGTCGTCTTTCGCGCCGCATCTCCGTGAGCCGTGAGAGCGGGTTGCGAACGCTCGATCAACGGCGTGCGAGCGGGTGCGGGGGGTTTGCGGCCGACGAGAGGCGATCGAGCACCGCCGCGTCGAGCGCGAGCCGCTCGCCGGGCGCGAGCGGCTCCAGATGACAAAGGCAGCGCGGGCCCAGCCACTCGCGCAGCCAGGCGAGATTGGCGGCATCCGCTTCGCTCAGCACGCCGTCCGCATCCGAGAGAACGACCCCCGCGACCTCGAGCCCGCGCGTCTGCGCGACCTCGAGCGTGAGCCGCGTGTGATTGATGGTTCCAAGGCGCGTTCGAGCCACGATGACGAGAGGCAACCCGAGCGACTGCGCGAAGTCGACCATGTCGGTTTCGTCATCGAGCGGAACGAGCAAACCACCGGCCCCTTCGACGACGACGTACTCGTGGCGGGCACAAAGCGACGCAACGTTCGCCCGCAGCGAACCCACGTCGATTCGTCGTGCTCCAGCGGCAGCAGCCACGGCGGGAGCGGCCGGGAGCGGATACCGCGACGGATTCACAGCCTCGAGCGCGAGTACACCGTTCGCAGCTTCACGCAGGGCGATTCCGTCCGCCGGACCCTCCGCGGGGACGCCCGTCTCGACCGGCTTCATGCCCACGGCGTCGATGCCGCGCGCCCGCAGCCCGCGAACGATCGCCGTCGCGACGACCGTCTTGCCGACGCCGGTGTCCGTCCCGGTGACGAAACAACCCCGGTTCATCGCGAAACCGCGATCTCATCCGCCACGGCATCGGCCAGCGCATCGATCTCCGCGACGGTGTGAGTGGCCATCAGCGTGATGCGCAGGCGTTCGGAGCCGCGCGGCACCGAGGGATGTCGAATCCCCTGTGCGAAGTACCCGCGTCGCAGCAGCGCGTCGCAGACGAGCATCGTCGTCGCGTTGTCTCCGATCACGACCGGAATGATCTGCGTCACGCTCGGAAGCGTCGAGAGGCCACGCCCGGCAAGCCTCGCGCGCAGGCGGGCGGCGTTCGCCTGCAGCCGCTCGCGCCGCCAGCCCTCGCGCCGGGAAACGCCGAGCGCCGCCCGTGCCGCAGCGACCTGCGGTGGCGAAAGCGCACAGGTGAAGACGAATGGACGCGCGGCATTGACCAGCAGCGTGCGCAGCTTTGCCGATCCGGCGACGAAGGCACCAAACGAGCCGAACGCTTTGCCGAGCGTTCCGACCCACACGTCGATGCCGTCTTCGACGCCGAGCCACTCGGCGACGCCACGACCGGTGGCGCCGAGCGTGCCGCAGCCATGGGCGTCATCGAGCATGACGATCGCGCCGTGCTCACGCGCGACGCTCACCATTTCGCGAAGCGGAGGCACGTCGCCATCCATGCTGTAGATGCCATCGAGAACCAGCAGGATCCGTCTCCGGCGGTCCGATTCCGCGCGCAGAATCTCCTCCAGCGCGCCGGCGCTGCCGTGTGCGAAGACGCGGGTCTCGGCCCGCGACAGGCGACAGCCGTCGACGATCGATGCGTGGTTGAGAGCGTCGGAAACGATCAGGTCTCCGGCCCCGACCAGCGTGGTCAGCAGGGCGAGGTTCGCCATGTAGCCCGTGCTGAACGCGAGCGACGCGGGGAGCTGAAGAAAGCCGGCGATCTCGTCTTCGAGCGCTTCGTGAAGGGGCGAGTTGCCGCAGATCAATCGCGATCCGCCGGCCGCCGCACCGACGTCGCGCGCGGCGCGCGCGGTGGCTTCGATCACTTCGGGATGATGCGCGAGATCGAGATAGTTCGAGCCCGAACACTGCAGGACGCTTCGACCGTCGATGCAGATGCGTGGACCCTGCGCGCCGTCCATCACCCGCATCTCGCGCCAGACGCCTTCCGCGCGCAGCCGGGCGAACGTCTCGTCGGCCAGCGCGTCGATCGCCGGCGTCCGGTGTACGCCCCGGTCCGGCTCGCGAGGGTGCTCTCGTTCGCTCGCGCTTCCGTGCGTGGTCGAGTTCATGCCTCGCGGCTGCGACCCGCGCATCGGCGTTCGCTCTCGACCTCGGGCTTCAGCGGCGACTGCCCGCTTCCGGAAAGCCGGAATGCGGTCGCGCTCTCGCACGCGTCACGGTCGTAGGCGGGATTTCCTTCCACCTCGAATCCGGCGTCGCGGATCATTCGGAACGTCTCCGCCGCGGCATCGCCGCGCGTCGTCAGATAGCCGTCGACGAAGAGCGAGTTGGCGGGCCAGAGCAGCAGCGCGCCGAGCGACCGGAGATGCCCCTCACGCCCGCCCGCCGCGCGAACTTCGGCCCGTGGATTGATCAGGCGCATGAGTGCGAGCGCCCGCAGACAGCGCTCGGGTGTGAGCGATCCATCGCGCTGCACCGGATTGCCTTCGATCGGGATCAGGAAATTGACGGGAATCGACGGCACTTCCAGTTCGCGCAACTGGAACGCAACGTCGATCACGTCGTCGCTGCGCTCCCCCATGCCGAGGATGAGTCCGCTGCAGGTTCCGATGCCGCATTTTCTCGCCGTGACCAGTGTCGCGACGCGGTCGGAAAACTGGTGGGTGCTGCAAATCTCCCCGTAGTGCTCGGCGCTGGTGTTGAGGTTGTGGTTCAGCCGGTCGAGACCGGCGTCCGCCAGCACACGCGCCTTCTCTTCGTCGATCATGCCGACCGAGAGACAAACACCGATCGGCCAGCGTTGCTTGATCGTGCGGACGAGCGTTGCGAGGTGCTGCGTGCGCTCGAGCGTCGGCCCGCGTCCCGACAGCACCATGCAGTAGCGGCTGGCGCCGGCGCGCGCGGCCTGTTCGGCTTCGGCGAAGATTTCGTCGTCGCTCTTCATCGCGTACTTGCGAATCGGAGCGGTCGAGTCTTTCGATTGCGGGCAGTAGCCGCAGTTCTCGGGGCAGAGGCCGTTTTGCACGTTGTTGAGGACGTGGACCATGACGCGCCGGCCAAAGTGAGCGTGTCGCGGCACGTACGCGGCCTGCAGCAGGGGAAGCAGCTCGAGATCGCTGCCATCGAGAATCCAGCGCGCCTCCTCGAGGCTCGGCGGATGATCACGAAGCGCCTGGGACGCGAGCCGGGCGTAGCGCTCGAACATGAACTCTCCCTCGCAAGCCGCGGGCCCCGAGGTGACGAGGGGACGGGCGGCTGTCGTGGCCAGTGCGGCCGGGTTGAATGCCCGGCAGGCTGACCGTCGCGCCCGGGGCTGTCAACCCGGAGAGACAGGTTCGGTCGACAGGTCCGACTGATATGGTGGGGCCATGGCGCGGCCGCGAACGCTCTTTGCCTGCACCGAATGCGGTGCCCAGGCTCCTCGGTGGCTCGGACGTTGCCCGAGCTGCCAGGCGTGGTCGACGCTGGTCGAGGAGGCCGCAGCGCCCCCCGGTTCCGGCGCTGGCGACCCGTTCGCGAACGCGAGTCGCGTGCCAGCGGCCACTCCGGTCCGCATTGGCGAGGTCGAGTCGACGACCACGGCACGTCTGTCGAGTGGCCTCGACGAAGTCGATCGAGTGCTGGGCGGCGGCTTCGTTCCGGGCAGCGTCGCGTTGCTCGGCGGCGAACCCGGAATCGGCAAATCGACGCTGGCGCTTCAGATCGCTTCCCGGGTCGCTTCCGGCGCGAGAGCGCGTCCCGTCCTCTACGTCAGCGGCGAAGAAAGTCCGCAGCAGGTGAAGCTGCGCGCGGAACGCGTCGGTGACGCCGCGCAGGAAGTCTGGATCGTGCCCGAGGTGCAGGTCGAAGCGCTGCTCGATCCGTGGCGAAAACTTCGGCCCGCGCTCGTGCTCGTCGATTCGATTCAGACGCTTCGCACGACGCGCATCGAGTCGGCTGCGGGATCGGTAGCGCAGGTCCGCGAGTGCGCGTCGATGTTGTCTGCGCTGGCGAAACAGGAAGGCAACGCGCTCCTCTTGATCGGGCACGTGACCAAAGAAGGCGCGCTGGCCGGCCCGCGCGTTCTCGAGCACCTCGTCGACGTCGTACTCGGTTTCGAAGGAGACCGACAGCATGCCTTTCGTGTCTTGCGAGCCACCAAGAACCGGTTCGGTTCGACCTCGGAGATCGGCGTCTTTCACATGGCGGAGACCGGGCTCCTGCCCGTCGCGAATCCGAGCGAAACGTTTCTTGCGGAGCGACGCCCCGGTGCGTCGGGGTCTTGCATCGTTCCGCTGCTCGAGGGTTCGCGACCGATGCTCGTCGAAGTGCAGACGCTGGTCGCCCATGCAGGATACGGGACGGCTCGACGTACGTGCCTCGGCATCGATGATGGTCGGGTGGCGCTCCTGCTCGCGGTGCTCGAACAACGCGCCGGCCTCGATCTGTGCGCGCGCGACGTCTACGCGAACGCGACCGGCGGGGTTCGCGTGATCGAGCCGGCGGCCGATCTCGCCGTCGCACTCGCGCTGGCGTCGAGCCGGCTCGACCTCGCGTTGCCGGCCGACACGGTCGTCTGCGGAGAAGTCGGTCTGGGCGGTGAGGTCCGGCGGGTCGGCCGAATCGAGCTTCGGTTGCGCGAGAGTGCTCGTCTTGGATTCAAGCGAGCGCTCCTGCCCGAACTGCGAGAAGGTCATCCGCGGGTCGATGGCGTGGAGGCGATCGGCGTCGCGGATCTCGGTGCCGCGGTGCAGTGGCTGCGGCGCGCGGGAAGTTCGACCGGGCCGAAGCGGAGTCCGGTCGACTGACGTGGCGGGACTTGCGAGCGCGCCGTGAACAGCCGTTAACAACTGGATTTATTTCATTATTTTCTCCCCGTCCCGGTGGACATCGCGGAGTCGCGCGGCTAGCGTTGCGAGTGATGAAGCAGCCTCCCTCCGATGCTTCCTCTCCGGTCTCGTCGCCGCATGATGCGGCCGACTTCGAGGCCGCGCGCGGTGCCTTCGCGACGGCGCTGCGCAATCTCGGCGACGGCTTGCAGCAGGTCGATCAGGCGATGCGCCATCAGCTCTCTTCCGATGGCGAACTGATCGCCGCGATCGGTGATCACGTCGTTTCCGCCGGCGGCAAGCGAGTGCGCCCCGCCCTCTTGATGCTGAGCGCAGCGCTGTGTGGTTACACCGGGCCGCGCCGCGTGCAGGTCGCGGCAGCGGTCGAGCTCCTGCACAGCGCCACTCTGCTTCACGACGACGTCGTCGATTTGTCGCCTCTCCGGCGCGGCCGGCCATCGGCGAACGCCGTCTGGGGAAATCGTCGCGCCGTGCTGGTCGGCGACTACTGCTACGCGCGGGCGTCGTCGATGATCGTCGAAGACGGCGATCCCGAGATCCTCTGGATCTTTTCGAACACGATCCGGCTGATGTCCGAAGGTGAACTGCTGCAGCTCCAGCGGAGTTTCGATCCGTCGGTGAACGAGGGTCACTACTACGCCGTCATCGATCGCAAGAGCGCGTCCCTGCTTTCGGCGGCGTGCGAGGCCGGCGCGATCCTCGGCGGGGTGACGCGTGCCGAGCGGCGTCGGGTGGCCGATTTCGGCCGCGAGCTCGGACTCGCCTTTCAACTGCGCGACGATGCGCTCGACTACGAGGCGGGTGAGAGCGAGCTGGGAAAGCGGCCCTGTGCCGACGTTCGAGAGGGCAAGGTCACGCTTCCTCTCCTGCTCGCGCTCAAGCGCTGCACACCCGCCGAGCGAGAATGCGTCGTGAAGGTGCTGAAGTCGGCGGCGCGCGAGGCGGCCGAACGCGGCGTGTTCGACGAAGACTCGCGCGAGAGCGAGGTGGATTTGTCGCCGATCGTCGACGTGGTGGCGAGATGTCGTGGCGTCGAAGACACGGTTCGTCGAGCGCATGAGCACGTCGAGCGCGCGGCCGCGGCCATCGCACCGTTTCCCGCGAGCGAGATCAAGGCAGCGCTGCTCGGTGCGGCGCAGTACGCGGCTGCTCGCGATCGCTAGGGGTTGTTCCCGCGCTCGCATGTTTCTGCGCGTCCAGTTCGAGGTCGCGCGCCGATCTCACCCCCGCCGGTCCCGGGAGGTGCGTTCATGGATCGATTCACTCCCTGTCTCCGGGCACTCGTTCTCGCGGGTGCGTTCGTCGTCGCGGCGAGCGAGGTCTCTCACGCGGCGGAAGCGGCTCCGCCTCCTGCCTCCGTCAATCTCAACACGGCCAGCGTCGACGAACTCGAGGCGCTGCCGGGGATCGGCGCGGCGAAGGCGCAGGCCATTCTCGAAACGAGAAAAGCGAAGGGCGGCTTCAAGACCGTCGACGAACTGGCGGATGTGAAGGGCATCGGCGAGAAGCAGCTCGATCGGCTGCGGCCGTTCGTGACCACCGGCGCAAAGGTCGCGCCGAGCGGCCACTGAACCGGCGGCCCGGAGTTCGGTCGATCCGGACTCCGGGCCCACCGCGGTCGCGATCGCCCACCGCGAGCGCCGGGGTCGCTACGCTGCGCGGCGTGCTGCACTCGATGGTTCGTTCTCTCGCGCTCGGCGCGATTCTCTCGGCCCTGACGGCCAGCGGAATGGCCGTGCCCCACGCGCTCGCGGATTCCGCTCCGCGGGCCATCGCGCACCGGATCATCTCGCTGAATCCGTCGTTGACGTCGATTCTGGTCGCGCTCGGCGCGGGCGAGCTGCTCGTCGGCGTCGATTCGTATTCAGCGCGCCAGGAGCCTTCGGTCGCGCGGCTTCCGCAGGTCGGAGGTCTCTACGATCCGAGCCTCGAAGCGATGGTTGCGCTGGCGCCCGATCTCGTCGTGCTGGTTCCGAGCGTCGAACAGCGGGAGCTGCGAACGAGACTTCGCGCGCTCCGGGTGAACGTGCTCGAAGTCGATCCGCACCGGATCGACGACGTGATCGAAACGATTGCGATGCTGGGGACACGGGTGGATCGCGACGAGGCTGCGCGGATCCGAATCGAGTCGATTCGGGCGACCCGAACGCGCCTTGCCCGCGCATCCGTCGTGGCGCCGCAGCCGCGCGTCGTGCTCGTTCTAGAGCGCGATCCTCTGTTCGTGGTCGGAGCGGGATCATTCATCGACGAGATGCTCCGGCTCGCCGGGGCGGTCAACCTCGGTGCCGAACTCGGCACCACCTATCCGAGAACATCGCTGGAGTGGCTGGTGGAGCGAGCGCCCGACGTCCTGCTCGACGCTTCGGGAGATCCCGAACCACCGGCGCAGTACTGGCGTCGCTGGAGCTCGCTGCCAGCCGTGCGAAGTGGCCGCGTGACGCGAGTCGATCCGGCTCTCGTCACGCTCCCCGGTCCGTGGCTCGACGCGGCGATGGACGCGCTCGCGACTGCGGTTCGCGGCGCCGAGCAGCGCCTCACCGCGCCAGCGGAAGGTGACCCGCCCGGGGATCCGCCCGGCGGAGTGCTGCGATGACGAGGCCGGCGCTGACGCCGGCGCGACTCGTCTGCGTGACGCTCGTCCTCACGCTCGTTTTCTTGCTGGCCCTCGCGCTGGCGGTCGGCGTTGGGCCGAGCGGTCTTGGCCCGGCGGCGCTGCTCGACGTTTTTCACGGCCGTGCGAGTGATGCGACCTCTGACGTTCTGCTGCGCATTCGACTTCCGCGCGCACTACTCGCCGCGACGGTCGGCGCGGCCCTCTCGGTGTCCGGCGTGCTCTTCCAGGCGTTGCTCCGCAATCCGCTCGCCGACCCGTTCGTGCTCGGCGTTTCGGGCGGCGCTGCCCTCGCGGGCGTGATCGTTCTTTCGTCGGGCGCAGCGTTCGGCTTCGGGCAGGCGCTCGTTCCCCCGGCTGCGTTCGGCGGCGCACTGTTGTCGCTGCTCGTGCTGTTCGCGGTGGCCGGTCGACGCGGGCGGCTGTCGCCGACGACACTTCTTCTGACCGGGGTCGTCTTCAACGCATTTGCTTCGGCCGCGATCGTCTTCGCGGCTTCGCTCGGGAGCCCCGGCGACGGCGCGCGCGTCTATCTCTGGCTGGTGGGAAGTCTCTCGGTCGCAACGCCCGGACTGGTGATCGCGGTCGGAGCCGTCGTCACGCTCGGTGTACTGGTCACGTTCCCGTTCGCGCGACCGCTCGATCTGCTCGCGCTCGGCGAAGAATCGGCGGCACAACTCGGCGTCGACGTGGCGCGGTTTCGGCCGCTGCTGCTGGTCGTCGGCTCGTTGCTGGTGGGCGCGGGTGTCGGGGTGTCGGGGCGGATCGGCTTCGTCGGGCTGATCCTTCCGCATCTGCTTCGGCTCGTGCTCGGGCCGGATCATCGCCTCCTGTTGCCATCGGCCGCGCTCGGCGGCGCCGCGTTTCTCGTGGTCTGCGACACCGTCGCGCGCACGCTGCTCGGCGGGCGAGAGCTGCCGGTGGGAGCGATCACCGCGCTTGCCGGCGGGCCGCTCTTTCTCTGGTTGTTGCGTCGTCAGACCGCTCGCGGGTTCGTCGCATGAATCCCCACCCGGCGAACGCGGATCACGCGACGACGCAGCGTGCAGGTCTCCGGTTCGAGCAGATC
>CAZDHU010000145.1:0-7069 GCA_964505355.1 uncultured Myxococcaceae bacterium | reverse complement strand
CGCGCTGCTCGCCGCAGGCACCGACGGCACCGACGGACCGACCGATGCGGCCGGCGCATTCGCCGACGGCGAAACGGTGGCGCGGGGTGCCGCGTGCGGGGTCGATGCCCGGGCTGCCCTCGAACGAAACGATGCCGGCGGCTTCTTCAGCGCCGAGGGCGGCCTGATCCGGACCGGACCGACGCACACCAACGTGATGGATGTCGCGCTGCTGCTGGCCGGGAACCTTCCGAACGACGCGCGAATCTTTCTCCCCGAACCGCGTCCGAGCATGTAGCCTGTCGGCCGTGGCGGGCCGGGCCGGGGATGCGCGCGGCGAATGACGCGCGAGGCGTCGTTCGGAATCGCGCGACGGTCACGCCCGAAAGAGGAGGACTGGCATCGTGATGCAGCGGACTCGACGTCTCGCCGTGAAACTCGCGGCTCTCACGCTCGCTGCGGGCTGGATCGCGGCGGGTTCCCCGCCGTCGGCCCAGGCCGCGGACGCGGTCAAGACCGAACGCGCGAACGGACGCGTGCAGAAGTACGACGCCGCCGCGGGCACCGTGACGATCAAGGACAAGGGCAAGGAAACGGTGTTCAAGGTGAAGGCCGAGGGCTCGGTGCTGACGCGCACCACCGTGACGGTGAACGCGCGCCCCGCCAAACTCGACGATCTCAAGGTCGGCAATCCGGTGGTCGTCTACTGGAAGCCGGACGAGGCGGACGCGAACGCGAAGTTCGCGCGCAAGATCGACATGCCGAACGTGCCGAAAGAAATGCTCGAGGACGAAGAAGACAGCGGGCAGTGACGCTTCGAGCGTCTTGACTCACCGGCGGGGGTGACACCGAAAGGCGTCACCCCCGCGCGCGTTTCGCAGGTCGCTACTTCGCGGCGTCCTCGAAAACCTGGACCCAGCTCCGGTAGTTCGACGCGATTTTCGCGACGGCCTCGTCGCGCGAGATCTTCTTTTCACGCCAGCCGACGAGCGCATCCCAGAAGGTGGTGCGTCCGACGGCAAACCCGATGAACCCCGGGACGCCCGCCGCGGCGCGCAGCCACTCGAGCACCTTCTTGTCGTCTTCGCCGCGCCCGAGCACGATGCAGCCGACGCTCGCGCGCCCGCCACGACGCGCGGCTTCCGCGACCTTCGCGCAGTCTTCGCGGCGGTCGAGACCTTCGATCTTCCACACGTCCGGTTCGACGCCCGCGTCTTGCAGGCGCTGGATGGCCCCGATCATCAGCGCGGGGCGAATCTCGAGTTCGTAGCGCTTCTTGTCGCCGCCCACGCGCTCGAGCTGTGCCTTCTCGGCGGGCACCAGGAGCTCGAACATGAACTTTCGATTGCGCTGATGCAGCCAGTCCGAGAGGCGGCGCAATCGCTCGGTTTGCCGCGTGTTCATTCCCGCGTCGCCTTCGAGGTTGTATCGCACGAGCACCTTCAGAAACGCGGGATCGAACTTCTCGATGTGTTCGCCGAACGCCTCGCCGTACTCGAAATCGAACTCGTCCTGGCCACTCTTCTCCGCACACATCGCCGCGGCGTATCCCTTGCGGCGCGCGTCGATCAGGATTTCCGTGCCGAACTGTTCGTCGATCAGGATGCCGGCGCGATCCTTCGGTACGCCCGCTTTGACCGCGGCTTCGAAGCCGTCGTAGATCACGCGCTTGGTCGCTGCCGCTTCTGCGACCTGCCCGGCGTCGAGGGCGCCCTTCCAGCCGAAGAGCTTGCTGGTGAAGCTGCCGCGGTGATCGAAGGGAAGGATGTAGAGCGGGCGGTCGTAGCCGAGGGCCATGGCGTCCTCCTGTGCGCTGCGGTTGAAAAGAGCCGGACGAGCCCGGCGCGGTCGCCGGTTTCTTCTCGGACTCCGAAGGCGCGCAGGATACCCGTCCGTGCGAGACGGCAAAAGCGGCGAATTCGTGCGGCGCACCTCACGGTGGCGGTGGCGACGATCCGGGATCGTGATCGCGCCGCGCGTGGCCGCACGCCACGCGAGGCGTCGCGTCACGTCTTGCTGGCCTCGCTCGGCGTGCGCGGGTACCGTCGGCGAGCGATCGGCGGAGGGGCGGGTGAGCGTTGCGGCCGACGAGTTCCGGGCGGCCTTGCGACGCTGGGCGAGCGGCGTCGCGATCGTGACCTCGCGCGACGGCGAAACGATCCACGGGATGACGGTTTCCGCGTTTTCGTCGGTCTCGATGCAGCCGCCGCTGGTCCTGATCTGCGCCGACAAGAGTTCGCACACGAATCCCCTCATCCTGCGCAGCGGCGTCTTCGCCGTGAACGTGCTGGCCTCCGATCAGCGCGCGCTTTCCCTGCGGTTTTCGTCGAAGGACGAGGAGTGGCGACGCTTCGACGGCATCGACTGGACGGCGCTCGCCACCGGTGCGCCCGTGCTCCCCGGGGTGGCCGCCGTGCTCGATTGTCGTGTGGCGGCCACGCACGACGCCGGCGATCACCTCATTCACGTCGGCCGCGTGGAAGCCGCGCGAGCAGGGGCGAGCGAACCGCTGCTCTATTACGCGGCCGACTACCGCGAGCTCGCGCCAAAGGTCTGAGGCATGGAACGGTCGAGAGTCGCCGGGCGTTCTTTGCGCCGCGTGCCGCCGTCTCGCGGGGCGACGGCCGTTGCAGCGTCGTCTGCTTCCGGTGGCCCCGTTCACACGCGCAGCGCGCCCGGCTTCGCACGGCGCCGCGGAGGCTGAGATGAGCGAATCGTTGGAACGACGAACGCGGACCGACGCGACTGCCCGCTTTCGTCTCGACGACCGGGTGGCGATCGTGACCGGCGCCTCTTCCGGACTCGGCGTCGCGTTCGCTCGCGGGCTCGCGGAGGCGGGGGCGCGCGTGGTGCTGGTCGCGCGGCGCGCCGAACGCCTCGCCGCGGTGGCCGAACAGATTCGGTGCGCGGGCGGCGAGAGCGTCGTCGTCGCCGCCGATGTCGCGCGTGAAGAGGACGTCGAGCGAATGGTCGCGCAGACGCTCGACCGGCTCGGCCGCATCGACGTGCTGGTGAACAACGCCGCGCAGAGCGTGATCCGACGCGCCGAAGAGGAAACGCTCGACGAGTTCCGCGGCACGCTCGAGGTCGGCCTGACCGGCGCGTTTCTGTGCGCGCAGCGTTGTGGACGCGCGATGCTCGCGGCGGGGCGCGGCACCATCGTCAACATCGCATCGATTCTCGGCCTCGTTGGCAGCGGACAGATTCCGCAGGCCTCCTACTGCGCGGCGAAGGGAGGCCTCGTCAACCTGACTCGCGAGCTGGCCCTGCAGTGGGCGCGGCGCGGCGTTCGGGTCAATGCGATCGCCCCGGGGTTCTTTCCGAGCGAGATGACGGCGAGCATGTTCGACGACGAACGATCGATGAAGTGGTTGCGCGGCCGAACGCCGATGGGGCGCGCGGGCGTGCCCGACGAGTTGATTGGAGCGCTGCTCTTTCTCGCGTCCGACGCGTCGAGCTACGTGACCGGACAGGTGATCGCGGTCGACGGTGGATGGACCAGCGTGTGAGACGGCGAAGCGGTCGATCGCAACGCGGAAGGCAGGGCTACTGGTTCATCGTCCAGCCGCCGTTCGGCGAAAGCACCTGGCCGGTGACGAACGCGGCTTCGTCGCTGGAGAGATAGAGCGCCGCCGCTGCGATCTCGTCCGCCGTCCCGAGGCGGCCGAGGGGAGTTTGCATTTCGAGCATGCGGCGCACGCCGGCGAGCGGAGCCGTCATCGGCGTTTCGATCCAGCCCGGCGCGAGTGCGTTCACGCGAATCCCGCGACTCGCGAACTCGCGCGCGTGTGCGCGCGTGAGTCCGAGGATGCCGGCTTTTGCCGCGGCGTAGCCGGGCACGCCCGCCCCGCCGGTCGTGCCCATGATCGAGCCCATGTTGAGAATCACGCCGCCCGGCGCGGTGAGGATTCGGAGCACCTCCCGCGTGCAGTAGAACGTTCCGTCGAGATGGACGGCGATCATGCGCCGCCACTCGGCATCGGAGAGAGTTGCCGTCGCCTCCCAGTGCGTCGTCACCCGACCGCCGGTCATCATCTCCTGCATCTGCGCGGCACCGATCGATCGAAAGCGCTCGGCCGCGTTCGGATCGTTCTCGTGTCCCGCGATGCCGGCGTTGTTGACCAGGATGTCGAGCCGACCGAAGCGTTCGGCGACTCGATCGATCATCGCGCGAACCGACGTCGAATCCGCGACGTCGGCCGCGACGGCGAATCCGTCGATCTCCTTCGCGATGCGCTCTGCGGCCACACCGTCGATGTCGTTGACCGCGACCTGCGCGCCTTCGGCTCGAAACCGGCGCGCGATGGCCGCGCCGATTCCCGAGCCCGCTCCGGTCACGAGCGCGATGCGATCGGCGAGTCTCGGCATGATGGGCCTCGAAGAAAGAGGGTGGAGCGCGATCGGCTGGTGCGGCAGAGAGGACTCGAACCTCCACGGGATTGCTCCCGCCAGCCCCTCAAGCTGGTGCGTCTACCAATTCCGCCACTGCCGCAAGGACCCGATCGCGAGGCGCGCAGCATACCCGAGTGATTTCGCAGCCGCAGCCGGCGCGGCCACGCGCGAAGGGTCAGGGCTTCGCGGCCGGCGCCTCTTCACTCGCGGGAGGCGCATTCTTCGAAGCCGGCGATTCGATGCTCGGCGCGGATCCCGCGGCGGTCTTGCCCGCATCCGGCGCGCCCGCCTCACCGGGCGCCGACAGCGCACCGCTCTGCGCGGGCGCCCCGTCCTGTTCCGGGGCTGCGAAGGGCGACGACTCGGCCGCCGGGGCGGGCTCGTTCGCGCTCTCGTCGAACAGACTGCCTGCCTGCCGCGAAGCGCCGAAGGAGGAAAGCACGAGGCTCGTCACCATGAACACGATCGCCGAGCCCGTCGTCAGCCGGGTGAGAAAGTTACCGGCGCCCCGGCTGCCGAAGACGGTCGAGCTCGAGCCGCTGCCGAAGACGGCGCCCATGTCGGCACCTTTTCCGCGTTGCAGCAGCACGACGACGATCAGCACCAGACAGGCCATCACGTGAAGGGCGGTGAAGAAGATGGTCACGATTGATCTCCTGCGCTCTCGAAGCGAGCGATCTGCGCGAAGCTGCGGGGATCGAGACTCGCGCCGCCGACCAGCGCGCCGTCGATGTCCGCCTCGGCCATCAGCCCGCGGACGTTGTCGGGTTTGACGGAACCACCGTACTGGATGCGGATGGCGTCGCCGTCGCCCGCGAACAGGTCTGCAAGGCGTTCGCGGATGAAGCCGTGCACTTCCTGCGCCATCGCCGGCGTCGCCGTGCGCCCGGTGCCGATCGCCCAGACCGGCTCGTAGGCGATCACGATCTCCTTCGCTCGATCCTTCGGCACGTGCGCGAGACTGCCGACGAGCTGCGCGCCCACGACCTCGAAGGTCTGCTTCGCCTCGCGCTGCGCGAGCGTCTCGCCCACGCACACGATCGGGCGGATGCCGTGCGCGAACAGCAACTCGGCCTTGCGCGCAATCGTCGCGTCGCTCTCGCCGAAGATCTGCCGTCGCTCGCTGTGGCCGACGATCGTGTAGGCGCAGCCGAGTTCGGCCAGCATGCGCGGCGCGACTTCGCCGGTGAACGCGCCTTCCTCCTCGCTCGCGACGTTCTGCGCGGCGAGTGCGACGCGTGAACCGGCGAACGATTTCGAGAGCCGATCGAGCGCGGTGAAGGGCGGAGCGACCACGAGGTCGACCGCGTCGAGCCTGTTCACCAGCGGCAAAAACACTTCGGCGAAGGCGCTCGCCTCGCTCGCCGTTTTGAACATCTTCCAGTTCGCCGCGAGAATCGGTCGCCGCATGCTCAGCGCTCCAGGGCCGCGACGCCGGGCAACGTGAGGCCCTGCACGTACTCGAGCGAAGCGCCGCCGCCCGTCGAAAGGTGGGTGATCCGGTCGGCCACGCCGCACTGTTGCACCGCGGCCAGCGAGTCCCCTCCGCCGACCACGGACGTTGCCGTGCTCGAAGCCACCGCACGGGCCACTGCTTCGGTGCCGTGTGCGAAGGGCGCCATTTCGAAGACGCCCATCGGACCGTTCCAGAAGACGGTGCGGGCGCGCGCGATTTCGGCGGCATAGGCGGCGGCCGTGGCCGGTCCGATGTCGACCGCGATCCAGCCTTCGGGAATCGCACCGACGACGCGGCTCGGGGCGGCGGCGTCGAAGGTCTCGACGACGACGTGATCGGTCGGCAGCAGCACGCGACGACCCGCTCGCTTCGCCGCTTCGAGGACGCGCGTAGCGTCGCCGACGCGTTCGGCCTCGACGCGCGAAGCGCCCGTCGGCTGGCCCAGCGCCCGCAAGAACGTGTAGGCCATCGCGCCGCCGACCAGCAGCGTGTCGGCGCGCTCGGCGAGCGCTTCGAGCACGGCGAGCTTGTCGCTGACCTTCGCGCCGCCGAGGATGCAAACGAGCGGCCGAACGGGATCGATCACGACGCGCAGGTGATCGAGCTCGGCGCGCATCAGGTCGCCCGCCGCCGTCTTCGCCACCAGCGCCGCGATGCCCGCCGTCGAAGCATGAGCGCGATGCGCGGTGCCGAAGGCGTCGTTCACGTAGATCGCGGCGAGCGACGCCAGCGCTTTCGCGAAATCGGGATCGTTCTTCTCTTCTTCGGCGTGGAAGCGCAGGTTCTCCAGCAACAGCAGATCGCCGTCGTGCAGCGCGCTGGCCGCGCGTTCGGCCTCGGGGCCGATGCAATCCGTGGCGAAGGCGACCGGGCGCCCGAGTTGCTGCGAGAGCGCTCGCGCGACCGGCGCGAGAGACGCCTTCGGATCGCGCTTGCCCTTCGGCCGACCGAGATGGGAGGCGAGGATGATTCGCGCGCCCGCATCGATCAGCCGGCGCAGCGTCGGCAGCGTGGCCCGAATCCGCGTCTCATCGCCGATCACCCCGCTCTCGATCGGGACGTTCAAATCGACCCGTACGAAGACGCGCTGCCCGCGTACCCCGCCCGGGGCGGTCAGCAGATCGTCGAGCGTGGCGACGCCCATCGCGCCCTCCGGCCTCGACCTAACGGCCCATCAGCAGCGCGAGATCGACCACCCGGCTCGAGTAGCCCCACTCGTTGTCGTACCAGGCGAGGATCTTG
>CAZDHU010000144.1:0-2340 GCA_964505355.1 uncultured Myxococcaceae bacterium | reverse complement strand
GCCCGAGCTCTTTCGCCTTCGCCTGAAGCTCTTTCACGATCGCCGGGAAGTGATGGGGATCGCCGCTCTTCTCCACCTGTTCTTCCGCGATCCGCTCGGCCGGGTAGACCTGCTCGTCCATGAAGCGCTGGAGCTGGATCTGGATCTGCTTGACTTTGTCGGACGGCTCGAAGTTCATCGCGATCTCCCGGTTCGAGGGTTCAGAGAGCAGCGGGTACGAGCGTCACCTTGATCGCGCCCGCGCGTTTGTCCGACGCGGCCGCAAAGGCGCGATCGACGTCGGCGAAGGAATGGGTGTGCGTGACGAGCCGGGCGAGACGCTCGCGTTCGCGATCGACGATCGCCACCGCATCCGCGAAATCCGCGCGGCCTCCCGCACGCGCGTAGCAGTTCGACCAGGCCACCGTCGCCTCGCGCAGGAGCATGCTGAACGGATCGAGCGTGACGGGCGCGGTGAACAGGCCGAGCACCGAGATCGAGCCGCCGGGAGCGAGTGCGGCCGCGGCGAGGCGGAGCGTCTCCGCCCGGCCGCCGACGGTCTCGATCACGAGGTCCGCGCCGTCGCGCATCGAGTGCTCGCCGAGTGCGGCGGACGTCGCTTCGCTCTCCGCGAGCACGCGCGTCGCACCGAACTCGCGCGCGAGCGCCGCCTGGTGCGCGTGTCGCGCCGTGATGCCGACGTCGCGTGCGCCGAGCGCGCGGGCGCAGAGCAGCGTGACGAGGCCGATGCTGCCCGCGCCGATCACGAGCAGTCGCTGGCCGGGTTCGAATCCGCCCCGCCGCAATCCGTGCACTGCGACGGCGATCGGCTCGGCGAGCGCGCCGACGCGCGGATCGATCGCATCCGCCAGCGGGAAGAGCCGCGCCGCCGGCGCCACCACGAACTCCGCCATGCCGCCATCGCGCTGCAATCCGAGCAGATTCATCTCCGGGCAGATCGAGTCGCGTCCCGTTCGACAGGGACGACACGCGCCGCAGGTGACGAGCGGCTCGACCACCACCGCCGCTCCGGGGCGAACGCCCGAGGCGCCCGGCCCCAGTGCGTCGACGACGCCTGCGATCTCGTGACCGGGAACTCCGCCCCGCCGCAGCGCGCCGAGGCCGCGCAGGTGGAGATCCGAACCGCAAATACCGCAGGCCGTGACGCGAATCCGAACTTCACCCGGGCCCGGCTCGGGGACACGCGCGTCCGCGCATTCGAGAAAGCGCCCGTCGCGCGAGATCACGGCCTTCATTCGGGGGGCGGTCATCGTCGCGCACGGTAGCCGCCGGGGCCGGGTTCTGCCCCCCGAGCGAGTGGCGGCTTTGCCTTCGCGCGCGCTCGGCCGATGCGGGGAGCGTGATCTCTCAGTTCGCGCTGCTCGCGACGATCTCGATTTGTGGCTGGGTGCTGCTCACGGCCGCGGTGTCCGCGTCGCCGTGGTGGCGCGGTCTGCCGATGATGTTGCCCGCGCTCGCGGCGGCGATCTGGTCGGCCGGCGAAGTCGCGCTGCAAACCGTGAATACGCCCGAGCAGATCATCGTCGCGCGCCGCGTCGTCTTCGCCGGCGCGTTCGCGTTGCCCTTCGCGTGGAACTGGGCGGGTGCGACGATCGCCGGGCGTCCGGCATGGATGCCGCGCCGTCGCACGCTCGTCGTGCTCGCGATCCCGCTGGTCTTCTCGTACTCCTGTCTGTTCTGGGGCGAACGACTCGAGTGGTTCGCGAACTGGACCTCGCGCGAGCCCGTTCACGGCCCCCTCTTCTGGGCGTGCATGCCGCTGGTGTGGTTCGTGACGATTTGCGGCACCGCGGCGTTTCATTCCGCGACCCGCCGACTCGGTCGCGCGCAACCCGTTCGCGTGTTCGCGGTCTCGTTCGGTTCGCTGATGCCGCTCACCGTGCACGGTGTCAGTCTCGCCTTCGGCTGGGGCGGACACGATCCGACACCGGTCGGTGTCGGCCTCGGGCTCGGCCTGATCCAGTTCGCGTTCTTCGACATCGGCGTGAACGGATTTCTTCCGGTCGCGAGACGAGACGTGATCGAGCACTTGCCGAGCGCGATCGTGGTGGCCGACCTGCGCGGTCGGGTGCTCGACGCGAATCCCGAAGCACGCCGTCTGCTCGGCGTGCGCGGAACGCTGGGACGGACGCTCGCCGAGGTGCTCGCGGACGTGCGATCGGATTCGTCCCGCGACTTCGAGATCGAGGTTCGCGACGTGCGCGATGCGGTGGGCGTGATGGGCAGCTTCGCGGTGCTGAAGGACCGCACGGGAACCCGACGTGCGGAACGACAGGTCTTGCAGACGCACAAGCTGCAGGCACTCGGCGTGCTGACCGCGGGAATCGCCCACGAAGTCAA
>CAZDHU010000143.1:0-4318 GCA_964505355.1 uncultured Myxococcaceae bacterium | reverse complement strand
CCTCCCACAACGTCGCGGGAAGCGGAGCCGCGTCGTGAGCGCCGGCCTCGTACGCGCTGCCGTGCACCGGTGCACCGGGTTCGAGTCCGTGCTCGATGCCGAAGAGGCCCGAGCCGAGCGCGGCGGCGAGCGCGAGATACGGATTGCCGTCGGCCGCGGCCACGCGGTACTCGACGCGCTGCGACTTCGCGGAACCGGGAATCACGCGCAGCGCGCAGGTGCGGTTCTCGATCCCCCACGTGGCGTGCGTGGGAGCCCAGAAGCCGGGGATCAACCGGCGATACGCGTTGATCGTGGGCGCGACCATGGCGAGCAGCTCGGGCATCAGCGCCTGCTGTCCGGCGACGAAGTTTCGCATCTCCGGACTCATGCCGTGCGGCGCTCCGGGCGCGTGAAAGGCCGACCCACCCTTCGCATCGCGCAACGAGACGTGGATGTGTCCGCTTTGTCCCGGCCAGTCCTTCGACCACTTGGCCATGAAGGTCGCCATCCAGCCTCGTCGTTGCGCGAGCACCTTGGTCCAGGTCTTGAAGAGAGCCGCCTTGTCGGCGGCGGCCAGCGCGCCGTCGACGGTGATCGCGGCTTCGAGCACGCCGGGGCCGGTCTCGGTGTGCAGGCCTTCGATCGCCATGTCCATCGTCTGGCAGGCGTCGAGCAGCGTGCGATGAAACTCCGCGTGCACCGCGCTGCGCAGCGTCGAATAGCCGAAGTAGCCGGGCGTGATCGGCACGAGATCGCGATAGCCCTTCGCGCGCACGCTCGCGGGCGTTTCGTCGAAGAGAAAGAACTCGTATTCGAACGCGGCGGAGACCTCGAAGCCGCGCGCCCGGGCGCGATCGATCACGCGTCGCAACACGCCCCGCGGACAGAGCGCGTCGGCCGGCGGCGCGAACTCGGCGAGGAAGAGCAGCATGTCCGGCTCGTCGTGCACGTTGCGCGCCGTCTCGGGCAGCACGCGCACGGGCGCGTCGGGGTATCCGGTGTGCCAGCCGGTGTATCGAAGATTGTCCTGCAACTGATCGCCCGAGTCCCAGCCCAGCACCACGTCGCAGAAGCCGAAGCCGTTTTCGAGCGCGGAGAAGAACTTCTCGCGCGAGAGAAACTTGCCACGCAGAATGCCGTCGAGATCGAAGACCCCGACGCGGACGTGTGTGAGTTTTCGCTCTTCGACCAGGCGGCGGGCCTCGGCAGCCGAGCGGACCGTGAGCACGGGAGACGTCGTCATGGCCGCATCATCCCGTCCGATGCGGTCCGCCGTCAACTCCGGACGCAGCCGCCGGTGATTCGCGTCGCCGCGTGCGGGCCGCGTGTAGAATGCGGCTCGCGCAGCGTGGCTGCGCCCGGAGGTTCGGCATGGCGCTTCTCGAGGCCTGGTTCGCGGCATTCGATCCCGTGTCGCTGTTCGCAGGGACAGTGGCCGGCGGAGTCGCGGGTGCGCTGCTCGCCGCGGGGATCGTTCGCTCGATCGCGCGCGCCCGGCTGGCGGTCGCGCGCGCGCAGGCCGAGTCGGGCACCGCAGCGGCGCTCGCGCTCGCGGACGAGCGGGCGCGCGCGATCGGCGATCGCGACGCCGAGATCGAACGCTGGCGCGACGAGGCGGCGCAGCGCGGCGTTTCGATCACGGGGCTGGAGCGCGATCGGGCGACGCTCGCCCAGCAGCTCGCCGACGCGCAGCGTGCGGCCGCCGAGAAAGTCGCCTTGCTCGATCAGGCCGAGGCGCGCCTGCGCGACGCGTTTTCGAAGGCGTCGCTCGAATCGCTGCAGCAGAGCGGCGAGCAGTTTCTCGCGCTCGCGAAGCTCTCCTTCGCCGAGTTTCAGCGCGGCGCCACCGGGGATCTCGATCTTCGCCGGCAGGCGATCGATCAACTGGTGCTGCCGCTGCAGGAGTCGCTGGGGCGCGTCGACGCGCGCCTCGTTCAGATCGAAAAAGAGCGCAACGAACACTACGGATCGATCAGCCATCAGCTCGAGACCGTCGCGCTCTCGCATCGCAAGCTCGAATCCGAGACGCGCCGCCTCGTCGACGCCCTGCGACGCCCCGAAGCGCGCGGCCGCTGGGGCGAGATTCAGTTGCGTCGCGTGGTCGAGATGGCCGACATGATCGATCGCGTGGACTTCGTCGAACAGGCGTCGCTCGGCAGCGAAGACGGCCGCCTGCGGCCGGACCTGATCGTGCAGTTGCCGGGTGGACAATCGATCGTGGTCGACGCGAAGGCGCCGCTCGAGGCGTACCTGCGCGCGCTCGAAGCGCCCGACGACGCGGCACGTGCGGAAGCGCTGCGCGACCACGCGCGACAGGTGCGTGATCACATGACGCGCCTGTCCGCGAAGTCGTACTTCGAACGGTTGCCCGGTGCGCCGCGGTTCGTCGTCATGTTTCTGCCCGGCGAAGCGTTCTTTTCGGCCGCGCTGCAATGCGACGCGACGCTGATCGAGTTCGGTGTTTCGAAACACGTGATTCCGGCCAGCCCCACCACGCTGATCGCGCTGCTGCGTGCGGCGCACTACGGCTGGCGCGAAGAGCGCGTGGCCGAGAACGCACAGGCCGTGAGCGAACTCGGTCGCGAGCTGCACGAGCGGATCGCGAAGCTCGTGTCGCATTTCGGTGTCGTCGGCAGCTCGCTCGGGCGCGCGGTCGAGAGTTACAACGCCGCGATGGGATCTCTCGAATCGCGCGTGCTGGTGAGTGCGCGGCGCTTCGAGGCGCTCGGCGCCTCGAAGCAGGGCGTCGTGATCGATTCGCCGGTGTTGAAGGAGGTCGTCGTGCGCCAGCTCGTCGCGCCCGACGACGCCGACGAGATCCACTGAATCGCCGGTGCGTCGCGCCGGGCGGGAGCGGGCCGCCGCTCCGGCTCGATGACGGCGGGGATCAGCGCGCGCGGAAGGTCCGAACGATGCGCTCGATCGCTTGTTCCACGTTCTCGCGCGAGTTGAACGCGGAAAGACGCAGGTAGCCTTCGCCGCTCGGACCGAAGCCGGCGCCGGGCGTGCCGACGACGTGCGCCTCGGCGAGCAGTCGATCGAAGAAGGCCCAGGAACCGAGACCCTCGGGCGTTCGCATCCAGATGTACGGCGCGTGCACGCCGCCGAAGAGCGTGAAGCCGGCGCCGCCGAGCGCTTCGCGCAGGCGCCGCGCGTTCTCCATGTAGTACGCGATCTGCTCGGCCGTCTGGGCGCGACCCTTTTCCGCATAGGCCGCCGCGGCGGCGCGCTGCACGGGATAGGAAACGCCGTTGAACTTCGTCGTCTGCCGGCGAAGCCAGAGCGCGTTGAGCGGGACGCGCTCGCCCGAGGCGGTCGACCCGGTGAGCGCCTTCGGCACCACCGCATACGCGCAGCGGACTCCCGTGAAGCCCGCGCGCTTCGAGAAGCTGCGCAGCTCGATCGCGCAGGAACTCGCCCCTTCGATTTCGTAGATCGAGCGCGGGAGCGCGGGATCCGTGATGTAGGCCTCGTAGGCCGCATCGAAGACGATCACGGCGTCGTTCACCCGCGCCCATTCGACCCAGCGTCCGAGCTGCTCGCGGGTCGCGACGGCCCCGGTGGGATTGTTCGGCGTGCAGAGAAACGCGATGTCCGCGGGCTCGCGCGGCGGATCCGGCACGAAGCCGTTCGCCTCGGTGGCGGCGAGGTAGACGATGCCCGCGTAGCGGCCGTCGTCTCCGGCCGCGCCCGTGCGGCCGGCCATCACGCTGGTGTCGACGTAGACGGGATAGACGGGATCGCTGACCGCGATTCGGCATTCGCTGCCGAAGATCTCCTGCAGATTGCCGCTGTCGCACTTGCTGCCGTCGGAGACGAAGATCTCGTCGCGCTCGATCTCGACGCCACGCGAGGCGAAGTCGTGTTCGCGGATCGCATCGAGCAGAAACTCGTAGCCCTGCTCGGGCCCGTAGCCGCGAAATCCCGCGAGCGTGCCCATTTCGTCGACCGCGGCGCGAAACGCGTCGACCACGGCCGGTACCAGGGGCAGTGTGACGTCGCCGATGCCGAGTCGGATCAGCTTCGCCGCGGGATGCGCCTGCGAAAACGCGCGCACGCGGCGGCCGATTTCGGGAAAGAGGTAGCCGGCGCTCAGCTTCGTGTAGTGCTCGTTGATTCTCGCCATGCCGCGCACGATAGCCGCGGGCGACGGTCCGCTGAAGCCGGGCTGCGGGCCGGCGGCCGGGCGGGATCAGGGCACGGGCAGTGCCGGTGCGCAGACCGCCTGCAGCCCGGCCCTTGGCGGCGTGAGCAGCGCGCGGATCACGCGCACGGCGTCTCCGGTCGAGCAGCCCGTGCTGCCTCCGACGTCGCAGCGCTCGGCAACGGGCAGCGT
>CAZDHU010000142.1:0-12155 GCA_964505355.1 uncultured Myxococcaceae bacterium | reverse complement strand
CCGCGCGCCGACACGATCGCTTCACCGGTCTCGGCAGCGTTCATCCGCGCCGAACGAACGCAAAGTGGCTCGTCGAAGAACAACTGCACGCCGGCGCGAACGGTCTCAAGGTGCACCCGCCGAACATGTGGATCCGACCCGATGCGCCGGAGGCGATGCGTTTGTACGCGTGGTGCGGCGAGGCCGGGTTTCCCGTCTTCTGGCATTGCGGGCCGGCCGGCATCGAGCCCAAATCGAGTCAGGCCCGCGCGCAGGTCGCGTATTACGAGCGACCGATCGCGGAAAATCCCGGGACGACGTTCATCCTCGGGCACGCCGGCGCGCTACAACACCGAGCGGCACTCGCGCTGCACCGGAAATACCCGAACGCCCATCTCGACATCTCGAGCCTCGGCCTTCCCGCGCTCGACGATCTGATTCGCGAAGGCGATGAGAACCGGATTCTCTTTGGGTCCGACTGGCCGTTCTACCATCCCGTGTTGCCGCTCGCGAAGGTGCTGATCGCGACCGAAGATCGGCCCGCGCTGCGGCGCAAGATTCTGTACGACAACGCGGCCCGGTTGATGGAACGCTTCGGGAAGCCGGCGAAATGACGGAGCTCGCGAACGGATCCGAGCGTACGATCACGCTCGTCACCGGCGCGACCGGATTCGTCGGACGTCATCTCGTTCGCCGCCTCGTCGAGAGCGGCGCGAGCGTGCGTGCGACCGACCGCGCCGGCGTCGATCGCTCCGTTCTCGCCGGCCTCGCCCTCGAGTTCATCGAGGCCGATCTGACGCTCCCCGAAAGCCTTCCGCCGCTCTTCGAAGGGCGAGTCGAACGCGTCTTTCACGTCGGTGCCGTCTGCAATCTGACCGTTCCCTACGCGCGGCTGCGCCCGATCAACGTCGAAGGCGTCGACCGAATCACGCGACTCGCGCTCGCGGCGAACGTGAAGCGCTTCGTCCACATGAGCTCGACGAGCGTGTACGGAGCCTACCGGGGCACGCCGTTCGTCGAGCCGATGGAGGCTCGACCGCAGGACGATTACGGGCGGAGCAAACGCGACGGCGAAGCGGTCGTCCGCCGTGCGATGGCCGGCGGGTTGCGCGCGACCGTGCTTCGTCCGTGTACGGTCTACGGACCCGGCTGCAACGAAGGCGCCGGCAAGGTCTTCTCGCGACCGACGTCGATCACCGCGATTCCCGGTTCTGGCGAGCAGCGTCTCGCGAACGTTCGGGTCGAAGACGTCGCGGCGGCGGCCGAGACGCTGTCGCAGCTCGATTGCGCCGTCGGAGAAACCTACAACGTGGTCGATGATTCGAATCCGCGCCTCGCCGAAGCCCTGACGCTCGCAGCGGAAGCGTTCGGCACGCGCGCGCCGAGGCGACACGTGCCGCTCGTCGTTCTCTCGGCACTCGCGCTCGGACAGCACATGGCGTGGAAGTGGACCGGCAAGATCCCGGACCTCGAGTTCGACGCCGTGCGATTTCTTCGCGACGACTACGTGGTCGACGGCACGAAGCTGAGGGACACGGGATTCCGGCTGCGGTACCCGTCGTTCGCAGAGTCGATGCGCGCACTCGGGGTAGCCGTTCGCAGCGAGGAGAAACGATGAACGACGTCGTGGTGATCACCGGACTCGCGCAGGGCATGGGGCGCGAGGTGGCGAAGCAGCTCGCCGCTCGCGGCATGCGGATCGCGGGATACGACCTCGATGCGGCGGGGCTCGCCACGCTGGAGCGAGAACTCGGCGGCGGCGATCATTTGCTTCGCGCACTCGACTGCACCGATCGCGAAGGCGTTCGTGCGTTTCGTGATGCCGTGCTCGCGCGCTGGGGCCACGTCGACACCGTGCTCTCGAACGTGGGTACGGGATTTTTCGGTCCCTTCGAGGAGGTCGACCTCGCGCGCGCCGCGAAGAATCTCGAGATCAACGTGATCGGGACCGCGGTGGTTTTCCAGGCCTTCTTGCCGTCGATGCGGCAGCGCCGGGCCGGAAAGCTGATCGCCATGTCGTCGCTGGTCGGGCAGATTCCCTTTCCGTTCGAGTCGATCTACACCGCGAGCAAGTTCGCGGTCGAAGGCATGGTGCTGTCGCTGCGCTACGAGGTGGAGCCGTTCGGCATTCGCGTCGCGCTGATCGAGCCCGCGCAGGTCTCGACGGAGTTCGCGGCCAAGATTCACGTGCTGCCGGCCGAAGGCTCGCCCTACCGCGAGCGCGTTCGACGCTTCATCGAGCGCGACGAAGAACTGATCCGAACCGCACCGACGCCCGTGCAGGCGGCGGCGACGATCGCGGCCGTCGTCACCGCGGAGCGCCCCCGCGTGCGAAACCAGCTCGAATTTCGCAGCTCCTTCTTTCTCTTCATCAATCGAATTCTTCCGATGCGGATACGCGACGAGATCCTGCTCCGCTTCATGAAGATCCGCGAGCCGTGACCGGCTGCGTCCACCCCGGGCGGCGCGGATGCGTCGTGTTCCGCGCCGCCCGGGGTCGCACGCTCTCAGTAATCGTTGCGGTCGATCACCTCGAGCTCGAGCCGGGTCTCGTCGTTCTGCGGGCGCGGGTCGATCACGCTCGCGTCCCCACTGTGCGTCGCGAAGCGGATCGCGCAGCGCGTGGGCGACGCGGCGCTCGGCGTCGCGAAATCGCTCGCACGAATCTGCAGAGCGAGCGCCGCTGACTTCGACTTGCCCCCGGCGAGAGAGATCGTGTCCTGTGCACCGGACGTCTTCGAATCGAAATCGGGCTGGATCGGCTGGCTCGCCTCATCGACCAGGACCCCCGGCGGGCAGCTTCCGTGATCGACCCGAAGCCGGATGGGACGCGCGGTCGAATCGCCGAGATCCGCGTTCTGCACCTTGATCGCCACCTTTTTCACCGTGCTCGCGCTGCCGTCTCCCAGCATCGCTTTCACCGGCCTGACCGACCAGACGACGCTGTCGTGTGTCGCGCTGCCCGTCGTCTCCACGGCGATCACGAAGGGGGAAAGGCTCGACACGGTCGCGCAGAGCCGATTGGCCGCGAGATCGTGGCTCGAGGTCCGGTCGACGAACGTGCCCCCTTCGCCGTGCAGGAAGCGAAGCGCCGTTTCCGGCACGCCCGTCGTGTCGACGATGCCGTCGTCGTCTTCGTCCGCATAGGTCTGACAGATCGTGATCGAGCCGCTGAAGCTCGCGGTGGTCGAGATGTCGAGAAAGACGGGATCGAACCCGCCGTCGTCGACCGAGAAGTTGAACGGGATCACGTCTGCACTGCTCGACGTCGCTTTCACCAGCGTGTCGCCGGGTGTGCTCACGTTCGCGAACTCGATGCCGACGCTCGGTGTGTCGATCTCACCGGTCGACGTGTTCAAATGATTCGGAGTCGCGCTGACCACGACGTTCGTGCCCGAGGGCGTCGTCACGCTGCGAAAGGCGTTCACGGCGCCCGATCCGATCGCAACGCCGACCGGGCCGACCAGCGAACATCCCGGGATCGTGGTGCCAGGAAGCCCGCCCGGAAGCCTCGCCTGCTCACCGTCCAGCACGAACGACGAGACTCCGAGCGAGTCGACCGCCGTACCCGTCACGTTCGACGTCGAGCCGACGAACGGGACGTACACCCCGGCGTCACCCGGAACGAACGGTACGGAGAAGTCGAACTGGAGTGCGCCGGGATTCGGTCGTGCTTCGCAATGTCCCGACGACACGAAGTCGACCGTGGCACCGGTGCAGAAGAACTGCGCGACGTCGGTGCCGAAGTCGACGGGTGTTCCGAAGACGTCGTGAGTCTCTGCGGCGTAAGTGCCCAGCAGACAGAAGCCGGTCGCGTCGGATTCGGTTCGCCACCAGCCGGTCGCTGCGAGATCCGCGCGAGCGGGTCCAGCGAACAGCGAAAAGCCGAGCACGAGACCAGCGAATCGGAGAAATGAGCGCATCGAGTTCTCCTTCGCCCGTGAGAACGGAATCGTGGGCGAACGGAACCGATGTTCTCAAATGCCACCGTGCCGCGCTGTGAAATGCTTCACACCGCCGGTCGGTTTGCGGGCACTGCCCCCAGGTGGGATCAGCTCGCCTCTGACGCCACGTCTTCGAGTGCGGCGCGGGCACGGTCGATCACCTCCGCCAGAATGGCGTCGTCGACGACGGTCGCCAGAACCAGCATGCCGCGCGAGGCGAAATACAGGCCGCGGTTCATGCCGGCGAGATGGAAGAGCGACATGCGTTCCGCATCGTCGCGGCGCAGGTTGGCTTCGGGGAGCGTCGGCGAGAAGTAGAGGTTGAGCAGCGAGCCCACGCGGCGCACCGAGAAGGGCAGTCCGAGCTCCGCCGCGCGGGCCGCGAGCGCGTGCTCGAGCGATTCCGCGCGCCGGTGCATCGCTTCGATGCGCTCTGCCGTCAGCGCGCGCACCGACACGATGCCGGCGGCCATGCTGACGGGATTCCCGTTGAAGGTGCCGGAGTGAAACATGCGCATCGCGCGCGGATCCATCACTTCCATGCAGGCGCGAGCGCCGCCGACCGCACCGACCGGGAACCCGCCGCCGATCAGCTTTCCGAAGAGCGTGAAGTCCGGCGCGAGGTCGAGAAGCGACTGCATGCCGCCGGTGGCCATCCGGAACGCGATCACTTCGTCGAGCACGAAGAGCGCACCGGCCCGCCGGGCGGCCTCTCGCACGCGATGAAAAAACTCGCGTGGAGCGGTCACGATGCCGCCGGCACCCATCACGGGTTCGAGAAAGACGGCCGCGATCTCGGTGCCGTGCTCGGCGAGCACGGCCTCGAACGACGCTGCGTTTCCGTATTCGGCAATCCGCGTGTCGTCGCAGTGTCCGAAGAAGCCGTCGAACGCGCCTGCTTCGAACGCTTCGTGCGAACCGTGATAGCCGAAGCGGGCCATCAGCATCTTCTGTCGTCCGGTCAGACGTCGTGCGGCGTGCAGCGCGAGCATCGCCGCCTCGGTGCCGGAGTTCGTGAAGCGCACCTGATCGACCGACGCCACCCGCTGCGTCAGCGTCTCGGCGAGCTCGATCTGTTGCAGGCAGCGCGCCGGCCATGCCGTCCCATCGCGAAGGGTTCGTTCGGCCGCCTCGACGATCGGCGGAAACGCGTGACCGTGGACGAGGCTCGTGTAGTTGAACGCGAGATCGATGTATTCGTTGCCGTCGACGTCGAAGACGCGCGCGCCCTCGCCACGGGCGAGCGTGAGCGGATAGGGCAGATGAAAACCGGCGGCCCGGGTGTCGCCCCCCGGCAGCACGGCTTCGGCGCGCGTCCCGGTCGCGGCCGAACCCGGCGTACGGGCGAGATAGCGTTCGAGAATCGGCGAGCGCTTCACGGGGCCCTCCTCGAAATGGCTCGCAGTCGTGCGAGCAGCGTGGCGAAGTCCGGAGCATCCGGACTGCTCGCATCGACGTCGTCGACGACGATCCGCGCAGCGTGCAGCATCTGTCGGGGAGCAGCGACACCGGACGGTGTCATCAACGCCGCTCCATATCCCACGTCGCCGAGCAGCGGATGACCGAGGTGAGCGAACGACGCGCGCACCTGGTGCAGAAATCCCGTCTCGAGCTCGATCTCCAGCAGTGCGGCGTCGTCGAAACGTTCGAGGGTGCGAAACGAGAGTCGCGCACGCCGCGCGCCGGCTTCGGTCGCGCTGCCCGGGCCGACCACACGCACGCGTGCGGGTCGATGCCGGGTCACCCGAAGCGCGAGATCGAGTGCTCCGGCGTCCGCCGGTCCCCCGTGCACCAGTGCGCGATAGACCTTGCGAACGCGGTGCGCGCGAAACGCCGCGCGAAGGCGGCGGAAGGTCGTCTCGTCGGTCGCCATCAGCAGGGCGCCCGACGTATCGACGTCGAGTCGGTGAACGACGCCCGAGCGCAGCCCTCCCTCGCCGACGCCGACGATCCCGGGAAATCGTTCGACGAGCGCGTTGAGAACGGTGCCGCGCTCGTCTTCGCGCAGCGGGTGCACCGGCATGCCGGCGGGTTTGTCGACCACCTGCCAGCCCGCGCCGCTCGCGAGAATCGCGACCAGCGCGCCGGGGTCGGGGTGCGGTGCGGCGTCGCCCGGGCGGACGAAATCTCGCACCGCGATCCACTGCCCGGCGGCGAGCAACTGCGCCTTGTTGCGGGTCGCGCGGTCGTCGATGCACACGCGCTCGCCGTCGAGCAGACGTCGCACGGCGGCCCGCGAAACGCCGAGGCGGTCGGCGAGCCAGCGATCGAGACGCGCACCGGCCTCGGGCGGAGCGACCTGCCACTTCGAAACGTCGGGCGGCACGACGCGCAGCCTACCCCGCACCGTCGTTCTGCGGCAAAGTCGACCGAACCCCGAGGAGCCCATGAATCCCCCGCGCGCGAAAGCTCCGAAGCGGCCCGCTCCGCCCCCCGACGTACTCGTCGCGGTGATGGACACGACGCTTCGCGACGGCGAGCAAACGCCGGACGTCGCCTATTCGCCCGCCGAGAAGCGAGAACTCGCGCGCATCTTCCTGACCGATGTCGGTGTCGATCGGATCGAAATCGCTTCGACCCGCGTCTCGGAAGGCGAACGCGAGTCCGCGGGCGAGGTGACGGCGTGGGCGCGCCGGGCGCGCGTCCTCGAGCGCGTCGAAATCCTCGGCTACTGCGACGGACGCACCTCGGTCGACTGGATCGTCGCCGCTGGCGGGCAGGTGATGAACCTGCTGGTGAAGGGGTCGGCGCGGCACTGCCGCGGGCAACTCGGGCTCGAGCCCGAGGCGCATCGCGAGCGGGTGCGAGACACCGTGCGGGAGGCGCAGCGCAAGAAGCTGGCCGTCAACGTCTATCTCGAAGACTGGTCGAACGGTGTTCGCGAGTCGTTCGATTACGTGTTCGCGATGACCGCGCTGCTGCGCGAGCTCGGCGTCTCGCGCATTTATCTGCCCGACACGCTCGGGATTCTCTCGCCCGAAACCGTCACACGATACGTCGGACTGATGACCGGAAGCTGGCCCGATCTCTGCTTCGAATATCACGGACACAACGACTACGGCCTCGCCACGGCGAACTGTCTGTCCGCCGTGCGCGCGGGTGCGCGCGGCGTTCACACCAGCGTGAACGGCATGGGAGAGCGCGCCGGAAACACCCGTCTCGCCGAAGTCGTCGCGGTCCTGCACGACCTGACTCCGTATCGCACCCGCGTCGACGAATCCCGCCTCGTCGCCGTCTCGCGCGTGGTCGAAACGTTCAGCGGCAAAGAAGTCGCGGCCAACGCACCGATCGTCGGCCGCGACGTCTTCACTCAGACGGCGGGGATTCACGCCGACGGCGACGTGAAGGGAGATCTGTACGCCAGTGCGCTCGCGCCGGCGCGGTTCGATCGCGAACGTCGCTACGCGCTCGGCAAGCTGTCGGGCAAGGCGTCGCTCGATCAAAATTTGCGCGCACTCGGCATCGAGCTACCGGACGCGGACCGGGATCTCGTGCTGCGGCGGATCATCGAGCTGGGCGACAAGAAGCACACCGTCGTGCCCGAAGATCTCCCGCTGATCATCGCCGACGTGCTGCAGGCGCCACAGCAATCGCTGCTTCGCATCGCGGGCTATCGCGTGACGGTGGGTTCGGCGCAGTTGCCGGCGGCGGAAGTGACGGTGTCGTTCGGCGGTCGAACGGCGAAAGCCGAGGCGTCCGGTGATGGCGGATACGACGCCTTCATGAAGGCACTCTCGCGCGCGCTGTGCGAGTTCGATCTCACGCTGCCCGAACTCGACGATTTCCGCGTACGCATCCCGCCCGGCGGTCGCACGGAAGCGCTGGTCGAAACACTGATCTCGTGGAAGGACGCGGCGGCCCACGAAGGCACCTTTTCGACCCGCGGCGTCGACTCGGATCAAATGGCCGCTGCGGTGATCGCCACCGAAAAGATGCTGAATGCCGTGCTCGCGCGGCGCCGGCGCGCGAAGCGGTGAGCGTGCGGGATCACCTGCGCCGATGCGCGATCGGCGCGGCGGGCGGGCTGCTCGCGGCCTGCGCCAGCGCGCCGGAAATCGAACCGCAGTACGCGCCCGCGGCGAGCGTGGTCGAAGTGGTGGCCGTGCTGCAACGGCACGTGCCCGACGACGGCTATCGCTTCGAGGCCGCGCGCGACTTCACCGGCCGCAACGTCTATCGCAGCGCGCTGATGCGCCTCGAGAGCATCGAAGCGGCCCACGAAACCGCGCTGCGCGCCGGGCATCTCGACGACGTGATCGCGTTCGCGAAGGGGCGGGCCTTCGAACGGCTGCGTGCCTTCGAGCTGGCGGCGGCGAGTTATCGTCGCGCCGCCGAACGCGACGGGGAACTGCGCGTGGATGCGCTGCGCAGTGCGGCGATTTGCGACGCGCTGGCCGAGGCCGCACACACCGGCTTCGATGCGGACGCGGACGTGGCTGCCGAAGCATCGGCCGGCGAATCGGCGGGTTCGGCGCCCGGGGCATCCGGACACGCGTCCGGCAGCGGCGCCCCGGCCGCGGTTTCGTCACGTCCGCCCGCGCTTTCGGCGCCGAGCGCGCCAGCCGACGCCGCGGGGATCGTGGCCGCGTCGGAGCGACGGGTGGCCCTGCTCGAAGCGATTCGAGCCGATCTGCACGGGACGCACTACGACTCGATCGCGCGTGAAGAAATCGAACGGGCCGACGTGGCGCGCGCACAGTACTTCGTGGCCAGTCGGCGCCTCGCGCCCGACGGAGACATTCGCGCGCTGGCCGAGCTGCAGCGCGTCGTCGAACGCCATCGCGAAAGTCATCGCGCGAGTCGACATCTCATTCGGCTCGCGGATCTTCATGGCGAGCTCGCTCGCGAATACGTCACGCGTCACCCGCCCGAGAGTCTGCTCTTCGATCCCGCGACGTTTCAAGATCTCGTCGATTCGGCTTCCCGACTCTACGAGGCGGTGGGGCGACAGGATGGGACGCCCGAGCGGCTCGAGGCGTCGCAGCGTCTCGAAGCTTTGCTTGCGTTCACGCTGGGAGTCGATGGTGACCGATTCACGCCCTGAGCCGGCGCGCGCGCTTCGCAGCGGCGTCACGCGGTGGAGCCGCGGTTCGCTCGTGCTCGCGTCCGCGGCGATCGCCGTGTCGATTGCCGGCTGTGCTGGCGGCGGAGGCGTTCCGGCGGTCTCCGCGATCGAACCTCTGGCCCGGCGCGCCCCGTACGTTCCGGACGGCGTCGATCGAGCGCTTCACGATGCGGCCTCGGCGTCGCTGCGCGCGGATCGCGACGGCGCCGAGCGCGCCGCCAGCCGAATCGGAGCCGTCGACGCGGAGCGCGCGGCGCGTGACGAGCGCACGACGGCGCTCGCTGCGCTCGCCCGCGACGCCGGCATCGCGACGCTGCGGGGGCCGGCGAAACAGCGCACGGCTGCGCGCGATCTGCTCGCGACGAGCGACGTCGACCGTGCGACGCGCGCCCGGCTCGAGCAGGACGTGGCCGACGATCCGCTCGTTCTCGCCGAAGAGCGTACGCACGACGCCTGGCTCGTGTCGCTCGGCAGCAAGTTCAACGCGCTGGCCGAGCCCGCCGGGAGATCGGTGACCTCGCCGATCTTCGCGGCGACCGGTTTGCTGCGCGCGCTGCTGGGGCTCGCCGTGCAGGGGCACCTCGACGACGAACTCAGCGTTCCCGAACGCCAGGCGCTGGCGCAGTGGAAGCGCTTCGCGAGCGAAGAACCGGGCGCTCCCGAGCGTGCGCAGATCGAGGCGCGGATCGACGAGGCGCAGGCGGCGTGGAATCGAACGCAGCGAGACCGAAAGCTGCGCGACGCGCGGACGCATCTGCGCAACGGTCGATCCGGAGCCGCGCTGCTCTCGTCGAGCCGCGCACTCTCGTTCGTGCCCGAGGATCGGACGGCGACTGCGCTGCGCGACGAGTCCGCCGGGCGGCTCTTGCGCGTGAAGCGCGCGCGCGCGCGTACGCTCGCAGCCACCACGGAACTCGCCGACCCGGGACGCCCCGAGGCACGCGCGCTGTCGGTGGCGCTTCTCTCCGGGCGGCCCGGCGCGGTCGCCGACGCGGCGCACGCGCTGGCGGTGGCGACCGCGGACGACGACCGGCCGAACGAGATCGCGCTGCACGACGCGGCTCGCTTCGCCGAGGCATCGCTCGCGCTGCACGAAGGTCGCGAGCGGGATTCCTGGCAAACGCTCGATGAGATCGCCGGGCGGGGCGATGCGTCGCCGCTCGCGCGTCATGCACGAACATTGCTGGCGAGTGCGGCCTCGAATCCGTTCGAAGCGTTCGATGCCGCGCGCTCGAACGACCGTCGTCGTTCGCTCGGCTGGTTGTTCCTCGGGCCGCTCGCGGGCGGTGCCCGGGAACGCGACCTGCCGCGTCCGGTCGAGTGGATGATCGAAGTTCCGACGACGCTCGACGTCGTGCTCGGGCTGCCAAATCGACTGATCCAGTATCCGTGGCTGAACGATCGCTCGAAGGGAACCTCGGCCGCTGCCCATGCGCGCCGCTATCTCGCGCGGTTTCCGCACGGCGAACGGGCCGGCGAGGTGAGGGACTGGTTGATCGCGTTCGAGCGTGCCCGCGGCAATCCGGCGGGAGCACTCGCGCTCGTCGCCGGCGCCGAGGTCGCCGGCGTCGACGTGGCCGCACTTCGCGAGGACGCCGCGCGGCAGCTCCTCGAAGGAGCGAAGCGCGAAACGCGGCGCGATGCGCGGATGGCCTACCTGCGGCGCGTGGCCGCCGACCATCCGTCGACCGAGGCCGGCCGCGAAGCGGGCGAGCAGGTGCGCGAGCAAATGCGCACGGCGACGCCCCAGCGCGTGCGCCTGTCGAAACAATTCCTGCAGGAGAATCGAACCATCGCCGGCGTCGACGGGCTCGGGCTCCGCGCGGAAATGATCGACGGCGACTTGCGCAACGGCGAGCTTCATCCCGACGGCGTCGTACTGGCCGGCGGTCGCGTGCTCGAGTTTTCGTTCGTCGACGTGAGCGGAGACGAAGACGACCCGCCGGCGACGCGGCGTGAGCGAGTGTCCGAGGAGCGTCTGGCGCGAATCGTTTCGCTACTCGAAGAAACCACGCGGCGACGCGCGCTGGTCGACCCCGATGATTCGCTTGCGCCCGATGCGGACCGCGATCGCTTCTTCGAACAGGCGCGCCTCGGCGTCACCGACCGGCCCGATCTCCGCGCGACGGCGGAGTCGGACCACGCGTTCCTCGGTCAGCGCGAGAGATTCGGACTGGTGCGTGGCCGCGAGTCGATCCTTCCGGTCGATCTCGTGATTCAGGGTTCGTTCCCCGAACTCGGACTCGGCGCGTTCCCGCGCGTGCGGATGCCGAAGTCGACCGCCGACGCGGTGCTCTATCGCTGATCGGGCCGGGCGTTCGGGGGCGCGATCGAGCCGTTGCGATGCGCCCGAGAGGCGACGCCGGGCGTCTGCATCACGAGATGGGTCAGCTTCTGCAGGAATCGGGTTTGCAGCGCGAGGCTTTCGGAAGAGAGCGGATCGGTGTCGAGCACCTCGGCGAGCAGCGGTGCCAGCGCGAAGGGCCCGAAGAGCAGATGCATCCACGCACCGATCAGCAGCGGGAGTTCGTCCTCCTCCCAGAGCTGCGCTTCCGGACTGAGCTTGAGCGCGGCGAGACCCTGCTCGAAGAGCGGGCGGATGAAGCGTCGCGCGAGTCGGGCGAGATGCTCGCCGCCACGCGCCGCCTCGTGCTGGATCAACCGCGGCAGGCGCGGCGTGCGACCGAGGCTCGCGACCAGCGTGGCGAGGATCGCGTCACCGCCGTCGGTGGGGAGGCCGGCGTGCGCGATCCGCGCAATCTCGCCCAGTAGCGGTGCGATGCCACGCTCGAGCACCGCTTCGTAGAGCGCCTGCTTGCTGGCGAAGTGGTTGTAGAGACTCGCCGGCTGCAAGCCCGCGCGCCCCGCGATGTCGCGCATTGCCGCGCCGTCGAAACCGCGCTCCGCGAAGAGCCCCTCGGCGGAGTCGAGAATGCGCTCGCGCGTCGCCCGGGCATCCGATTCCGTCGCGGCGGCGGGCTCGCGTCGCTGCCGGTCATTGTTCACGGCGAATCCTCCGGACCGACGCCAGGCCTCCGGGCCGGGTCGACGGCCGAGAGACTACGGGCTCACGCGATGGGGCGGAAGCCCGCGCGGGAGGGGAGGGAGCGGAAGCCGGACGCTCTCGCTGCGCTCCTCGGACGCTCTCGCGAGGGAAGCCGGACGCT
>CAZDHU010000141.1:0-4024 GCA_964505355.1 uncultured Myxococcaceae bacterium | reverse complement strand
CCTGCTGATCAAGAACCTCCTGTTCATGGCGATCGTCCCCGGAACCGTCGCCGTGCTGATTCCGCTCGCGATCGTCGGAGACGAGCCCGCGGCGGCGGGCGTCGCGCGCCTCGCAGGTGCCGCGCTGCTCGCGACGGGCGGCGCGCTTTACGCATCGTGCGTCTGGCACTTCGCACGATTCGGACGGGGGACGCCGGCGCCGATCGATGCCCCGGTGAAGCTCGTCGCGCGGGGGCCGTATCAGTACGTACGAAACCCGATGTACGTGGCCGTGCTGACGGTCGTGCTCGGATGGGCCGCCCGCTACGCGTCGGCCTCTCTCGTGTGCTACGCGGCAGTGCTGGGAGTCGTCTTTCATGGCTTCATCGTTGGTTACGAAGAGCCGCACCTGCGGCGTCTCTTTCCGGACGAGTTCGACGCGTATCGCGATCGTGTCGGCCGCTGGGTTCCGCGTCTTTCCCGCCCGCCCGAATCGAAGCGCTGACGCTTCGTCGCGAGCCCCGAAGTGATCAACGCGCTGGCACGGATCGCGCCGGTCCACGCTGCCGGTTTCAGTCGCGTCGATTCGCTCGTCGGACGCGCGGCTCGACGTCGAACTGCTCACGCTCGATCCCTGATCGCGTGCGAGCGATCGCCGAGGCGGCCGCGCGCGCAGGAGTGGTGCCGATGACGAAGTGCGTTCGATGTCGCTGAAGGTCGTTGGAGCCGGGCTCGGCCGAACCGGGACGCTGTCATTGAAACATGCGCTCGAGCGGCTGACGGGCGGCCGCTGCTACCACATGGTCGAGGTCTTCGCGCGTCCCGAGCACATCCCCGCCTGGCACGACGCCGCGCTCGGGCGAATGCCCGACTGGAAAGCGCTCTTCGCCGGCTACGAAGCGACGGTGGACTGGCCTTCGTGCGCATTCTGGCGCGAAATCAGCGCGGCGTTTCCCGAATCACACATCATTCTTTCGACGCGCGATCTCGACGCGTGGTGGACGAGCGCGCACGCGACGATCTTTCCCTCGATCGAGAGCCGGCGAGGAACCGCGTGGCACGACATGGTCGAAACGCTTTTCGATCGGACCTTCACCCGGCAGATCGAGAATCGCGACGCCTGCCTCGCAGCCCATCGGCGTCACGTCGAGCGCGTCCGCGCGCTCGCGCCACGAGATCGGCTTCTCGAATGGTGTCCGGCGGACGGCTGGGAGCCGCTATGTCGGGCACTCGGCGTGGCCGTGCCGAACGAACCGTTTCCGCATCTCAACTCGACGGACGAGTTCTGGCGCGTGCGCGGCGGAACGCCCGGGCGCGCCAGCGAGGAAGACGAGCGTACGTGAAGCGGATCGCCGCGCTGCGGGTTCTCTCCGACGATCATCACCGCGCGCTGGTGCTCGGCCAGCACTGCCGGCGAGCGGCGGCGGCTGGTGTCACTCGTCGATTCACCGGAGCATCTCGCGGCGTTCCGCGAGCGCCTGATGGCGCACGTCCGGTTCGAAGAGCGCGAGGTCTTCGAGTCGACGCAGCATCGACGGGCGCGCCCGGCACTCGAGGCGATCGAGCGCGCGTGCCGGGGCCGGATCACGAGTTCGTGAAGGAGTGGGAATGATCGAAGTCAACGGCATCGCGCACATTCAGCTCAGCGTTCGGGACATGACGCGTTCGGTTCCCTTCTATCGCACGCTGCTGCACGGGCTCGCGATGAAGACCCTGATCGACACGCCGCAGTTCTTCTATTGCATCGGCAGCCGGACGGGGGTCGCCATCGCGCCGGTCGATCCGCAGCTCGCCGGCGAGTCGTTCCATCAACGACGGGTCGGACTCCACCATCTGTGTTTTCGCGCACGAAGTCGTGACGACGTCGATGCGATCCACGAGCTCGCCCGTCAGATCGGCGCCTCGATCGTTCATCCGCCACGCGAGGACGCCTTTGCGCCGGGTTACTACTCCGTGCTCTTCGAAGATCCCGACGGGATCCGAATCGAAGCGAACTTCGTTCCCGGCAAGGGGCATTTCGATCCCGCGACCGGTCGCATCGGCTCGTCCGCGCAGCCGCCGGGTTCGGAGGCGCCGGCGAGCACCACCGGGACGAACCCGTCGAAGGAAGGATGACATGGAAGCCGCGAAGTCTCTGCTGAAGGCGATCCGGTTCGCAGCGGAGAAGCACCGCGACCAGCGGCGCAAAGATTCCGCCGCGTCGCCGTACATCATTCATCCCGTCGTGGTGGCCGAACTCGTCGCCCGATGCGTGGCCGACGCGGATCTTCCGACGCTCGCGGCCGCCGTGCTCCACGACACGATCGAGGACACGGAAACGACGCCGAGCGAACTCGAGCGCGAGTTCGGTGCGCTCGTTCGCGAAATCGTCGAAGAGGTGACGGACGACAAGACGCTCGACAAGCAGGTCCGAAAGGACCGCCAGATCGAACACGCCCCTGCGCTTTCGCGCCGGGCGAAGATCGTGAAGATCGCCGACAAAATCGCGAACGTGCACGACGTCGCCCACGCGCCGCCCGAGGGCTGGGATCGCGAGCGGCGTGCGCAGTATCTCGTCTGGTCGAAGCGCGTGGTCGACGGGTGTCGCGGTGTCGCGCCCGAACTCGAACGTCACTTCGATGCGTCACTCGCGGAAGGCGAACGTCTGCTCGCCACGCTGCCCTGATGCGCCGCTCGGCCGCCGAAAGCCCGGCGACCGAGGCGATCGTTCCACCGGCTCTCAGCCCGCCAGCGTTTGCGCGAACGCCCAGTCGAGCCAGGGCAAGAGCGCTTCGATGTCCGCGCGCTCGACGGTGGCGCCGCCCCAGATCCGCAGGCCGGGCGGTGCGTCGCGATAGCTCGAGATGTCGAACGCGACGCCCTCCTTTTCGAGCAGCGCGACCATCCGTTTGACGAACTCCGCACGCTCGGCCTCGCCCTTCGCGATGAATCCGGGCTCGACGATGCGCAGGCAGATCGAGGTGCACGAGCGCGTCTGCGGCGTGCGCGCGAGAAAATCGACCCACGGCGTTCGTTCGCACCAGCGTGCGATCGCCTCGAGGTTCGACTCCGACCGGCGCAGGAGACCGGGCAGGCCACCGATCGATTCGGCCCAGGCCAGTGCATCGAGCGCATCCTCGACGCAGAGCATCGACGGCGTGTTGATGGTCGCTCCCGCGAAGAGTTCGGCGTCGAGCGCTCCCTTTTTCGTCATGCGAAAGATCTTGGGCAGCGGCCAGCGAGGCGCGTGCGATTCGAGGCGCGCCACGGCGCGCGGCGAGAGCGCGAGCATGCCGTGCGCGGCCTCGCCGCCAAGCACCTTCTGCCACGACCAGGTGACGACGTCGAGCCGGTCCCAGGCGATCGGCATCGCGAAAACCGCCGAGGTGGCGTCGCAGAGCACGAGCCCCTCGCGGCGCTCGGAAATCCAGTCACCGTTCGGCACGCGGACGCCGGAGGTGGTTCCGTTCCAGGTGAAGACGACATCGTGCGAAAAATCGACGCCCGTCAGATCGGGCAACTCGCCGTAGGGCGCGGTCAGTGTTCGCGCGTCGAGCTTCAACTGCCGGGTCACATCGGTGACCCACTCCTGACCGAAGCTCTCGAAGGCGAGGACGTCGACCGGGCGCGGTCCGAGCAGCGACCACATCGCCATCTCGATTGCCCCGGTGTCCGAGGCGGGAACGACCGCCAGTTTCCAGTCGGCCGGCATGCCGAGCACCGCCCGGCTGCGCTCGATCACGGCCGCGAGCTTCTCCTTGCCGATCTTCGCCCGATGCGATCGACCGAGCGCGGCACCCCGCAGCGCGTCGAGGGTCCAGCCCGGTCGTTTGGCGCAGGGGCCGGACGAAAACTCGGGTCGCTGCGGTCGGACGGTCGGCTTCATCCCGGACTCTCCTCGGCTGGCAGGGGCGGTTCGCGGCTCTTCGGGGCGCGCAGTCTAGCCCGGATCATTCATGCGCCCTCTGTGGCGCGAGCCGCGAATCTCGATCGCCATCGACACTCGAGCGACGGGCTTCTGAATGGATCCGAGTTCCGGCGCGCGGGGGCAGGGCGGGCGTTACGC
>CAZDHU010000140.1:0-32255 GCA_964505355.1 uncultured Myxococcaceae bacterium | reverse complement strand
TTCGGCACGGCGACCACCTTCGACTGCGTGTCGGCCCACGGCGAGTACCTGGGCGGTGCCATCTTTCCGGGCATCCAGATCGCGATGGATGCGCTCTTTCAGCGCACGGCCCTGCTTCATCGCGTCGAACTCGTGCGGCCGAAGAGCGTGATCGGGAAGACGACGACCGGTGCGCTGCAGTCCGGCTTGCTCTTCGGCTACGCGGGCATGGTGGATTCGATGGTCGAGCGCATCCGTCACGAGCTCGGCGAGCAGGCGCGCGTGATCGCGACCGGGGGGCTCGCTCAGCGCGTCGCGAGCGAATCCCGAACCATCGAACGCGTCGAACCGTTTCTCACGCTGGAGGGGCTGCGCATTCTGTTCGAAAAGAATCGCCCGGAACGCGGGGAGGTCACCCGCAAGGAGACGAGATGAAGGACGTCGGTGTCCGCGACACTCGAAACTTCGCGCTGATCGGCCACGCCGGCGACGGCAAGACTTCCGTCGGCGAAGCCCTGTTGCACCGCGCAGGCGCCACCACGGCGCTCGGAAGCGTCGACAAAGGGACCTCCGTTCTCTCGCCCTACCCCGAAGAAAAAGAACGCCATCACACCCTCGCCTCCCACTTCTACGGCTTCGACTGGCAGGGAAATCATCTGACGCTCGTCGACACGCCCGGCGATCCCAACTTTCTGGCCGATGGAGAAATCGAGCTCCCCGCGCTCGACGGAGCCGTGCTCGTCGTATCCGCCGTCGACGGTGCGCGGGTGGGCACCGAACGCATGTGGCGAGCGGCGGCGATCGCGGGCATTCCCTGTCTCGCCTTTCTGAACGGCCTCGATCGCGAACGCGCAGACCTCGCGGGCACGATCGAATCGCTGCGCAATCTCGGCGCGCGTCCCGTGCTGCTCACGCTGCCGATCGGAGCCGAACACGAGCTCACGGGCACGATCGATCTCGTCACGGCGCAGGCCTCGCGCAACGGGACGGCGATCGCGATGCCCGCCGAACTCGCCGATGCCGCCGAACTCGAACGACAGCGATTGATCGAAGCGGTCGCGGAGTGCGACGACGACCTGCTGGAGACGTATCTCGCGAGCGGAACCCTGGGCCAGCCGGAGCTGCTCCGCGGCCTGCAGCGAGGCCTGCGCGAGCACGCGATCCTGCCCGTGCTCTGCGGAGCCGCGACACGCGAAATCGGAATCGACACGCTCCTGCGCGCGATCGTCGAGCTTCTTCCCTCCCCGCTCGCACGCGGTGCCTGGCCCGGGCGGGACGTGTCCGATGGCACGGAGCATCCGCTCGAGGCCGACCCGAACGGCCCGTTCGCGGCGGTCGTGCTCAAGACGGTGCTCGATCGCTATGCGGGAACGCTGTCCGTCCTGCGCATCGTCTCCGGTACGGCCCATCCCGAGATGATCGTTCTCGACGCGACCACCGGCTCTCGCGAGCGACTCGGCAAGCTCTTCGTGATGCACGGCGGCGAACACGTCGAGGTGCCGGAGGCCGAGCCGGGCGACGTGATCGCGGTGGCGAAGCTGAAGGACGTCCACACCGGCAACGTGCTGACCGCCGAGAAGGCGGGCGTCCGCGTGGACGAACTCGCGATTCCCCGGGGAGTCCTCTCCTATGCCATCCGCCCGAAGAACCGCGGAGACGAAGATAAAGTCTTCGCCGCGCTCGGCCGACTCGTGGAAGAGGATCCGACGCTCCACGTCGGGCGGGACCCGTCCACCGGCGAGTTCCTGCTCACCGGCATGGGCGAGTTGCACATCCGCACTGCGGTACAGCGGCTGCGGCGAATGTTCGAAGTGGAAGTCGAACTCGACACGCCGAAGGTGCCCTACCGAGAAACCATCACCGCGCGGGTCGAGAACGTCGAAGGCAAGCTGAAGAAGCAGACCGGAGGCAAGGGGATGTTCGGTGTCTGCCATCTGACGGTCGAACCGCTGCCGCGTGGCGGCGGGTTCGAGTTCGTCGATGCGGTCGTCGGGGGCGCGATCCCGCGCAGCCTGATCCCTGCCGTCGAGCGTGGCGTGCTCGAATCGTTGTCCCGCGGCCCGCTGACCGGCAATCCAGTGGTCGACGTCCGCGTGCACTGCGTCGATGGCAAGCACCATCCCGTCGACTCGAACGAGATGAGCTTTCGTCTGGCCGGGTCGTACGCCTTTCGGGCCGCGATCGAACAGGCCCATCCCACCCTGCTCGAGCCCGTGATGAGCGTCGAGGTCACCACGCCCGAAGCGCACGTCGGTGACGTGATGGGCGACATCGCCCATCGCCGCGGGCGCGTGACCGCCAGCGAAGCGCGCGGCAACGCGCAGCGCATCTGCGCGCAGGTGCCGATGGCGGAGATGCTCGAGTACTCGAACTCGCTGGTTTCGATGACCGGCGGAACGGCCCAGTTCAGCATGACGTTCTCGCACTACGACGAAGCGCCCGCGTTCGTACGCGAAAAGCTCGTCGCGGCGGCGAAGGCGCGCGCGGCGACCGCGCACGGCCACGAACGAGGAGGCTGACGACAGTCGATGAGCGCCGATCCGTCGCGCAAGGTCCGTCTCGTCCTCTCTCCGGAGAGCGAGAAGTACGTCCGTCGCGACGCGCCCGTCGACGTGCGGCGGATCGCTGCGCGCGGCGCGCTTCCGCTGCCCCCGCTCGATCTCGCGACGGTGCTGTTCGCGCTGCTCCACGATCCCGACGACGTCGTCAAGACGAGTGCACGAGAGAGTCTCGAACGACTGCCGGCCGGCCTCGTCTCGACGGTGCTGGCCGGTCCGGCGCATCCCGCCGTGCTCTCCTACGTCGGGCATCTTCACGCCGACGACGCCGCGCTGATGGAAGCACTGGCCCTCAATCCCGCGGCCGACGACGCGACCAGCGTCTGGCTCGCCTCGCTGCCACATCGAAACGTGGTCGAGATCGTCGCCAACAACCAGCAGCGCGTACTGCGCTGCCCGGAGATCGTCGAGGCGCTGGGTGAGAACCCGCTGACCGGACGCGCGGTGATCGATCGCATCCTCTCGTTCCTCGGTGTCGAGCGGCGCGGCAGCGAGGAGAGTGACGGCGCCGAGTCCGAGCTGCCGCCGCCCGACGCACTCGAGCCGACCGATTCCGAGGCGCTCGCCGCGCTGCGCGCCCTGCTCGGCGACGACATGAGCGAGTTTTCGAAGCAACTGCTCGAGGAAGGTGAAGCGCTCGACGAAGAAGCGCAGACCAATCTGCTCGCCCTGATCCAGTCGCTCTCCGTGTTTCACAAGATCAAGCTGGCGCGCAACGGCAACAAGGAAGCGCGTGCGATTCTCGTGCGCGATCGCAACAAGATCGTCGCCTCGTCTGCGATTCGGAGCCCGAAGATCACCGAGAGCGAGGTCGAGGGCTTTGCGAAGGCTCGGAACGTCTGCGAAGACGTGATTCGAATCATCGCGATGACCCGCGAATGGACCAAGAGCTACGTCGTCAAGCTGAACCTGGTGATGAATCCGCGCTGTCCCCAGACCACGTCGGTCAAGTTCCTCAACTACCTGCAGGAGAAAGACCTGCGTGCGATCATGCGCAGCAAGGACGTGCCGACCGCGATTTCGACTCACGCGCGGCGCCTGCTCAGCAAGAAGGGGAAGGTCTGATGACAGCGACGGGGGGACAGGAGACTCGTGCACCGGGCGCCGGAAGCGCGGTACGCGTGGTCGACGCGCGCATCGTCTACTGGGGCATCGCGGGCGCGGGCAAGGGCGCAAACCTGCGCGCGATCCATGCGCGGCTGCGCGAAGACCACCGGGGGGCCCTGCGGCGCATTCCGACGCCGCTCGATCCCAGCGTGACCTACGCGGTGCTACCGATCGAACTCGGCGAGGTTTCGGGCGTGCGCACGCGACTCGAAATCGTCGCCGTGCCGGGCGGCGCCGACGACGCACCGACCCGCAAGCAACTGCTCGACCGCGCGGACGGCGTGGTGTTCGTGGTCGACTCGCGGCGCGATCGACTCGACGCGAACGTCGCGAGCTTCGAAGAGCTGCGGCGAACCCTCGCCGCCTACGGGCGCTCGCTCGAACACGTGCCGCTCGTGATCCAGTACAACCAGCGCGATCTCGCCGACCCCTACGCGCTCGAAGAACTGCATCGCAAGCTCGAGGTGCCGGGCGCCACCGTGTTCGAAGCGGTCGCCAGTAGCGGCAACGGCGTCCTGCAAACGCTGACCACGATCTCGAAGCGTGTCGTTCGCGCGCGTCGCGAGGGGGGAACCCCGATCACGGCCAACCGGCCCGCGGCGTCCCGCGCGGAGCCGGCGGCCGCACCGCCTCGCCCGCCCGCCGCGGCCGCGCGCATGTCGCCCGCCCCGGCGGCGCCGCCGCGCCCGGCCTCCTCGCCGGTCGCCGCGCCCGCGCGCGTTTCCGAGCCGTCGAGCGGAGCCGAGATCGCCGGTCGCGCGCGATCGCTCTTCGACGCCTCGTTTCACGAGCTCGCGGCCGGCCTCGAGGCGCCGCTGACCGCTTCGGCTGGCGAACTCGTGATCGCTTCGGTCGGTACCGCGCGCGTGCTCAGTCCGCGCAGCCTCGAACTGCCGCTGGCGCTGGTCAGCAGCGATGGTCGCGAGTATCGGACCCTGCTCACGTTGACGCTCGATCCGTCGCCCGGTGACCCGACCCCTGGAGGCCGTACCCCGTGAACCGCAGGCGCGTCGCTCTTCACGGCGCCACCGACGAAGCGCTGGCCCTGCTCCCGCTGCTCTCGGCAAACGCCACGCTCGAGCTCGCCTTCATCTTCGACGACGACGCCGATGCGGCGCGTGCTCGACTCGCCGCGCGCGGCACCGACAGCGCGCGACTCGCCTCGTGCGTGACCAGCGATCCCGCGATCTACGACCGCGAACGCGATTTGCACGCGGTGATCGATGCCAGCGCGAATGCGAGCTTCGTCTCGCGTTTTCCCGCCGTCGTCGCGCGCGGCGTTCAGATCGTGACCCCGCTGACCGCTCGCCTCCTCTTCGGTTACGGCGTGACGGCGCGCGATCGCAAGGCCGAGTTGTTGCAGGCGCTGCACGAGATCGTCGAGTCCGTCGATCTGACCGTCGACATCGACGAGCTGCTGGCGCGCATGCTCGAAATCGCGATCGGCGTGACCGGCGCCGAACGCGGTTCGTTGATGCTGCTCGAGCCGGGCGGGCGCGAACTCGCCGTGCGCGTCGCGGTGGGCCTCGAGCCCGAGCTCTGGCCGAAGGTGCGGGTGGCGCTCGGCGAAGGCATCGCGGGACGCGTCGCCGCCGATGCGCGCGCCGTCTGGCTGCGCGGCAAGGCCGACCCGCAGGTCTACCGGATCGTTCGCGAGCGCGTCGACGTGGAAAGCGCGCTCTGCGCGCCGCTGATCCACGAAGGCCGCATCCTCGGCGTGCTCAACCTCGACCATCGATCGCGCGCCGACGCGTTCGCGCCCGGCGATCTCGAGTTCATCGAACAGCTCGCGCGTCTCGACGCCGCGATTCTCGCTCGGGCCGAAGAACAAAGCGCCCTGCGTTCGCAGGCGCGGCGCTACGCGGCGGTGCGTGAAGTGCAGGCCGTGCTCGGCGGCCGCGCGCCGCTTGCCGAGCGACTCGGCAGCCTGTGCCGCCTGCTCGCCGAACGCAGCGGCGACGGCATCGCGTCGATCTGGCTGGCCGAACGCGACGGAAGCGGGCTCCGTCTCGCGGCCACGTCGCTCGCGGGCGGCGGGCTCGGCGGGGAGTACCGCATCACGCCGGGCGAAGGCATCGACGGCGCCGTCGCCGCCGATCGCCGGCCCGTCTTCCTGCATCGCGGCCCGGGACTGCTGGCCTACGCGGCCCTGCCCCTCGTCGCGGGCGACGCGCTGGTCGGCATTCTCACGCTGCAGCCCGGACGCAACGCGCCCCGCGGTGCCGGCGCGGAAGAGACGCTGCTCGAAATCGCGGCCGCCGCCTGCGACGAGATTCATCAGAGCGAGCGCGAAGCACGCATGACCACGGCAGCAACGAAGATTTCCGCGCTTCACGAGAGCGGGCTGCGGATGATCGGTTGCCGCGATCCCGCCGAAGTCGGGCGCCTCGCCACGGCGGCCGCCGCGCTGGTGCTGGAAGCCGATCATGCCGTGCTTCGCCTGCGCGACGACACGACGGGGCGGTTCGTGATCCGCTCGTATCACGGCCCGGCCGAGGGTCGCGAGCAAGAACGCCTCTTCCGTCTCGACCGCGTGGTGTCACTCGACGCGCTGAAGCGTCGCGGCATCGTGAGTTCGACCGATCTCGCGGCGAATTCCGAGCTGCGCGATCTGGCCGGCGGGATCCGCTCGATGCTCGCGGCCCCGCTCCGTCGCGAGGGCCGGCCGATCGGCACGCTGTCGCTCTACGACCGCGTTTCGGGGGAGCGTTTCTATCCCGAGGCCTTCGACGACGACGACGCCACACTCTTCGCCAAACTCGTGGCGATGGTCGAACGCGCGCTCGCCAATGCGCTGCACCACGCGCTCTCGCGCCAGCACCGGAGCTTCGACGAAGAAACCGGGCTGCCGAACGCCGCCTATCTCGAGCGACGGATCGACGAAGAAATCGCACGGGCCGGCGGTCGCGCCGGCGCCTTTGCCGTCGTCGTCTGCGGAATCGAGGGGCTCGGCGATCTGGTGCGCGAGGGCGCTCCCGGGCTCGCAGGCCGCGTGATTCAGCGCCTCGCCGAATCGCTGCGCGGACGGCTGCGCGATTTCGACGTGGTCGCGCGGCTCGACGACGAGAGCTTCGGCGTCCTGCTGCCCGAACCCGGGCCGAACGTCGACGATCACGTCGCGACGCTCGCCCGACACGTCGCCGAGGACGTGCGCAAGGACGAGCGGCTGGCCGAACTGGTGCGCGTCGCGCTGCGCTTCGGACACGCCGTGCACGGCGCGGGCACGGATCGCCGCGACGCACTGCTCGCGCGCGCGAAAGAGCCGCGCATTCGCACCGTCTGATCGCCGCGACTGCGCACTCGCCCTCTCCTGCCGCGCCATGCCATCCTCGCCGCCATGGAGATCGGCCCCGAAGACGTGGTCGCCAGCGGCGGCGAGCTTTCACCGCCCGTGCTGCTCTCCGCCTATCGCCGCGGAATCTTTCCCTGGCCCGTCGATGCAGAGACGTTGCTCTGGTTCTGTCCGCGCGCGCGGGCCGTGATCGAGCCGGCCACCCTCCACGTCCCGCGGTCCCTCTCGCGCGAAGCCCGCCGCACCACACTGCGCTTCACGATCGACGCCGACTTTGCGGGCGTGATCCGGAGTTGTGCGACGACGCCACGGCCCGGACAACACGGAACCTGGATCACCGATGCCATCGAGCAGGCGTATCTCGCGCTGCACCGTGTCGGCCATGCCCACAGCCTCGAGGCGTGGCGAGACGGCGTTCTCGTCGCGGGCGTCTACGGCGTCGACGCGGGTGGCACCTTTTCGGCGGAGAGCATGTTCTTCCACGAACCCGACGCTTCGAAACTCGCGCTGCTTCACCTGCTGGGCCATCTCTTCCGGCGCGGGGCGAGTTTCGTCGACGTGCAGGTGCTCAATCCACATCTCGCGCGCTTCGGCGCGCACGACCTGCCGCGTACGACTTTCCTCGACCGTCTTCGCACCGAACAGCGGCGCGGATTGCGGCTCTTCCCCTGAACGGCTGCCCGAAACAGCGCGACGCAGCGAAGACCGCGCTGCTCGCCCGATTCAGTCGAGCAAATCGGCCAGCGCCCGTCCCGACTCGCCGATCGCGTCGGCCACGCCCTCGCAGGTGATCTCGCCGCGCCAGAGGTTGACGCCGAGCGCCAGCGCGGCGTCTTCGCGTACCGCGCGCTCGACACCGAGCGCGGCCATTCGTTCGAGAAACGGAAACGTCGCGTTGGTCAGTGCGAACGTGCTCGTGCGGGGCACCGCGCCGGGCATGTTGGCCACGCCATAGTGGATCACGCCGTGCTCGACGTACGTCGGATCGGAATGAGTGGTGGTTCGAATCGTTTCGACACACCCGCCCTGATCGACCGCAACGTCGACCACCACCGACCCCTCGGCCATGCCCGCCACCATCTCGCGCGTGACGATGCGCGGCGCACGCCGGCCGCGAACGTAGACCGCTCCCACCACGAGATCACTCGTGGCGACCGATCGTTCGACGTTGCCGGGCGTCGAGTAGAGCGTGTTGAGGTCGCCGCCGAAGATGTCGTAGAGATAGGTCAGCCGTTTCAGATCGACGTCGAGCACGTCGACCTCGGCGCCGAGCGCGTGGGCGACGCGCACGGCGTTGATGCCGACCGTTCCCGCCCCGATCACCGTCACGCGACCGCGCATCACCCCGGGGACGCCACCCACGAGCAATCCCTTCCCGCCGCGATCCTTCTGCAGCAGCGTGACGCCGATCTGAACGGCGAGCCGGCCCGCGACCTCACTCATCGGCGCCAGCACGGGAAACGAACCGTCCGGGTGCTGAATCGTCTCGTACGCAATCGCGATCACGCCGGCCTCTCGCAACCGACGAACGAGTTCGGGAACCGGAGCGAGGTGGAGATAGGTGAAGAGCGTTTGTCCGGCGCGAAGCCGCGCCGCTTCCGCGGCGTTCGGCTCCTTCACCTTGACCAGCACGTCCGCCGTCGCGAAGACGTCGTCGACGGTCGCAAGGCGCGCACCCGCGGCAAGGTACGCTTCGTCGCCGATGCCGCTGCCGGTGCCCGCGCCGCGCTCGACGCAGACCTCGTGACCCGCACGCACGAGCTGCCGCACGCCGTCGGGGACGATGCCGACCCGAAACTCCTGGTCTTTCGTTTCGCGCGGAACGCCGATCCGCATCCCGCTCAGCTCCGGTAGGCGGCGATCAACACGTCCGCGATCTCCGGCCGAAGGATCCGAGGATCGGGCCGCTGTCCGGCCTGCAGTTCTTTCCGAACCTGCGTACCGCTCACCGTCACCGGCTTCTCGCCCTCGTGGCGCTCGGTCAGATCGACCCGGCCGAGCGATTCGTAGTACGCCGCGAAACCGATCTTGCAGGGCCGCAACTGCAGCGCGCCGGGCAGCGCGTCGAAGATCTCCTGCGCATCGAAGTCGCCCCAGATCGGCGTGCCATCGTCGAACGGCGCATCGGCGTGTTTGCGACCGATGACGAGATCGCTGAAGCCGTAGTTTTGCCGGTAGATCGCGTGCATCACCGCTTCTTTGGGTCCACCGTAGAACATCTTGATGTCGAGCCCGATCAGCTCGAAGACGTCGGCGAGCGAGTACCCCACGTTCTTCCAGAGCGATTCGTCCTGATCGCCCTCGCCGAGCAGGCGGCGATCGTGCAGCACTCGATAGGCCTGCATGCGGATCGCAGCGGGAACGTCGTCACCCTTCAACTCTCCGACCAGCGGATTGAGCACCACGCCGGTGAAGAAGCCTTCTCGCGTGAGTCGCTCGGCGCCCGCCACCAGCGCGTATTCGTGCGCGCGGTGCAGCGGGTTGCGGGTTTGAAAGGCGAGCGCGCGCTCCCACTTCTTGTCCCGTATGAAGGCGCGCACGAGCCTCGGCGAGAGCATGTACTGGCCGTACGCAGGATGACTCGCCTGCGGGAGCGCACGGATCGATCCGCCCACCAGCGTCCTGCGCTCGTCCTCGGTCACCGTTCGCGCACCGGGGTGATCGACGCGGTCCGTGCCGTAGACGGCACGCACGTACTTCACTTTGTCGAAGGCGAAGAGCGAGAGATCGTCGAGGATGGCGACGATCTCGCCCTGCTCGTTCTCGACCGCGGCCGAGCCGCCGGCCGTGAGCTTTCTCGCCTCGGCGTCGGTCGCGGGAAACGAGAGCGGGATGGTCCACGCGTATCGCGTCCCGTCGGCGCCTGCGATCGAAGACCGGTCGAGCGCTTCGTGCCAGAGCGACTCGCGCATCGGCCCTTCGCACGGCGACAGCGCACCATCGGCGAAACGATGGACGCTCGACAGATCGGCCCGCGTCACGCGGAGACGGGGCAAACGCGAGGCTTCGTCGAGAAACCGGCGGCGATCCTTGAGCGCCACCACGCGATCGACCGGCCGATCGAGGCCACCGTGGACGGGGACGAGATCCGAGTTCGGGGTGGAAACGGGAACGCTCACGAACGATTCCTTTCTGTGATCACCAGGCGGGCGACGCGGCGTCGCCCGAGTCGAGGACTTCGCGGTCCGCGCTGCCATCGAAGCGGCGCACGCGGAGCGTCTGACGTTGCTTGCTTTCGGCGACGTAGACCACGAACCGGCCGTCGGGTGAGACGCTCGGCTGCAGCTCGTCCGTCTGATCGTTGAGCGGAACGCCGATCGGCAACCGGCCCGTGCCATCGGGGCGCACTTTGAACAGGCGCCAGCCGGATCGCACGCGGGCGCTGTAGACGATCGTCCGTCCGTCGGGTGTGAAGATCGGATCCTTGCCCCGCGCGATCGGCCGCGCCGTCGCATCGGGTCGAGTGAGATCGAGGAGGGCGACGCTGTCGAGGCCACCGGCATCCTGCGCGACGAACGCGAGCAGCGATCCGTCCGGCGAGAGCGCAGGGCTTCGGTCCGAGGGGCCGTTCGTGACGATCCGGCCACCGATGCCGCCCGCGTCCGTCAGGTGGATCCGAAGCTTCAGCTTCGCACCGTCGCGTTCGGCGATCACCGAAGCGAGACGTCCATCGGGCCCCGGCGCGCCCTGCCCCTGCACTCCCAGCGGCGCCGGATTCCGGCGCACCACACCGCTCGCGCGATCGAGTTCGTGCAGCACCGGAAATGCGTCGTCGAAAACGAGGAAGACGAGACGCGCACGATCGTTCGACCAGCGCGGAAAGTCCGCGCCGCGCGGAGCGACACCGAGCGGTGTCACCGTACCGGTGCGCGGATCGATCTCGACCAGCCGTCCCGCGACGTCCGACATCACCTCGCGGGGATCGAGGCGGGTCATGCGCTGGAGATCGTCGAGGCGCGCCACACCCGCGCGGTCACGGCGCTCGTCGGGCTTCGCGAGCAGCTCGGCACGCCGGCGCGCGGTCTCGGCGTCGCGATACAGCGCGACGATCGGTGCCGACGGCAGCTCGTCACGGGGAAACGAGGGGCCCGCACAGCCGCAGAGCAGCGCGAGCAGCGCGATCGTCGATCGCGTCGCGATCGTCGATCGCTTCATCGAACGACCGGGCCCAGCGGGTGGCCGGCAAAGCGTCCGGTCCGTGGATCGCGACGGAAGACTCCGCTCGCGTGAAGCTGGTGGTCGACGATCGAGAGCACGATCTGATCCGCGTCCGGAAACGGAAACCCCGGCTGATCGGCGAAGTCGTGATCCAGCTCGGAAAAGTAGGCCCCGCTGCCGACGTGCGAGTGATAGACGGCAGTCACCCGTTCTCCCGCGGCCTCCGCTTCGCGGATCACCTTCTCCCAGTCGGTTTCGAGCATGTGATAGGCCTGCGTTCCGTCGCGCGGATGGAGCAAGGGATCCTCGAGATGTCGTTGCGTCATCACGTTCGCACAGCGGTGAACACGGCGGAAACGCACGCGGTCATCGCCCGTGACGAGTCCGCAGCACTCTTCCGGTTCCCGCTCCCGCGCATCCGCGCAGAGCTCGTTGAAGATCGCCGACGGGATCTCGACGGGCTCGCGCGCGGAATCGATCTCGATCCGGCCCTGCACCGCGCGCAGTCTACCCCCCGCCCCGGGGCCCTGCACGGCGATTCTCGGGCGCTTTCAAATGAAATACATGAGCTCGCGAGAGTGCGCGGGCGGCACGCCGGCCCGGCGTGCGTCGCGGCACAGACCGTCGAGCGTGATCGCGCCGAGAACACCGGCGACTCGTTCGGCGAGCACCGGCCAGAGAAAACCGGGCGTGAAGTCGTTCCGCTCGCGACCGCGACGGCTCGCCGTCTCCTTCGCGGGCGGAAGCCGCGACGGGCGCGGCGGGCGCGCGAGCGAGCCTTCGATCGCCTCGACCACGTCCCGCAAGGTGATCGCGTCGGGCGAACGCGCCAGCCGATAGCCACCGCCGGGGCCACGCCTTGCCTCCAGCAGCCCGGCACGCCGCAGCCGCCGGAACAGTTGTTCGAGGTACCGCTCCGGAATTCGCTGGCGCTCGCTGATCACGCGCACGTGGATCCACTCGCGCTCGGTGTTGTAGGCGAGATCGAACACGCCGCCGATCGCGTAGCGAACCTGAAGCGAGAATCGCATCTCGTGAGTCTGGAGAACCCCTCCGTGCGCTGCCAGCATCGCTCGAAGTCCGGCGCGTTCGACGAACCTTGCCCGGCTCGCGCGGGCCGGGATACAGTGCGCTCACCCCGTTCGAACGACGCGGCACGTGTCCGCGTTCCTTCTCGTTCGGCCGTGTCGTTGCGCGACCGCCCGTCGTCCGTGGCGCCGAGTGCCTGCCGCGGGCGGCGATCGGAGCTGCCCGTTGGTCCATCGCCGCGCGGAATCGCCGTCTCTGCGAAGTCCGTCGATCGCGCGGTTGCTGGCTGCGCTCGAAGCCCAGCCCGCGCTGCGCGAGGCGCTTCGGCATCACGAGGTGTTGCCGGAAGAGTCTCCGCGCTTCGCGCCCCTGCCCGCGCGATACGAGGCCCTTCTTCCGCTGCTTTCCGCGCGCGGGATCCACTCGCTGTACGAGCACCAGGCGCGTTCGTTGCGGCACCTCGATGACGGAGAGAACGTCGTCCTCGCCACGCCGACCGCGAGCGGAAAGACGCTGGTCTACACCCTGCCCGTCCTCGCACGAACGGCGGAGATGCCGGTTGCGCGCGCGCTCTATCTTTTTCCGCTGAAGGCGCTCGAACGCGATCAGAAGGCACGACTCGAAGCCGACGTGGCGGCCCTTCCCGCCGGTCTCCATCGCGCGAGCGTCGCGGTCTACGACGGTGACACGCCGCAATCGCAACGGCGCAGGCTGCGCGAGACGCCCCCGAACGTGCTGATCACGACGCCCGACATGCTGCATGCCGGCATCCTGCCCGCGCACGCCGGCTGGGCCTCGTTCTTTCGCGATCTGCGCGTGATCGTGATCGACGAACTTCACGCCTATCGGGGAATCTTCGGTTCGCAGATCGCGCAGGTGCTGCGGCGCCTTGCGCGCGTCGCATGGAGTCACGGCGCCCGCCCGCAGTGGATCGCGGCCTCGGCCACGATCGCGAACCCGGGTGAGCTGGCGGAAGGACTGACCGGGCTTCCGTTCGCCGTCGTGCGCAGCGACGGCGGAGGGCGACCGCGCCGCCACGTGCTGCTCTACCAGCCCGAATCGTCGAGCCACACGGCCGCCGCACGACTCTTTCGCAGTTCGATTCGCGAAGGGCTGCGCACGATCGCCTTCACGCGATCGCGACGGGTGACCGAGCTGCTGCACAGCCGCGTGGTCGAGGCCGAGCCGCATCTGGCCTCGCGCGTCAGCTCGTATCGGGCGGGCTTCTTGCCCGAAGAGCGACGCGAGATCGAACAGCGTCTGTTCTCGGGCGCACTGACGGGCGTGATTTCGACCTCGGCGCTCGAAATGGGCATCGACGTCGGCGGACTCGACGTCTGCATCCTCGTCGGGTACCCGGGCAGTCAGATCGCGACCTGGCAGCGCGCCGGTCGCGTCGGGCGCGCACGCGAAGCGCTGATCGCGCTGGTCGCGCAACCCGACGCCCTCGATCAGTATCTCGTCACGCATCCGCGGGTCTTCTTTTCGCGCGGCTTCGAGCACGCCGTGATCGATCCGCACAACGCCGACGTGGCCGCCGCGCACCTGCCCTGTGCCGCCGCCGAGCTGCCCTTGCGGCAGGACGAGCACTGGCTCGCTGCTCCCGAGGCGCGGCGCAACCTCGCGCAGCTCGAAGAATCGGCGAGGCTGCTGCGCGGCGAGGACGGCGACGTCTGGTTCTCTGCACGTCGCCAGCCACATCGCGAGGTCGATCTGCGCGGCGCCGGCACCAGCTACGAGATCGTGCTGCCGGGTCCTGCCGAATCTCCCGCGACGGTGATCGGATCGATCGGCGCCGCCCGCGTGTTCGCCGAATGTCACGAAGGCGCCATCTACCTCCATCGCGGGCGGCAGTTTCTGGTCACGCGGCTCGCGCTCGACGAGCAGCGTGTCGAAGTCCGGGCGGTGAACGTGCCCTTTCTCACCAGCGCGCTCTCGGAAAAGGAGACCGAAATTCTCTCGCGCGAGCGCGCGAGGCCGGCGGGGAACTTTCGTCTGCTGGAAGGTCGCGTTCGGGTCACCACGCGCATTCACGCCTTCGAACGGCGCCGCACCCATGGCGGGGATTTGATCGCGACCGAGCCCCTCGTGCTGCCGCCGATGTCGTTCGAGACGACCGCCATCTGGCTGGAGATCCCCGACGAGATTCCGGCCGCCCAGAAAGCGCTCGGCCGGCACCCGATGGGAGGGCTTCACGCGACCGAGCACGCCGCGCTGTCCCTCGTCCCGCTGTTCGCGCTCTGCGATCGCCACGACGTGGCCGGCATTTCGACCGTCCGTCACGCGCAAACAGGGCGCGCGTCGATTTTTCTGTACGACGGTCACGTCGGAGGCGTCGGCCTCGTCGCGAGTCTCTTCGACCGCGCAGAAGCGCTGCTCTCCGCGACGCTCGAGCTGGTCGAAGGGTGCGCGTGCGAGGAAGGCTGCCCGGCGTGCGTTCACTCACCGAAGTGCGGCGCCGGCAATCGTCCGATCGACAAGGCCTCGTGCATCGGCACGCTACGCCTGCTGCTGGCACAGGAGCCGCTGCCGGCGTTGCCCGAGATCGTTCGCGCGCGGGCCGAACCTGCACGCGTCGAGGGCCCGGTGGCGGAGCCCGCGCTTCCGCGTGTCGTTTTCTTCGATCTCGAAACACAACGCTCGGCCGAGGACGTCGGTGGCTGGCACAACGCCCATCTGATGCGCGTCTCGCTCGGCGTGCTCTACGACCTCGCCGGCGATCGCTTCGAAACCTACCGCGAGGCCGACGTGCCGGCGCTCGTCGAACGACTCGCGGCGGCCGATCTGGTCGTGGGCTTCAACGTGCGGCGCTTCGACTATCACGTGCTCCGTGGCTACACCGATCGCGATCTGTCGAAGCTGCCCACCTTCGATCTGCTGGAAGCCCTGCACGGCCGGCTGGGCTTTCGCGTCTCGCTCGGACATCTCGCGACCGAGACCCTCGGCAGCGGCAAGTCCGGCGATGGTCTGCAGGCGCTCGACTGGTGGAAAAGCGGCCGGCTGGAAGAGCTCGAAGCGTACTGCCGGAAGGACGTCGCTCTGCTTCGCGACCTCTTCGATTTCGCGCTGCGCGAGGGCTGTCTCTGGTTGCGCACGCGTTCGGGCGACCGCGTTCGGGTGCCAACGCGCTGGTCGATGGCCGAGCTGATCGAAAGTGCACGCAGCGCACCGCCGCGCGACGATCGACGTGTTCCGTCCCGTCGCCCTCGGAAGCGTCCGCCGGCGCCGGGAGCACACCCGTGAACGCGAAAGGAGCGAACGTGATCGAAGTCCCGGCCGACGCCGCGCTGCGACGGGCGGTCACCGTGGTGCGCCTTGCGACCTTCGGCAGTCTCGCTGCCTATCTCGCCGTGATCCACGCCATCGCGCCGCCGGCGACGGAGTTCGCGCCGGCCGGCGTTTCGATCGTGCTGCTCGGAGTCGTGATCGTGCTCGCGCTGGCCGCCATCGTGCTGCGCGCACGCATCGCGCGCCCGGATCTCGCCCCCGGGCGGCGGCTGCGCGAAGGGCTCGCACTGTACGCGGTCTGTGATCTGCTGGGCGTGGTGGCGCTCGGCATCTGGGCCTTCGAAGGCGACCTGCGGCAGGCGACGGGCGCGATTCTGGCGGCGGCGATCTTCGCGACGGCGGGTCTGCGCGAGCGACGCGCCCCGGATCGAAGCGCGTGAGCGAGGGTCGTGCGCTCCGTCAGTGACGCGTCTTGCGACGCCGCAATCGCTCGTCGAGCATCTCGAGATAGAGCAACACCACGACGTGACGCACGTCGGCCGGCAGGTCTTCGATCATCGAACGGCAGGCGGCCGGCGACCGATTTCCGAGCACGCGGACCACGACCTCCTGAATCTCGTCGATGTGCGCATCGATCACGGCCCGCAGGTGCTTCGCGCTCTGATCGAGGGCATCGTGAATCATGCGCGTATCGAAGAGCACGTGGATTCCGCGCTCGCCGAGGTCGAAGATCCGTTCGGTGTCCATCGCACCTCCGCGTGGTGCCGCGCGCCTTCGCGCTCGGGAACCGATTTCGTCATCGGCCCGGCATCCCGCGACATTGACCGGTAGGATCGGAGTGGAGGCGCGCCGGGGATTCCGGCGCCGGTCGATCCGGTGATTCGTGGAGAAAGAATCCGGCCGATGCCCTTGCCCATTTCGCTCGAGCGCCTGCGCAGCTTTTTTCCGGTGACTCGCCAGCTCGCGTACTTGAACCATGCCGGGGTGGCGCCGGTTTCCACCCGCGTCGTCGAAGCGCTGGCGCGCTTTTCGCGCGAAGCCAGCGAGCGAGGCGCATTCGACTACGACGCCTTCTTCGACGCCGAGGTCGAGCGCGTGCGCGGGCGCGCGGCACGGCTGGTCGGGGCCGATCCGGGCGAAATCGCGTTCGTCAAGAACACCACCGAAGGGCTCGGCCTCGTCGCCACCGGGCTCGACTGGCGACGCGGTGATCGCGTGCTCAGCTGCGATCTCGAGTATCCCTCGAACGTGCACGCGTGGACCGCGCTGCGTCCGCAGGGCGTCGAAACCGTGCTTCTTCGCGGTCGAAATGGACGTCTGCCGATCGAGGACGTGGAGCAGGCGCTGCGCGTTCCTTCGGTGCGCCTGCTGTCGGTGTCGTCGGTGCAGTTCGGCAGCGGCTTTCGAAGTGACCTCGCCGAACTGGGCCGCCTGTGTCGGGACCGAGGCGTTCTGTTCTGCGTCGACGCGATTCAGAGTCTCGGCTGCCTGCCGCTCGACGTCGAAACCTGCGGAATCGATTTCTTCGCGGCCGACGGCCACAAGTGGCTTTGTTCGGTCGAGGGCTGCGGGATTCTCTACGTCGCGCGACGCGTGCTCGAACGGGTGCAGCCGCGAATTCTCGGCTGGCGCAGCATGGTCCACGACCACGATTTCGATCGCTACGACGTCGATCTGAAGCGAAACGCGGGTCGCTTCGAAGAAGGGACACCGAACGTGCCGGGCATCTTCGCGCTGGGTGCGGCGATCGATCTCTGGCTCGAAGTCGGTGTCCCGGCGATCGCCGGGCGCGTGCTCGCGCTGACCGATCGTCTGGTCGCCGGTCTCGAACGGCGTGGGGCGGAGCTTCTCTCGGCGCGCGGCGCTTCGGAATCGTCCGGAATCGTTTCGTTCCGCTGGCCCGGCGAAGCACCGGAGCGTACCGCCGAGCGGCTGCGCGCCCGATTCATCTTCGTCGTCTCGCGGCGAGGCGGAGTTCGCGCCTCTCCCCACGTCTACAACCACGAAGACGAAATCGACGCGCTGGTGGAGGCGTTGTGAAACGGGCCGCCGGCAACGCGCCGGCGGCCCGGGATCTCGCGCTGAACGGGCCGGTTATTTCAGTTGCTCGCGCCCGTAGCCCAGCAGATCGCGCGCGATGATCAGCCGCTGGATCTGCCCCGTGCCCTCGTAAATGTCCGTGATCCGGCAATCGCGCAGCCACTTCTCGAGCAGATGCTCGCGCGAGATTCCGATCGGACCGAGAATCTCGACGCATCCCTGCGTGATCGCTCGCACCGCACTGCCCGCGTGCGCCTTGCAGACCGACGATTCCATGTTGTTCGGCTTGCCTTCGCCCGCGAGCCAGGCCGCCCGAAGCACCGTCAGCTTCGAGGCCTCGAAGAGCGCCTCGAGTTCGAGAAACTTCGCGCTCGCCGCCGGGAGGCCGGCCATTCCGCCGCCGTATTCGATCGGAAGCCCGGCCTTCTCCAGCTCTTCGCGCGTGAAGTCGAGGGCCGCTTCGGCAAGGCCGAGCCCGATCGCCGCCACGGCCGGTCGGGTCATGTTGAAGGTCTTCATCACGCCCTTGAAACCGCCCGATCCCTGCTTTGCGACCTTCTCTTCGCCGCCGAGCAGATGATCGCGCGGAATCCGACAATCCTGAAAGACGTAGGCCGCGGTGTCGTCCGCTCGAATGCCGAGCTTGCGCTCCTTGTGCGCGACGATGAAACCCGGTGCGCCCTTCGGAACCACGAACGACTTGATGCCCGCGCGTCCCGCCGCGCGATCGACCGTCGCCCAGACCACCACGCCGCTCGCGCGGCAGCCGGTGGTGACGAAGATCTTCTCGCCGTTCAGCACCCACTCGTTGGTGGCTTCGTCGAGCACCGCGGTGCACTGCACCTTCGAGGGATCGGAACCGCAGCCGGGTTCGGTGATCGCCATCGCCAGCGTGTCTCCCCCCCAGCGCTGCTTCTGCTCCGCCGTGCCCGAGGCCATCAGCGCGGCGTTGCCGAGTCCGCCCTTGTTGCGGCGCAGGCGAACGGAATAGTCTCCCCACGTCTGGCCCATCACGGTCAGCATGCTGATCACGGGCATCGAAGAGTCGTCCGCAGAGCGCTCGATCTGCAGTCGCTCGTGCACCGGACGCATCGTCTCCGCCTCGGGCAGCTCGTCGGGCGGAAACTCGTGCTCGTGTTCGTCGTAGTGCCGCGCGTAGCGCCGGCAGATGAGCGCCTCTTCGCGCGTCGCGTCGAGGATCTTGCGGTCGTTGTCGCTGAGTCGGAAATCCATCGTCGTCTTCCTCCGTTCGCGACGGTCAGAGTGTGACCGTGCCCTCGAGTACACCGAGCGTGCGCGCGTTGCGGAACCACATTTCGACGGGGTGTTCTCGGATGAACCCGTGACCGCCGAGCACCTGAATGCCGTTGTCGGCGATCCAGAGCCCCTTCGAGGCCGCGTACTGCCGCGCGAGATGCGCGCTGCGCGTCGCCACCACGCCGTGCTCGAGATCCGCCGCGGCCTGCCAGGCCATCCAGCGCATCGCATCGACCTCGGTGTGCATGTCGGCGAGCAGGAAGGCGATCGCCTGCTTGCGTGCGATCGCTTCGTCGAACGCTTCCCGCTCTTTCGCGTACGGCACGCAGTATTCGAGGACGGCGCGCGAGACGCCGACCATGACGGCCGAGAGTGCCGCACGCGACGCATCGAGGATTCGCCGCACGTCGGCCCCCGCGCTGCCACCGAGCCGCGCGGCCGCCGGCACCTCGACGCGCGCGAACTCGAGCGTCGAAGTCTCGAGCGCACGCAGCCCCATGTTCTTTTCGTGCGACCGGATCGAGAGCCCGGCGGCATCGCGCGGAACCACGAACGCGTCGAGCGTTCCGTCGCGATTCGCCAGCACGAGAAAGTGACTCGCGCGGCTACCGAACGGAACGAACGATTTCACGCCGGAGATCACGAACGCGTCGCCCTTCGGCTCGGCCGTGGTCCGCAGTCGCGTGGGATCGAAGAGCGGCCCGGGCTCGACCAGCGCGAGCGACGCCGCGTGGAACCGGCTGCGGGTGAACAGCGGCAGCAGTTCTTTCTTCTGTGCCTCCGTGCCGTGATCGGCAATCGCGTTCGCGAACAGCGACGGACTCGTCGCAGCGATCGCGAGCGTCGCGTCGCCGTGCGCCAGCTCTTCGAGAATCAGTGCGTTGGTGGTCGGCGACCGCGACTCGCCGCCGCCGCCGAACGACTCGGGCAGCTGCGTCGACGTCAGTCCGAGTTCCCAGGCGCCGTCGAGAAACGCCTCGGGGATCTCCGACGCTTCGTCGCATTCACGCGCGATCGGGCGCACGGCCTGCGCGGCGAACTCGCGCAGGGTGTCGCGCACCACCTCCTGCTCTTCACTCAGTCGAAACGAGATCACGGGGTCTCTCCTTTTCGTCTCGCGGTCCTCGAAGTCTTCGCCCTCGCGGCCGGCGCGAGCGTTTCCGGCCGGGCGATCTGGTGGAAGTAGTGATCCATCGCGAGCGGTCCGCCGTCCTTGGTGACGAGGCCGCGCTTGACGAGATCGCGCGCGCTGCCGAGACCGAGTGCCATCGCGCACCACATGCGGGCGTCGGCCGTGTACCGGACGTCCGCGCGCTCGGCGAAGCCCGGACGGACCTTACAGGCGCCGTTCTCGATCGCGACGGTCCAGACCCCGCCGCCCTCGCCGCTCAATCGAATCTCGAAGGTGACGTTCGCGTCCGCGGCACGTTCTTCGCGCAGCAGAAACGGCAGGGCTTCGAGGATCGACTGCGCGGAGGTGTCGGTGAACTGCCGCGTCCGCAGCCCGAGAATTCCGATCCCGTGCCGCGTGAACCAGCGAGCGATCGATGCCACCACGGGTTCGAGCGATCGGCCGTGCGCCGTGAGCGCATAGGCCGGGCGCGAGCCTTCCGCGACCGTTTCGACGAAGCCATCGGCGATCAGCTTGCGCAGCCGACTCGACAGCACGCGCGGTGCCATTCCCGTGCGCGCACGCAAGTCCTGGAAGCCTTTCGGACCGAGCAGGAGATGACGAACGAGGACGAGACTCCATCGATCACCGATCACATCGAGCGAGCGCGCAACGGGGTCGTAGATCTGACCCGGCCGCGGCACACCGGCAGCCGCCGCACGCGGTTTCTCCGGGGGCTTTCCAGAGGGTCGCTGTCGCTCTCCCGGGGCCATTGCAGGAAGTATCTAACGGATACTTCCGTAGCTGTCCATCTCATACTCCGGGGCCCGGGGCTTCGCGCGCGGGCGTGAATCGCGCTCGAACCCGACGCTGCGAGTCACACGCCAACCGCCGGACGAGGCATGCGACCTCGCGGAAGCCCGTCGAGCTGCCGCCTCCCTTGCGCACAAGTTGCCGAAGAGTCGCGTCCCATCGAGAACCGCGGCGACGGGAAAGTTCGTTGACACCGGTGCTGGCTCGCGATCAGAATGTCCAATGCCCGTGAGGCACAATTCGACACGCGTAGAAGAGCCGCGGAGCTGCCGTCGAGGAGTGACCCTCATGGCTCGATCCTTTCGGTTCCCGACGATGTCGATCCGGCGCTCGGCGCTCTGGAGCGTCTCTCTCTTTCTCGTCCTGACTTCGGCTCCGGCCTTCGCTCAGTACGCCGGAGACCCCGTCCCGCATGAACTCCTCGTCAAGTTCCGGCCGGGACAAGCGCCGGCCGCGCTGAGCCGCGCTCTCGAGGATGCGGGCGCAATCGGAATCCGCAGCTTCCTTCCCGAAGGCTCGGCGTTCTCGAGTCACCCTCTCGGGCAGTGGCGGCACGTGATCCTCGATCCCGGCACGGACGACGCCGTCGCGCTGGACGCGATTACCGCGGACCGCACGGTCGAGTCCGTGATCCAAAACGTGTACGGCGAGGCGCTCGGGATTCCGAACGACCCGATGTTTTCGTCGCAATGGGGACTCCACAACACGGGCCAGACCGGCGGGACAGCCGACGCCGACATCGATGCACCCGAGGCCTGGAATCTTCAGACCAGCGCCGCCTCGGTCGTCGTCGCCGTCACCGACACAGGAATCGACTACACGCACCCCGACCTCGCGGCGAATATGTGGCGCAATCCCGGGGAGATTCCGGGCAACGGAGTCGACGACGACGCAAACGGCATCATCGACGACGTCTTCGGCGCGGACTTCCTCGACGGGGACGGGAACCCCTTGGGCAGCAGTGCTCACGGGACGCACGTGTCCGGGATCGTCGGCGCCGTTGGCAACAACGCCTTCGGGGTGTCGGGTGTCGCCTGGAGCGTGAAGCTCATGGCGGTGAGGTGGATGGACGGATGGCCGACGGCCGTCGGCACCTGCGCGGGTGCGATGAACGCAGTCGCGTACGCCACGCAGAACCAGGCGGACGTGATCAACGCGAGCTGGCAGATTCCAAACTGCGGCGCGCCGCTGAAGGACGCTATCGGTCTTGCCGGGTCGCAGGGAATTCTCTTCGTAGCGGCGGCAGGTAACAGCTTCGGCCAAGACAACGACGTGGTGCCGTTCGAGCCGGCGACCTTCCCGCTGCTCAACATTCTCGCGGTGGCGGCCACTGACGCCGGAGACCAGCTCGCCGCGTTTTCGAATGTAGGCGACCAGAGCATCGAGGTGGCTGCGCCGGGCGTGAACATCCTCAGCACCATCCCGGTTAGCCCCCCTTTCAACGGCTTCTACCTCTCGGGCGGCACGTCCCTGGCGGCGCCGCACGTTTCGGGCGTAGCCGCCCTCATCCTCTCCCGCCACCCGAACATCAGCGTGGCCGAGCTGAAGACATCGATCGTGCTGGGCGCTGACCATCCCGTTGGCCTGCTGGGGAAGGTCCTCCAGGGCGCGCGGCTCAACGCCTTCGGCGCCCTCGCGGCCTCGGACGTTTGGGCTGGCACTGGCAATCCGTGGGTCTGCGACGACGGGATCGACAACGACGGCGACGGGCTGACGGACTTCCCCGCCGACCCGGGCTGCACCGCCGTCTTCCCCGACGCTTCCGAGGTGAACGGGGCCTGCGGTCTCGGCTTCGAGATTGTCTTCCTGCTGCCGCTCATGATCCCGCTTCGCAGTGCCGTGCGCCGACTCCGCACTCGCCACTTCCTCCGGGCCTGTGCGATCACCGCGATGCTGGGCCTGCCGGGTGTTGCCGGGACGGCCGCGGCCGCGCCGGTCGCGGTCTGCGGCGTTTTGCGGATGATGGTTGGCACGTCGCCGGACATCGTGGTGCCGATCGCGTCAGGCACTGTCGACATCACGGGCGGAATACTGAGCGTCCCGCCCGGGCTGGCGTCGACCTCCGGGCTCTTCGTGCCGGTGACGAACCCGAACAGCATGGTCATCGGCATCGTCGTGACGGTCGCGAACGGGGCCGGCGCATTCTCGAGGCCCGCCCCGGCGTACAGCGGGTTCGCCCTTATCGCAGGGGGTGGCGTCGGCGGGATCATGCCGATGTCCGGCGTGCTGCAGTTGAAGCAACTGAGCAACGCCATCCACGTCCCGATCTCCATGATCGGCCAGGGAGGAGTGGTGTCGGCGAGCGGCGTCGTGGTCCAGGGCGCCCCGTGGACGACCGGTGCGGCTGTCGTGACCACCAGCGGTCCATTGATGCAGAGGTTCACAGAAGTCGGCTCGAACGGGTTGACGCCGGGCGGAGGCGGTCAGATCACGCTCGTCAGTCCGGCCCACGTCAACGCTGCCGGGCTCGCGAGAATTCCGCTGTTCTCGAGCATGACGCTGCACACCGGTGATCGCGACGAAGACGGAATCGTCGACGCCTGCGACAACTGCCCGAACGACGCGAACCCCGATCAATCGAACACAGATGGCGACAACTTTGGCGACATCTGCGACTTCGACACCGACAACGACGGCGTGCCCGACGCCGCCGACAACTGCCCGCTGGTCGCAAACCCCGATCAGTCGAACGTCGATGCAGACAACGATGGCGACGCTTGCGACCCGGACGACGACGGGGATGCAGTGCCCGACGCCGCCGACAACTGCCCGCGCGTGGTCAACCCGGATCAGGCGGATCCCGACGGCGACTTCGTCGGCACCGCATGCGACAACTGCCCGCGGCGTGCGAACGCACTGCAGGAGGATCAAGGCAGCGTGGGCGTCTTCTCCTCGCTGCCCGACGGGATCGGTGACGCCTGTCAGTGCGGCGATGTCACCGGCGACGGCCGCGTCACGATGTTCGATGCGATCGTGATCCAGAAATCGCAGCTCCGGCCGCCGACCTTCCCGCTGCTCTTCCCGGACCGCTGCGACGTCGGCGGATCGGTCGGTTGCTCGATCTCGGACGCCGTGGTGATCCGCCGTGCGCTGCTCTCTCCGCCCACCGCGACGATCGCGCAGCGATGCCCGGCGGCGTTGTAGCCAGCACGTATCAAGCCGGAGGAACGCCGGATTCTTTTTGCGTCGACATCCGCGCTGGCTCGGCTTCAGCAGGCGCAACATCCGTGAGACAACGGCGACGACGAATGGAGGAGCCGCCGTCGAGGGGGACCACTCATGGCTCGATCCTTTCGGTTTCCCACGTCGTCGATCGGGCGGGCCGCCACCGGCGTCAACCACGGAACCGAGGAGACCTCACGATGATGACATCACGCTCGACCAAAACGTGCAGAATAGGAAGGAGGTTCGTAGAAATCCTTGTCCTGCCCATCCTCGCAGCAACTGAAGTGGCTTCGGCGACGCCTGTGGTGCTCGAGGCGTGGGTCGTATCACCAGCGCCACCGATCCATCAAACCGACGTGATCGAGCTTCGAGCGAGGACGCCGGAGATCGTGTTCCGCGATTCCCACTTCACAGTCGACTCGAGACTTTCATATCTCGGCAACTTTGCGATCGACTGGCGGATCACGTCGTACGCAGGGCTCGGTGGTGGAACGATGCAGCCCCGTCAGCTCTACGCATTCGAGGAGATCATGTCGTTCGTGCCGCTCCCTGTCGGGACCTACCACGTGACCGTCCACTGGTAGGACGCAGGCGGTCCGCTGATCGATCCCGCCGTGAACTCGGGCACGGGCGGCTTCTCGTTCGAAGTCGTTCCCGAGCCCGCATCGCTGGCGCTGCTGACGACCGGATGCAGCCTTCTCGGTGTCTCCCGCGACGACGGCGCGCGCACGTGCGGGCGGGCGTCGACTGATCGGATGTCGCGCCCCGTGCCTCGTTGAACGCAGACTGCATCTCGCCGCTCCGCGCGAGGTCAGCCGGCGACGAAACGCGCGTACGGCGGCCTCGCGCGCGCAGGATCAGAGAACCGGATCACCCGTGTCCGCCGGCTCGAACCAGCGAGCCAACGCCGTCGCGAGATTCGCACGCAGCACGGGCTTCGTCAGAAAGTCGTCCATGCGGGCAGCGAGACAGATGGCCCGGTCTTCTGCGAAGGCGTTGGCTGTGAGCGCGAGAATCGGCGTGCGATGCCGACCGCTCGCTGTCTCCGCTTCGCGGATGTGCCGGGCCGCTTCGCAACCGTCCATCCCCGGCAGCTGGCAGTCCATCAACACGAGGTCGTACTCGCCAGCGCTCCATTTGCCGACGGCGCTCGCCCCATCGGTCGCAAGGTCGACCGAGCGCTTCAGCGCGCTCTCTCGCCGCGGCAGGCGGACGTTCGGCTGCGCATCGTTCGCTGACATCGAGCAGCACGAGCACGCGGCCGCCACCCTCCGCGGACCGCATTTCCGCGACGCGCGCTTCGTGGACCGTTCCATCGTCGAAGGTCAGATCTTCCCGGACGCCGGGACGCCGTCGCCCTGCGTCGGCCAGCGCAGGCATCGCCGCGAATGCTTCACGCGCAACCCGAGGAATGGCAACGCCCGGCGATCCGTCGACACCGAGCAGCGCCAGCGCTGCAGGGTTCGCGCCCGACAGAGAGCCTTCGCGTTCGACCACGAAGATCGCATCAGGAATGGCGCGCAGAATCGCTTCCCGGGCCACTGGCAAGAGATTGAACGCTCCGCGCCGGATGATCGCCCAATGAAAGGCCGGGATCGAGAAGGCGAACATGAACGGCGCGGTGGGAATGGACGGCGCGATGGGATGCATGTCGCCGAGATCGAGAAGCGCCGCGCCGATCGACAGCGCGACCCCGACAAGAAGCGCCGCGCCTGCGAACGGATCGCGTCGCCACCGGGCGGCGCCGTGTGCCAGCAACAGCACCCACGCTGCCACGGTGACGCTGTAGAGGTGAATCATCGTGATCCAGAACTACGGGCCCGGCGTCGACGCGAGCAGCGTGACGCCCGGGGTCGGCTCGTACACGTGCACGGCCTCGTAGAAGAGCTGATGCGAACTGTTGGAGAGCACTGCGAGCCCGTTGAGCAGAGCCGGTGCGACGACGAGCCAGCGTTCCATCCAGGCCTGTCTGCGCGTCCGGGAACCGTTCGCGTGCAGAGCGAGCGAAAGAAGTGCGACCGGCACGGCGAGAATGCCCATGAACTCGATTCGCTGTGCGATCGACTTCGCTTCGACTCCGGGCAATGCGAGTTCGGCTGCGAAACCACCTGTCCAGAGAATCACTGCCACGAGCAACATCTGAAGCGCCCGTGCAGCGGGGAGCGCACGAATGCGCCAGACGACCGCCAGCTGTTCGCTCGCGAGCACGATCGGCACCATGAGGAGCTGAATCAGCGCCGCGATTCCGGGTTGCACCATGCCCGGCAATTCGGTCTGCTGGACTCTGGGGTTGCCCCGGTCCCGGGGAACACCCGACGGGCGCGACGACGACACGGAGGGAGAACCTGACCCAGGCAGGGTTCGAACCTGCGACCTCGAGCTCCGGAGGCTCGCGCTCTATCCAGCTGAGCTACTGGGCCGGGATGGTGGGACGTGCAGGGATCGAACCTGCGACCTCCGCGGTGTGAACACGGCGCTCTCCCGGCTGAGCTAACGTCCCTCGGCGCCGATCGTGGCGGATCCGTGCAGCCGAATCAAGCCGTCCGCCCCGCCCCGTCCGTCCTCCTCAAACGCTCGAACGAAGCCCCGCCGGCGTCCGCATCGCCGCGGCCGCGACGAACGCCGTGAACAGCGGATGTGGCGCGAACGGCGTCGATTGAAACTCGGGATGAAACTGGCAACCGACGAACCACGGGTGGTCGGCCACTTCCACCACCTCGACGAGCCGTCCGTCCGGCGAAGTTCCCGAGAGCACGAGCCCGGCGCGCGAGAGCCGATCGCGATATTCGGGATTGAACTCGTAGCGGTGGCGATGTCGTTCCGAAATCTCAGCCGTCCCGTACGCCTCGAACGCGCGGGTTCCCGGGCGCAGCACGCACGGGTAGGCACCGAGCCGCATCGTCGCACCCTTCTCGCGAACGTCGCGCTGCTCGGGCAACAGATCGATCACGGGATGCGGCGTCTTCTCGTCCACCTCGGCGGAGTTCGCACCGGCGAGCCCCGCGACGTTGCGCGCGTATTCGATCACCGAGAACTGCATGCCGAAGCAGATGCCGAAGAAAGGAATCCGCTGCTCGCGCGCGAAGCGAACGGCGGCGATCTTGCCCTCGGCCCCGCGCTCGCCGAAGCCGTGCGGAACGAGGATTCCGTTCGCGGACGCGAGCACCGATGGATCGTCGAGCCGCTCGGAGTCGTGGTAAACGATCTTCACGCGGGTGCGAGACGCGATGCCTCCGTGGTGCAGCGCTTCGTTCAAACTCTTGTACGACTCGGTCAGCTCGACGTACTTGCCGACCATCGCGATCGTGATCTCGCGTTCGGGGTTCGCGATTCGCTCGCCGAGCTCGCGCCACGCGTCGAGATTCGGGCGGCCGGTCCAGATGTTGAGCACCTGCGCGACCTTCTCGTCGAGCCCCTCCTGGTGGAGGATGAGCGGCACCTCGTAGATCGAGTCGACGTCCTTGGCCGTGATCACGGCGTCTTCGTCGACGTTGCAGAAGAGCGCGATTTTCGCCTTCACCGGTCGCGGCAGGAAGCGATCGGTGCGGCAGAGGATCACGTCCGGCGCAATGCCGACCGTGCGCAGCTCTTTCACCGAATGCTGCACGGGCTTGGTCTTCAGCTCGCCGGCCGTCGCCACGAACGGCACCAGCGCGATGTGGACGTAACAGACGTTCTCGCGCCCGACGTCGGCGCGGAACTGTCGAATCGCTTCGAGGAACGGCAGCGATTCGATGTCGCCCACCGTCCCGCCGATCTCGACCAGCAGGATGTCGACGCCCTGCGAGGCGAGCTGGATGCGCGCCTTGATCTCGTCGGTCACGTGCGGGATCACCTGCACCGTGCCGCCGAGATAGTCGCCACGCCGTTCCTTGGCGATCACGGCGTCGTAGATCTTGCCAGCGGTGACGTTGTTCGCCTTGGTCAGGCGCGCGTGGGTGAAACGCTCGTAGTGGCCGAGGTCGAGATCGGTCTCGGCTCCGTCGGCCGTCACGTAGACTTCGCCGTGCTGAAACGGATTCATCGTGCCGGGATCGATGTTCAGATACGGATCGAGCTTGAGAAACGTGACCCGAAGGCCGCGCGCTTCGAGCAACGCGCCGAGGCTGGCCGAGGCGAGGCCCTTGCCGAGCGAGGACAACACGCCCCCGGTCACGAAGATGAACTTGGTGGGACGTGCGCTCATCGTGAACCTCCGCGGGGTCAGCGCACACGCGCGACGTCGCCTGCAGCGGCGTCGGCAATGCGCACCGAGTGAATCGGAACGAACGGCTCGGGGAGCGCGTTCGCGGGAAAGTAACCGACGGCGAGCGTCTCATCCGGCGTCGACGCTTCGCCGTTCGCGATCGGAAATCCTTCGAAACAGAGATTGACGGCCTGCACACGGCGGCCATCCGCGTAACCGATCACCTGAATGGTCGGGTCGGAGTAAACCCCGACGAGGCGACCGACTTCGATCCGGACGCCGGTTTCTTCCTCGACTTCGCGCCGTGCGGCCGTGACGACCGACTCTCCGGGTTCGACGTATCCGCCCGGCAATCCCCAGAGGCCGTTGTCTGCACGCTGCATCAACAGAATCGAGCGATCGCCGGGGCTTCGCCAGACCACGGCCGACACGGAGAGCCGGACTTCGGTGGGGTTCGATTCGAAGTACCGGGTCGTGCCCTGCATCATGCTCCATGCGTGCCAGCGCGCGTCGGTCACACCGCAACGCGCGGGGATCGCGAGGATCACCGCGGTTCGCGGGGAGAGGAGCTCGGATCGATTCGGGGCGGTCCTCGACCTTGTACCGCGCGCGCAATCGGAGTGTCAAGCAACGGGATCGCGACCGGCGGCCGAAGCGGAAGACGGTCCGAAACGAAGCGCGGGAGCCGTTTCGGGCTCCCGCGTCGAAGGTCACACGGAACGCGTCTCGATCAGCGCTTCGAGAACTGGTAGCGCGCACGTGCGCCGCGCTGACCGTACTTCTTGCGCTCCTTCTGACGAGCGTCGCGCGTCAGGTGGCCCGCACGCTTGAGCGCGGGGCGCGAGGTGGTGTCGAACTTCTCGATCGCACGCGCGATCCCATGCCGCAGCGCGCCGGCCTGGCCGGCGGGGCCGCCGCCGTCGATGTTGCAGTGGATGTCGAAGCGCGTGACGGAGTTCGTTGCTTCGAGCGGCTGGCGGATCAGCAGCCGGAGCGTTTCACGCGGGAAGTACTCGTCCATGGTCCGGCCGTTGACCACGATCTGACCGCTGCCGAGGCGCATCCGCACGCGAGCGATCGCCGTCTTGCGACGGCCGGTCGAGACGATCATCGAAGAGTCAGCCAAGACGCATCTCCTCGGGCTGCTGGGCCTGGTGCGGGTGAGCAGGGCCGCCGTAGACCTTCAGTTTCGAAAGCATCTTCCGGCCGAGCGAGTTCTTCGGAAGCATCAGGCGAACCGCGTTTTCGAGCACGCGCTCCGGAAACGGCCCGTCGAGAATCTGGCCCGCGGTTCGCGAGCGCAGGCTGCCGGTGAACCCGGAATGCCGGTAGTAGGTCTTCTGCTCGCGCTTGCGGCCGGTCAACTTCACCTTCGCCGCATTCACGACGACCACGAAATCTCCCGTGTCGACGTGCGGCGTGAAGAGCGCGTGATGCTTTCCGCGAAGGATGGTGGCGATGCGCGTCGCGAGACGGCCCAGCACGAGATCCGTGGCGTCGACGACGAGCCAGCGGGGCGTGTGCTCTGCCGGCTTTGCGCTGCGGGTCGCGCCGTGCGCGCTCGATCCCATGTTGCCCTCGATCTCTGGTACGCGGGCGAGTCGGCTTCGTGCCGCTCGACCACGCGGTGAACCACGCGAATCGGATCGGGAGGCTCCGGATTCCTGCGGAAACGCGGAGAACTCGCTGACGAACGAACGAGCCGGCATCGGAGTTCCGCCGCCGGCCGCGCAGGGTGTAGCCGAGAGGGCCCCGAAGCGTCAACCCTCTTCCGGGATCAACGCTGCGTCTCCGCTTCGTTTTCCGCCGGTGCCGGATAGCGCACGGAAAGCAGCGTGAGCCCGGCCGGGGGCGCGCTCGGGCCCGCAAGGCGCCGATCCCGGGCCGCGAGCAGCGCGGGCAGCGCGTCGGGGCGACGCCGGCCGAGGCCGATCTCGAGCAGCGTTCCCGCGAGATTCCGGACCATCCCGCGCAAAAATCCGCTCCCGACCACATCGAGCACCAGCTCGCCCCCCGCGTCGCCGGCGAGCCCGCAGGAGAAGATCTCGCGCTCGGTCGAGGGTCGCGCGCCGTCGCGCGACTTCGCCGCCCATTCGGCGGAGCTCGACTGGAAGGACGCGAAGTCGTGCCGCCCGACGAGGTCCGGCAGGGCCGCCCGCATCGCGCCGAGATCGAGCCGCCCGGGAACGAACGCGCTGCGTCGCATGCGCAGCGGCGAACGGTGGCGCGCGTTCCAGATCACGTAGCGATACTGCTTCGCTTCGGCGTCCCGGATCGGATGAAACGCGTCCGAGACCTCGCGGGCCTCGTGCACGGCGACGTCGGGCGGCAAATACGCGTCGAGCGCGCGCACGAGTTTCGAGGGATCGAACGGGTGCGGGAGCCGAAACGCGGCCACCTGTCCCTCCGCATGAACCCCTGCATCGGTTCTCGATGCGCCGAGAACCGAAATCCGCGTCTCGAAGATCGCGGCCAGCGCGTCTTCGACCGCGGCCTGCACCGTGCGCACGCCCACCTGCCGCTGCCAGCCCGCGAACTCCGTCCCGTCGTACTCGATTCGGATCCGAATCCGCACCGCTCTCCGCCTCTCGCCGCGCGGCGCCGATCAGCGCGCCGCCAGCCAGGCGGCCGCGATTCTCGCGCCGTGCACGGCCGCGAGACGAACGCCATCGGCGGCGAGCCAGAGCTGCAGCCCCTGTTCGCAAGAAGGATCGCGCCGGACACGCCCGACCAGCACGACGTCGCGTCCGGCGGCCGTGCGCGTCGTGGCCGCGCGCGGATCGTCGCCCTCGCACAGTTCGATCGCCGGTGCGCTCGCGAGCGCGCGCCGCGCCTCATCGGGCGTGATCGCTTCTCGGGTCGTGATCAGCAGCGTCGCACCATCGCCGACGAACGTGGGAACGCGCAGCATCGAAAGCGCGAGGCCGACTTCGTCGCCCAGCAGACGGTGCAACGAGCGGCCGACCCGAACCTCGCTCTCCGTCTCGCCGTGCTCCTCTTCGGGCCCCGTCGCGGGTATGCAATCGAAGGCGCGCGGTACGTCCGCGAGAACGGCCTCGGGGGCGTCCTGTTGATTGAAGAGCGCGATCGATTCCGCGGAGAGTGCTTCGACGCCAGCCCGCCCGGCCGCCGAGGCCGACGTGAGCGCCGTAGCGACGATCCGCGAGAGTTTCGCGCGTTTCGCGATCGGTCCGAGAACGAGCGCGAGGGGCAGCGCGATGACACCGGGCGCGGCGACGATCGGTGCGCGCAACGATTCGGCCCGGAGATCGTCACCGGCCACCACCAGCGGAACGTCCCGCAGACCGGCGAGCGCTCCCGACAGATCCAGCACCGGCACCTGCGCGTGGAGCGCGCGCCGGGCGAGTTCGAGCGAGACCGGCGCCGGCGCACAAAGGACGAGCAGATCGAGATCGCGCAGCGACGCGTCGTCGCCGGCGATTCGCCAGCACTCGTCTCTCAGTTCGATTTCACCTCCGACCGACTCGGCGGACGCGATCGGCAGGAGCTCGTCGATCGGAAAGCCGGTTTCTTCGAGCGCGACGAGCAGCTCGCTTCCGAGCATTCCCGTCGCCCCGGCAACGCCGACGCGCAGCGCCGATCGTGCGCTCACGCGCGCGCTCCGAGCGCCTCGAGCACGAGATCCCCCATCGCCCGACAACCGACGGTGACGCGATCTTCTCCGGCCAGCACGAGATCGGCCGTGCGGTGACCGGCCGCGAGCACCGCCGTCACCGCGTCGCGGATCTCGGTCGCGATCTGCGGTCGGCCGAGCGAATGTTCGGCCAGCATCGCGGCCGAGAGAATCGCCGCCAGCGGGTTCGCGATGTCGCGGCCCGCGATGTCCGGCGCCGAGCCATGCACGGGTTCGTAGAGCCCGACCCCGCCCGCGCCGAGACTCGCCGACGGGAGCATGCCCATCGAGCCCGTGATCATCGCCGCTTCGTCGGAGAGGATGTCGCCGAAGAGATTCTCCGTGACCAGTACGTCGAAGCGCCGGGGCTCCCGCACGAGCAACATCGCGCACGAGTCGACGAGCTGATGCGCCAGCGTGACGTCGGGAAACTCCTTCGCGATCTCGTCCACCACCTCGACCCAGAGTTGCGACACCTCGAGCACGTTCTGCTTGTGCACGTGGGTCACGTGCTTCCGTCGCAGCCTCGCCGCCTCGAAGGCGACGCGCGTGATCCGGCCGATCTCCTCTTCGTCGTAGACCATGGTGTTGACCGCCGCGCGCTTGCCGTCGCGACGTTCGCGACCGCGCGGCTCGCCGAAATAGAGGCCGCCGGTGAGTTCGCGGATCACCAGCAGATCGATGCCCTCGACGACCTC
>CAZDHU010000139.1:0-16892 GCA_964505355.1 uncultured Myxococcaceae bacterium | reverse complement strand
TCCTTGGTGGTGAAGAAGGGATTGAAGATCGCTTCGCGCATGTCGGCCGGAATGCCCTGCCCGCTGTCGCGCACCTCGATCTGCCAGAACGAGCCGAGGTCCTGATCGACGCGGCGCGTCTCGATCGCCACGTGGCCGCCCGTCGGGGTCGCCTGGATGGCGTTCAGCACGATGTTGATCAGCACCTGCATGATCTGATCGGGATCGGCGATGACGGTGGGGCTCTGCCCGGTCGACCGCCGGGTGAGATCCACCTGCTGGGTGCGCGCCTGCGGCACCAGCAGGGTCACGGTGCGGTCGACCATCTCGTCGAGGTCGACCTCGCCGACCACCGGGGTCGGCGACTTGGCGAACGTCAGCAGCTCGCTGATCAGGCTGCCGATGCGCTGCACCTCGGTCTCCGCCAGGCGCAGGAACGAGGTCATGAACTCCTCGTCGCCAAGGCGTTGCGGTGCCAACTGGAAGAAGGTCTGGATCGACACCAGCGGGTTGCGGATCTCGTGCGCGATCGCGCCGAGAAAGCGCCGCGCGAGAGCGTCCGCCGGATCGGGCTCGGCCGATGGAGCCGAGGCTTCGAGCTCGCGTCCCGGAACATCACTGGCGGCGAGCCCGTTCGCCGGACGGCGCGCCTGATCGCTCGATCGCTCGACGCGAGGCGCCGGAGCGGGCGACCGTCTGTCGTCCGTCGCGGCGGGAACGGGCGTCGGAGTGAGCGGTTCGGCCGGCGCTTCAGCGACCGGAAGCAGAGCGCTCTCGGCCCACACGCCGGGTTCGGCGAACCGAATCGCCGACGCCGGCACCGGGTCCACGGGATCCGCGGACAACGTCCGCAGCACGACGGCTTCGAGTTCACGCACGTTGCCCGGCCACGGGTACTCGCGGAGTGCGGTGATCGCGTCGTCCGCGAACCGGCGCGGGCGCTGCCCGTGCAGTTGCGACCAGCCGAGCGCGAGATCCGCGATCAGCGAGAGCACGAGGTGCGGGCGTTCGCGAAGCGGGGGCAATTGCACGGTGATGCCCGGGAATCTGGCCAGTAACGAAGTCGAGGCATCGAAGTCGACGGGCCCGGCGGTTCCGATCCAGCGCAGCCAGACGGGATGCGGGACGACGGGCGGCGGTGCGACATCGACCCAGCCGATCAGCTCGTGAACGAGCGGTGGTGCGAGTCGATCGACGTTCTCGAGGCAGAGCGTCAGCGCATGGCGGCCCTGTGCGGGCTGGCAGGCGCGAGCGATTGCCGCCGAGATCTCGCCGGCGCCGGTCACGTGCGCACAGTCCACCGAGACGAACGAACCACCCGTCGTCCCGCCGAAGGCATGGAGATATCGCGCGAGGACGCCCCGTCCCGTCCCGGGCTCGCCGCGCACGAGTACGGGCACTCGCGCGAGTTGCGGGTCGAGCGCGCGCAGCATTTCGGGCAACTGCAGGTCCCCGAACCAGCGCGCGAACCGCATGGCGAGCGCGTCGCGCGATCGCCGCTCCGAGAGCCGGTCGACCCGGCGCGTTCGCTGCGCCTCGACGAGGCGCCGGCGAAGGATCAACGCGTCGGGCGGCCAGATCATCCATTCGACGGGCAGCGTGTCGAAGAGCCGGCGCGCTTCCTCTGTATCGGCCGCGTCGCAGACCAGAATCCACCGGGCATTCGCGAGACGGGGAGCGCGACGGTGCGCGAACTCGAGTTCGGCTTCGAAGTCTCCGGCAAGGCCGAGCACCACGACCTGCGGCGGAGCGGCGCCCTCGAACGCGCGATCACCCGGCGCGCCGGCGAGTGTCTCCGCCGCGGTAGCGGTCAACCTCGAGAGCGCCGCGCGGCGTGTCGCGTCGCGATGCACGATCCAGACGGTGGCCATGGTTCCCGGCGCTCCGGTCGAGACGACGTTCGACCGCGCCGCGTCGAGCGGGTCGCGGACCGATCGGGAACCTTCCAGCGGCAAGTGGCGTGCCAGAGGAACCTCACCGGCATTTCGCCGGCAGAAGATGCGCCATCCGTTTCGAGCCCGTGAGGAAACGCCCGATTTGCCAGCCTCGACTCTGCGCGCCTCCGATGCCCGCGTTTCCCTGCGTATTCTCATTCTAGGAAAATCGAGGGCCGGCCGGTGCGCGGTTGCCCCCTGTTTGCGTGTGCGCGACGATGGCTCGACCGAGGTCCCGAGTGAACACCGCGAGCCAGCGTCCGCCGCGCAGCGAGGGCCAGCATCGCTTCGACCCCGGTCTCGACGTCCGGCTGCGCAACGCCTTCGACCGGCCTTACGACGGTGCGATCTCGGCCGCGCGCACCTGCTACTCCGCGCGGGTCGTCTCCGCCGACGAAGTCACCGAGACGCAGCGTCGAAACATCGGTCCGCTGACCTTCCAGGGCGGGCACCACACCGTCTTTCAGCACGCCACGTTCGAGTTCGCCCTCTCCGGCCTCTCGCGCCAGGTCGTCTGGACGTTCTTGCACTCGTTCCCGTTCTACAACAGCGAGCAACAGAGCCAGCGCTACGTGCGACTCGACGAGATTCGCGCGCACGTTCCGGCGGGTCTCGGCGGCGCTGCGCTCGACCTCTACGAGCGATCGATCGAGGGCGCGTGGTCGGCCTATCGCGCGCTGACCGAGCGACTCACGCCGCTGATGAGATCGACGCTCGCCGATCTCTGGCGGCTCGATGCACGCAAGAGCGTCGCGTTTGGTCGCGAGGTCGGACGCGAGGCGAATAAGCGCGCGATCGAGACGGCCCGCTACGTGATTCCGATCGCCTGCCACACGGCGATGGTTTTCACGGTCTCGGGCCTGGTGCTGCATCGGCTGCGCCGGATGTCTGCCGCCTGTGACGCGCCGGAAGAGGCTCGCGCGCTGATCGACGCCATGGTGTCGGAGGTCGAGCGGATCGACCCGGCCTTCTTTCGGGAGATCGGCGATGCGCCGCTCGGCATCGAGGACGTGGTCGAGCGCACGATCGCGCCCCCCGGTCTGCCGGACGCCGAGGCCCTCGAGCAGTTCGACAAATCGCTCGACGGGCGCCGCTCGCGCCTCGTCGATCACTCGCGAAACGCGCCGGCCGTGGTGGCGGACGCGGTTCGCCACGTGCTCGGTCGTCCCCATCTCACCTCGAACGAAGCGATCGATGCCGTGCTCGATCCCGCGAAGAACGCTCACCGCCTCGACGTGCTCAACGTTTCGACGCATTCGCCCCTGCTGCGGACGCTCGATCATGCGCACTACACGTTCCGCAAGAAGCTTTCCCACAGCGCAGATTCGCAGGACCAGAGACACCGCATGGTGCCGGCGTCGCGTCCGCTGATGACGCGCACCGTGCCCCGTAACGCCGACGTCGTCGAACCCGCCGTGATCGCGAACGACCCCGTCGCTCACGCGCTCTTTCGCGAATGCGTGGAGTCTCAGTTCGACGCGCGTGCGCAATTGCTGCAACTCGGCGTCGCGCCGGAGATCGCGCTCTATGTGTTGCCGAACGCGACGGCACTGCGATTCGACGAATCGGGTTCGCTGCTCCATCTGCTGCACAAGTGGACGATGCGCAGCTGCCTCAACGCGCAGAGCGAGATCTGGGAGGCGACGATGGACGAGATCGCACAGGTTCGCGCGGTGCATCCCGAGCTGATGGCACACGCGGGTCCGCCCTGCGTGGTTCGCAACGGGCTCGCGAAACCTCGCTGCACGGAAGGGACGCATTTCTGCGGCGTGCCCGTCTGGCGCAGCTTCCCGAACGTCGAACGGCGGATCTGATGCGCAGAGCGCGACGTCTTCTCGGGCGCCGGATTCGGCCCGCGTTTCGTATCGCCGCGGCACTGGCCTGCGTCCTCGCCTGCAGCACAGCCGCCGCGACGGCGGCGGCGCTCGATCTCGCGGGCACCTGGTACGTGCTGATCCACTACCGCGACGACACCACGCAGGACCCCGCGCAGTTGCGCTGGGACGAACGGGTCTGGGTGTTCGAGCGTGCGGGGGCGGAGTTGCGCTGGACCGAATATCCGATCGTCGTGTTCGAGGACGACACGGGACGGTTCACGCGCGAGGATGGTCGCTACCAGCGCGTGCTCGGCGCTTTCGAGCCGAACGAGGGACAGAAAGCGGCGATCACGCGCGGGCTCGAAGTGAATCCTCGTGGTGCGAAGAAGAAATCGCTGCGTGGCAGCGATGCGTCGGGCTGGTCGTCGGGCAAGAGCGGTGGCTCGGCCTCCGCGAGCATCGTCACGTACTCCGAAGTGTGGAGCGTTCGCGGTCTGCCGGCGGCGCCGGTCTTCACTCGGGACGACGTGCTCGGCGCCGCCACCATGGAGAGCATGGAGGGTCGAACGCAGCTCAGTACGGAGGCGATCGATTCCGGAGGTGATCTGCTGCGCGGGCGTTTCGAACGCGATGGAACGCGACACGGAACCTTCCGCATGCAGCGTGCCGGCGCGACGGGCCTCGTTTCGGCCGGCGGCAAGACGCCGAACGAGAAGTTGCGAGAGCGGTTCGAGCAGCAGATGCGAGAAGAACTCGGCAAGCGGCCCGGAGAACGGATCTCACCGGGAGAGCTGGAGCGTTTTCTCGAGGAGCGCGAACTGGAATGACGGCGGCAGCGACCGCCGGTGCGGTCGCGATCCGTCGCGCGACCGTCGCGGATCTCGGTCCGGTCTCCCGCCTCTGGTTCGCGCTCACCTGCGAGCACGCCGCGCACGATCCACAGTTTCGTCCCCGGCCCGGTGCGAAGCACGAGGTCGATCGGCTCGTGCACGAGCTGCTTCGTGATCGTCGGAGCCTCGTGCTGCTCGCGGACGACGAAGACGCGACCGCGATCGCGCTCTGCATCGCGCGAATCGATCACGCGCCGCCGATTCTCGCCGAAACGCGTCGGCTCGAGATCAGCGATCTCTACGTCACGGTGTCGTCACGCCGGCGGGGCGTCGGCCGGGAGCTCGTGCGTCGCGCCCTCGAATGGGCGAGCGAGCACGGCATTTCCCGGGTCGAAGTACGCGTCGCTTCCCGGAATGCCGGAGGACAGGCATTCTGGAGATCGCTCGGATTCGGTGCGTTCGTGGACGTTCTCCAGCGCCATCTGTAATCTCGAACGCCGGTCCCGAGCACCCGCCAGTGCTGTTTCTTCGCAGGAGTGAGAGATGTCCGACCCGAACGAGATTGCCGTCAACCCGCTGGCCCGCGAGCTCAACGAACAGCTCGGCAAGAACGCCCCCGAAGTGCTCGCCATGCTCTCGCCGCTCGGTCGAAGGCTCTACTTTCCGAAGGGCATTCTTTCTCAATCGGCCGAAGCCAGGCAGAAGGCGACGCGCTTCAACGCGACGATCGGCATCGCGACCGAAAAGGGCGGTGCGATGTTTCTGCCGACGGTGAAGCAGGGCATCCCGCAGATCGCCGCCGGCGATGCCTTCAACTATGCGCCGCCGGCGGGTCGCCCCGGGCTTCGTGAACGATGGAACGCGAAACTGCTGGCCGAGAATCCCTCGCTGCGGGGCAAGCGATTCGGCCTGCCCATCGTGACCAGCGCGATCACGCACGGACTCTCACTGGTGGGCGATCTCTTCGTCGGAGCCGGTGATCGCATCCTGCTGCCCAACCAGTTGTGGGGCAACTACCGGCTCACCTACGAGGTGCGCCTCGGCGCGACGATCGCGACCTATCCGTTCTACGACGGTGGCGGGTTTCACGTCGGAGCGTTCGCAAAGGCGCTCGCCGACGAGGCGCAGAGTCGCGAGAAGCTGATCGTCCTGCTCAACTTCCCGAACAATCCGACGGGCTACATGCCGACCGTGGCCGAGGCCGACGCGATGGTGTCGGCGCTCGTCGCGCAGGCGGAGCGCGGCACGAAGCTGGTCGTCGTGCTGGACGACGCGTACTTCGGCCTTTTCTATCACCTCGGCGGCCCCTCGCTCACCGAGTCGCTCTTCGGGATGCTCGCCAATCGGCATCCCAACCTGCTGGCCGTGAAGCTCGACGGTGCCACCAAGGAGCTCTTCGTCTGGGGGCTGCGCGTCGGGTTCATCACCTTCGGCCCGGGTCGCGTCGAAGGGGCGGACACGGTGATTCAGGCGCTCGATGCAAAGACGCGTGGTGCGATTCGCGGAGCGGTCTCGAACGGCTCGCAGCTTTCGCAGACACTGGTCGAGCAGGCGCTCGCGAGCGCATCGATCGACGACGAGCGGCGCGAAAAGTCCGAGACGTTGCGCGCCCGTGCTGCCCGGGTGCACGAAGTCGTCCACCAGGCGCGCTTCCGCGACAGCTGGACGGTGTATCCGTTCAACAGTGGCTACTTCATGTGTCTCGAAATCAAGGGCGTCGAAGCCGAGACGCTTCGACTGCACCTGCTCGATCGGCACGGCGTCGGCCTGATCGCGACCGCGAAGCACGACATCCGCGTCGCCTTCTCCTGTCTCGAAGTCGAAGAGATCGAACCGATGTTCGAAATCGTGCATCAGGCGATTCAGGAGCTTCGCTGACGCCAGCCGGGCCCGCTGCGTTCTCGGGTGAGGCTGGCGCAGGGCGCGCGCGGTGAGCCATTTCTCCCGTCGCGCCGTCGACCGATCCGGCTGGCTCGCCGTCGTCGGCGGGGCGATCGGGCAATCGAACGACGGACTCGTCAGGGCGTGTCGAGCAATTCGATCAGTCGAACGCTCGCCCGCACACCGCGTTCGAGGTTCTCGATCGAAATCCGTTCGTTCGCGCCGTGGATCCCGCGCGCCTCGGCCGCAGTCAGCCAGCGCGGCACGAAGCCGTAAGCGGTGAGGCCGATCTCTCGGAAATAGTGCGCGTCGGTGAATCCCTGAATGATGCGGGGCACGACGAGCGACTCGGGATCGATCTCCCGCCCGAGCCGCTCGATCGCGCGAAACAACGGCGTATTCGCGGAGGAGCTTCGCGCGGGGAAGGAAAGGGTGATCGCGACCTCGACCCCGGGGTCGTCGATCGCGTCGCGGACCCGGTCGAGCAGCTCGTCGCAGCGCTCGCCGGGAAGAATCCGTGCGTCGATCTCGGCGCTGGCTTCGGCGGGCAGCACGTTCGTCTTCGGCGCGCCGCGCAAGACGGTGATCGCGAGCGAGTTGCGCACCAGAGCCGCCTGCAGGCGGTTCGCGAGGAAGCGGCTGGCGAACGGTCGATCCTCGCGCAGCGCGCGGCGAAGATCGGAAAAGGGAACCCGGTCTTCGGGTGCGGCCGCCGCGGCCAGCGCGGCAAACATCGCCTGCGCTTCCGGGGTCACCGAAATCGCACTCTCGATCCCCCTCACCCGTTCCAGAGCGGCGATCAGCCGCGGAACCGCCGCGTCGCGCGGCTCGGCCGACGCGTGTCCGGGCGTGCCGCGGCTCACCACACGAAGCCAGCACGGCGCCTTCTCGGTCACCGCCACGCCCCAGACGGGACGCGCCCCGTCGGCATCCATCAGAACGCCGCCGCCTTCCGTCAGCAGGTACTCGGCTCCGCCCAGCAACGACGCGTGCTGCGAGACGATCAACCCCGCGCCGTTTTCGCCCCCGGTTTCTTCGTCCGGTGTCGCGAGCAGAATCACGTCGCGCGGCAGAGGGTTCGTCCGCCGAGCCAGCGTCACCAGCGTCAGCAGATGAACGACCGTGATGCCCTTCGCGTCGAGCGCGCCGCGGCCGATCACGAATCCATCTTCGACCACGCCCGCGAACGGATCGACCGCCCATTCCGAGCGCTCGGACGGAACGACGTCGAGATGAGAATGCAAAACGATGGGTCGTTCGGCGCCGGTGCCGCGCACGCGCGCAAAGAGCGCCGCGCGGCCCTTCTTCGACGCGCCGGCGGGCGTCTCGATTACGCGCGCTTCCACGCCTTCGCGGTGGAGGGCGCTCGCGAGAAACTCGGCGAGCGGTCGCTCGTCCCCGGGCGGATTCACGGTCGAGAATCGGATTGCATGGCGCAGTAGAGCGGTCGCCGCCCCCGCGAGATCACGCTCCGGGTCGGGCCAGGAGGGGCCATCGAAGGGCCAAAATGCCTGCGCGGCGGTCGGCAAGAAGCCCGAGATCGCAACCGACAGAACGCCGGAGAAGAGAGCGATTCGGGCCCGCCGCGTTCGTCGAAAATCGTTCAAGCGCTTCAGGATGGCGGAACTCCTGCGGGTTCGAGTCGAACGCAACAAAAATGCACGGGATCGGCAGCGCCCGATCGTTCTGTGACAAAGCGCACAGTTTTTTTCGACGGTCTGCCGTACCTACGACCGGACATGCACGCGCCCGCGCGAGTATACCGGCGGCAATCGAAGCGATGACGCCGGTCGATCACGGGGGTGCCTGCCGGGAGACGCCGGAGCAGGCCACCGGCGCGACGCCCGACAGCGAGCGCGCAGCCGAGACGCGGGACGCTGGCGCGGCCCGCGTGGAGGGACAGAGCATGAGAGACTCGACGCCGGCGCGATCGCACTGGCCTTCGCGCGCGAGCGCCGTGTTGTGCTGCCTGGTCGGTTGTCTGCTCGTCGTCTCTTTCGCTCCCGGCACGCAGGCCGTTCCCGAAGCCGTGCATCGACTGTCGGCGACACCGCTGCCCGAGTCCCGCTTCAAGATCGCTGGAGTGCCTTCTTTCGAAGACCTTCTCCGCACGGCGCCGGTTCAGATTCCGCTCGCAGCCGACGTGCCGCCGACGAGAATGGGTTTCTCCGGGCGCGCCGAGGGTTCCCGGGCAGTCTTTGCGCCGGGTCGCTCGGCGCGACTCGAAGGACGCCTCGGCGCGGGTGAGACGCTGGCGGCAGCACTGCGCCGCGCTGCGATTCCCCCGCGCACGGTCTATGACGTTTCGCGCGAACTGCGCGGGATCTTCGACGTGAAGCGCGCGCGGCCGGGCGACGGCTGGGTGATCCGTCTCGACGCAAAGGGCGGGCTGGTGGCCTTTCAGTTCACGACCGCGCGAAACGATCGTTATCGCATCACGCGCCAGGGCGACCGGTTTCTCGCCCGCCGCGACGGCGGCGACCTGATCCGGCGCCAGGTGCGCATCGCCGGTGTCGTTTCGACCTCGCTCGACGATGCGATTCAGGCGCTCGGCGAGAATCCTGCGCTGGCCAGAGATTTCGCCGACATCTTCGCCTACGACGTCGACTTCGCGCGCGGTGCCCGGCGCGGAGACGAGTTTCAGATCCTCTACGAGCGGCTCTTCCGCGTCGATGCGAAAGGACAGGAACACTACGAGCGTCCGGGACGCATTCAGGCGGCGCGCTATCGGACGGCGACCGCGGATCACCGGGCCGTCTACTTCGAGTCCGAGATCGGCCGCGGTGCCTACTACCGGCCCGACGGTACTCCGCTCGCGCGAGGCTTTCTGATCGCCCCGCTGCGTTACGAGAAGGTGAGTTCCGGGTATTCCAGCGCGCGCTTCCATCCCATCCTGCGCTACACGCGGCCGCACCGCGGCATCGACTACGCGGCGCCGGTCGGGACGCCGCTCTGGGCGGTGGCGGATGGCAAGGTGATCTTCGCGAGCCGCATGGGCGGCTTCGGCAATCTGATCAAGGTGCAGCACGCGGACGGGTACGTTTCGTTCTACTCGCACCTCTCGCGCTTCGCTCCGGGGCTTCGCGTCGGTCAGTTCGTCCGCCAGAAGCAAGTGATCGGTTTCGTCGGCAGCTCGGGTCTCGCCACCGGGCCGCACGTCTGTTTCCGCGTCACGAAGAACGGCCAGTACGTGAACCCCGCGCAGCTCAAAGGAAAGGCTTTCGCGCCGGCGGTGGCGTCGAATCGCGGATTCCGACAGCAGCGCGACGCGCTGCTCGCAAGTCTGACATCGCGCGAGTTCATCGCAGTCGACGAGGCGTTGTAGCCAGCCGGCTGCAGCAACCTCGCGATCTCCAGGATCGCGACGAAGATCCGCGATCGTCTGAATCCCGCGGGGCGATCTCTCGCGCCGGCCGGACGCGCTGCCGACGCGAAGCGCCTGTGCAAGGATCTGAACGATGACCGGCCAGTCCCCCCTCCTGCCCGGAAGCTCGGAATTGCGCGCACGGCTCGAAGCGCTGGGCAGCAGTCTCGGCGCGCGCGAGTCCTCGAATGCCGTGGCACAGGCCGAGGCGGCGCGACGCGCCCATGCGCTGCATCGAACGATCAGCGACGCGGTCGAAGGCTTTCAGCGTTCGCTCGCGACAAGCGGTGCACACGATGTCGTGATCGAGGTCGGCCGTCCGCGGCTCGACGACAAGCACATCCGGGCCGTTCAGATCGAGCTGCGCCGGGGGCGACACGTCGCCATCGTCACCGTCAAGAGCAAGGGGGACGTCACGCTGGTCGGTCCGTTCCATGCGGGCAAGACCGAGGGTCCGTGCCAGAGCGTCCCGTGGGAAGCGCAGAGCGAACTGCTCGACCGCCTCGGCGACTTTCTCGAACAGTTTCTCGAAGCGGCGCTCGGTACGTGATGGCGGGCGATCACTCGGTGCTGGCGCCGCTGCGCCGGATTCGGGTCGGCTCGACCAACCGTCAGAAGCTCGAGGCCGTGCGGAGCGCGTTCGCGCCCTACGCGCCCCGAGCGAGCATCGAGCCGGTTTCCGTCGCGAGCGGCGTTCCCGAGCAACCGGTCGGCTTCGACGAGATCGTGCGAGGAGCGCGGCACCGCGCGCTGGCCGCGCTGCAGAGCGGTGCGTGCGATTTCGGAGTGGGCATCGAGGATGGTCTGGTCGAGCTGGAGGCCGCGGGTTCGCCGCTCAACATCGGTTGCGTGGCGATCACGGATGGCACGCACACGAGTCTCGGGTTCTCGTCGGCGTTCGCGTATCCGCCCGAGTGCTCCGGAGCGGCCATCGCCGGCCGCGAGCCGATCGGCGGGCTCTTCGACGCGCTCTTCGCGAAGGCGCGCGGGGTGCGCGACGCCTCGCCCTCGGCGCAGTCACAGGGAAACGTGGGCCGCCTCTCGCTCGGTGTTCTGCCGCGCAGCGAATACGCGCGGCATGCCGTGCTCTGTGCGTTGATTCCGCTTCTCCATCCCGATCTCTATCCGGTGGACCGGCAGAGATGACGCTCGACCGAACCCGCAGCGAACTCGATCAACCCGTGCGAAGCGCCGACGAACTCGTGGCGTATTTCGTCGCGGGCGAAAAGCCGCGTCCTGCGTGGCGGCTCGGCCTCGAACACGAAAAGATCGCGCTCTCGACCGTGACGCAGGCCCCGGTTCCGTACGACGGTGCGCAGGGCGTCGCAGCGGTGCTCGAAGGGATGGCCACGGAGGGCGGCGGAGAGCGCCTCTACGAAGCCGACCGACTGGTGGCGCTCGACGACGACGGAGCGAGCGTGACGATCGAACCCGGGGGGCAGCTCGAACTCTCGGGCGCTCCCGTCCAATCGGTGTTCGACGCGGTCGACGAACTGAAGCGGCACACCGAACTCGCGCGTCGCGTCGGAGATCGACTCGGGATCGCGTGGCTGTCGCTCGGTGTGCAGCCCCTGCACGACGCCGGCGCGCTGCCGCGAATGCCGAAAGAGCGCTACCGCATCATGCGTTCTTATCGTCCTCCGCGCGGATCGATGGCGCTCGACATGATGCACGCGACCGCCAGCGTGCAGGCGAGCTTCGACTACGCGAGCGAAGCCGACATGGCCGCGAAGATGCGAACGGCGCTCGGACTTCAGGCCATCGTCGGTGCGATCTTCGCGAACTCGAGCCTCTCGGGCGGGAAGCCGAGCGGTTTCATCTCGAAGCGAATGGCGATCTGGCGTCACACCGATCCCGCGCGTTGCGGCGGGATCCCCTTCGTATTCGAGCCGGATTTCGGCTACCGGCGCTATCTCGAATGGGCGCTCGACATCCCGCTCTTCTTCGTCGTGCGGCAAGGCCGATACCTGGCGGAACCGGGCCTGACGTTCCGGCAGTTCATGGAGCGCGGTCACGAGGGCGAGCAGGCGACGCTCGCCGATTTCGATCGACATCTGACGACGCTGTTTCCCGATGTTCGGTTGAAGCGACTGATCGAGGTTCGTGGCGCAGACTCCGTCCCGCTCGAGCTGGTCAGCGCGGTGCCCGCGTTGTGGAAGGGGTTGTTGTACGACGAGGCGGCGTGCGCGGCTGGATTCTCGCTGGTCGCGAACCAGGAGCCCGAGCAGCGAGAGGCCGTTTACGAAGCGATCGCGCGGCACGGACTCGCAGCCCGGGTGGCGGGCTCGAACGTCCTCGAACTCGCGCGCGAAGTGGTCGCGATCGCCGACGCGGGACTCCGACGGCTCGGCGATCGCGATGCGGGGGGGCGTGACGCGGCGACGCTGCTCGATCCCGTGCGCGAGCTTCTCGAGCGTGGCCAGAGCCCCGGAGAAATCGTTCTCGAACGCTGGGAAGGAGACTGGCAGCGTTCGGCGGAGCGCTTGATCCGCGACACGCGGTACTGATAGAGTGCGCGCGGCGGAGACCGATCCGCCGGGGAGGCGAACGCATGGCCGGGAAACCGATCAAGATCACCTTCACCCTCGATGATGCGGACACCGGCTATTTCCGTGCACTCCACCGGGACGCCAGGAAGGAAGCGGCGTCACAGGATCACAGCCGCATCGTCGAACTCGTCGGCACCATGCTCGCGCAGGTGAAGGCGCGGAAGAAGATTCCGAGCTTCATGAGCGAGGCGATTCAGACGCTCGAAGCGATGATCGCGATGCTCTCGGACAAGGACTGGGCGATGCCGAAGAACGAGGCGACGGCGGTGATCGCCGGGCTCGCTTACTTCGCCAACCCCAAGGATTTGATCCACGACGACATCCCGGGACTCGGGTTCCTCGACGACGCGATCATGATCAAACTGCTCGAAGAAGAGTTCGAACACGACGTGCGGGGCTATCGGAAGTTTCGCGATCTCGTCGCCTCGAGCGAACAGCGGCCGTGGACTCACGTCGCGCGGGAGCGCGCGCCTGCGAAGGTGGCGGAGCTGCGCAAGCGGGTTCGCGCCGACATCGCCCGACGCAAGAGCAACGCCGCGAGTCGACGCCGATTCCTCTGGTAGACCGCGGTCGCGCGGGCGAGCCGATGTCCGAGACGCAGCGTCATCGAATTCTGATCGTCGACGACGAGGAGGCGATCCTCGAGACGATGACGTTCACCTTCGAGGACGACTACGAAGTTCTCACGGCGAGCGACGCGCGGCGCGGACTGGAGGCGCTCGATCGACACGCGCCCGTCGCCGCCGTTCTCACCGACTACCGCATGCCGAACATGACCGGCGTCGAGTTCCTCGCGCAGGTCTACGAACGTCATCCCGAGACGACGCGGATCATTCTGACGGGTTTCGGGGACATCGAAATCATCGAACAGGCGATCAACGACGGACACGTTTACGCCTACGTGCGCAAACCGTGGGAGCCCGACGCGCTGAAGCAGATCGTTCGGCGCGCGGTCGAGTTGCACGACCTCCAGTGCGAGAAAGCGAAACTGCTGACGGAAGTCCGGTCGAGCCACTTGCTGTTGCAGGCGACGATGGATCAGCTCGGCATGGGCGCGATCGCCATCGATCCCGGCGGCGTGGTGCAGGCCGTCAATCGTCCCGCGTGCACGTTTTTCGGACTCGCCGGCGATCCGCGCGGACGCCGGCTCGAAGACGCGCTTCGTGACGCCGGTCTCGATGGGGTGGCCGCCGTGCTGGGGCACGTCGACGCCACGGGCAGCGAGCGACTGGAAGAAGTGACGGCGGGTGAGGGCGAGCGACGACGACAGCTTCGTCTCACGCTGAAGACGCTGACCGACGCGAACGGGACGACGCTCGGCCGTGTGATGCTGGTGCGCGAAATCTCGCACGAGCCGCTGCGCCGCGATTTCGAAGACGTGCTGCAAGAGATCGTGAAATCCGGCGAGCAAACGGCGCGCGAGAAGATGGAAGCGGCACTTCCGCGCCTGCACCGGATCGCCGATGCCGTGCGTGCTTCGCGCATCCACTCGCCGGGCATGAGCGAACTCGCCGAACGCGCCTCGCGCACCATCACGGCACTCGAGAACTGGATCGCCGTCGACGACACGATGGCTGCCGAGTCGTACCCCGACGCACAGTTGCTGCTCGATCGGCTGCGCGTGGCGCGCGCCCGCTGGCCGCTCGGAGACGAGCTTCCGGGGCGAGTTCGCGAGCTGATGCAGCGCGTGGAGGCCTACTACGAGTCCGGCGACAACCCGAAACGACACAGCCTCTGAGTCGACGGCCGCGACCATGGGTGCCGGCGATGCGGCGCCGGCTGGCGGGCGTCCGGCCGGGCTCGACCGGCTCGATCTACGCGTGGAACGCCTGCGCGCGACCGTCCGCTTCACCTGGGCGTTTCACGCCCGGGAGATCCGCTTCGAGGTCGATGATGGCAGCGGATTTCGACGCAGCTTCCCCGAGACGTTTTCGTTTCACATCGCGCGGCACGATCCCGCCGAACTCTATCTGCAACTCGAAGATCTCTGGAGCCGTCCCGCGCTGCTCTCGACGAAGGCGACGCGGCGCGACGCAGAGGACGTGATCGGGCGGCTCTTGCTCGCATTGCCGCGCCATCTCGAACGCGTGATCGACCGGCTCGAACGGGCGGGGACGGATGCCGTCGTCGGCGCTCGTGTCTACGAAGATCTGCTGCTGCTCTCGCGCATTCTCGGTCGCTTCCTGACCGATCGACGGCTGCTCGACGCACGACCGTTCGTCGATGCGTCGCATCATCTGCGCAAGCTGGCGCACCACGCGCTGCATCGTCTCGTTGCGCTGCGCGTTCGACCCGAGAGCATCGACGCCTACCGCACCGGCGCGTTCGAAGTGGACGATCCGACGGTCGATCCGTCGGATACGGCGCTGCTCACGGTGCTGACCGAGGGCGATCCGACGACCGTCGACCGAACGTTGCTGCGCCTCGGCGAAAGCGCCTTTGGTCGCTGGCTCGAAGAAATCTGCCTCGACGAATCGGTCGACGTCTTCGAACGGGAAGATTCTCCGTTCGGCAGTCGCGAGGACGAGGTGCGTCGCGCGATCTCCGTCGGAACGCCGCGCGAACGATTCGACTACGGCCGCGAACTCTCGATCTTCTTGCGGCGTCCGCGCGATCGAGATTGTCTGCGCATGCTCGATCGGCTGGAGCGCTTCTTCCTGCGCCAGTACGACGTCCACAACGCCGCCGCGGTGATTCACCATGCCGACGCGGTCGCCGCCGGGCGAGACGACGCAGACCGGGTGCTCTCGCGCCATTCTCCGCGCAACTACGCCGTGCTTCTCGGGATCGCGGCGCTGCCGCTGCTGGCCGGAGTCTTCGCCTACGGCCGGGCGCCGCTGGTCTTCGACGTCGTGTTCTCGCTGCAGGCCGTCGCGGTGCTCGTCAGCACGTTCTGGTTCTTGCTGGTCCGCTTCGCCTGGCAACGAAATCTCAGCGTGTTTCGCGCGCTGGTCCCGCGCCTCGGTGCGGGCATCGTGGTCGGCTACCTGCCCGTCTTTCTGATCGACGAGGTCTGGGATCTCGCTCTTCGGGCGCCCGGGCCGGCCGCACTCTCGTCCGTGCTGTTCGCGCTTTCGACGCTGCTCTTCCTCTACGTCGAGGTGCATCGCAGGATTCCAGATCCCGATGTCGCGTTCGCGCGGACGCGATCGATCTACCTGCTCGCGGTCACGCAGGCCTTCTTCACCGGGTTCGCGGCGACCACGATTCTCGGCCCCTTCATGGCTGCGCGCGCGGCGTCGGAGCTCGTCGGGGCCACCGTCTCGTTTGCGGCCGTTCGCCCCTCGATGCCGCTCTTCGTCGGCGAGCTTCCCCGCGTCGTTGGCGTCGAACCGATTTGCGTCTTCCCGACCGTCGTGCTGCTGATGACGTTCCTCTCGATTTTCATCGGAACCTTCCTCCAGCTGTTGTGGGAAGACTTGCCGATCACCGAACCGCTCTGAGCCCGGCGTCCGCGAGCGGCGCGGAAGCGAGATCGCGAGCTACCCTGCGGCCGACTCGGGGCGAGCGCGCGAGAGCGAGGAGGCCGAATGCCGGCGATCACGATCTACACCCAGCAGGTCTGTCCGTTCTGCGACCGTGCGAAGGCGCTGCTGCGTTCGAAGGGCCAATCGTGGACCGAGATCCGGATCGACGACGATGCGTCGAAACGCGACGAGATGATCGCGCGCAGCGGCCGCAAGACGGTGCCGCAGATCTGGATCGGTGAACGACACATCGGCGGCAGCGACGAGCTCCACGCGCTCGAAGAAGCCGGCGAGCTCGACGGGCTGCTCGGAATCGAATCTCGAACCGACGCCGGCGCGCAGGCCGAGCACGTCCGGGTCCTGATCGTCGGCAGCGGCCCCGCCGGTTACACCGCCGCCACCTACACCGCGCGCGCCGAGCTCGCGCCGACCGTGATCGCCGGGTTTCAGTCCGGCGGCCAGCTCATGCTCACCACCGAAGTCGAAAACTACCCGGGATTTCCGGAGGGCATCAGCGGCCCGGCGCTGATGGATCTTTTTCGGCGTCAGGCCGAACGATTCGGCACCCGGGTGATCGAAGACGATGCGACGCGGATCGATCTCTCGCAGCGCCCCTTCGTCGTGTCGACCGCGGATCGAACGTTCCGCGCCGATGCGCTGATCCTCGCGATGGGCGCGTCGGCGAAGTGGCTCGGCATTCCGTCCGAACAGCGTCTGATGAATCGAGGCGTTTCGGCCTGCGCGACCTGCGACGGCGCGCTCTATCGAGGCAAGCCGATCGCCGTGGTGGGCGGCGGAGACACCGCACTCGAAGAAGCGCTCTATCTCACCCGCTTCGCGACCCGCGTGCATCTGATTCACCGGCGGGATCGCCTGCGCGGCTCGAAGATCATGCAAGACCGGGCGCTCGCCCACGAGAAGATCGAGGTCGTCTGGAGCTCGGCGGTGGACGAAGTGCTGGGGAGCGAGTTCGTCGAAGGCGTTCGCGTGCGGGACGTGAACACCGGCGCGACGCGCGTGCTCGACGTCGAGGCGCTCTTCGTCGCGATCGGGCACCAGCCGAACACGAGC
>CAZDHU010000138.1:0-2132 GCA_964505355.1 uncultured Myxococcaceae bacterium | reverse complement strand
CGGATCATCGAGGACGAAGAGATCAAGGACGTCCTCGTCCGTCGCCGTCCCTACGGGCGCTGGGTCGAAGAGCAGCGCGTTCATCTCGCAGACCTTCCGCCGGCCGCCGGCGCTCCGTTCGCGGACGAGGGGACTCGCTTCGAACTCCAGCAGGTCTTCGGGTACACGCTGGAAGACCTGCGCACGATTCTGCCTCCCATGATCAACAACGGAGTCGAAGCACTGGGGTCGATGGGCGACGACGCGGCGCTCGCCGTGCTCTCCGATCGTCCGCGGCTGCTGTATCAGTATTTCAAGCAGTTGTTCGCGCAGGTCACGAATCCGCCGATCGATTCGCTGCTCGAGCGGCTGGTGATGTCGACGATTTCGACGCTCGGAGCCGAGCGAAATCTGCTCGACGAAACGCCCGAACACGCGCGTCTGCTCGCCCTCGAACATCCGGTTCTGTCCAACGATCAGCTCGAACGGATCCGAAACATTTCGAAGCCCGGCTTCCGCTGCTGCACGCTCCCCGCGCTGTTCGTGGCGGCGGACGGCGGCGCCGGGTTGCGGGAAGCGCTCGATCGCCTGTGCGAGGCGGCCTCTCGGGCGATCGCCGATGGCGCGAATCTCCTCGTTCTGTCGGATCGAGGCGTGACGGCCGAACTCGCGCCGATCCCCGCGCTGCTCGCGACGGGGGCCGTGCATCATCACCTCGTGCGCGAAGAGACTCGTACGCGCTGCGGCATCGTCGTGGAGACGGGAGAAGCGCGCGAAGTCGGGCATTTCGCACTCTTGATCGGTTTCGGTGCCGGCGCGGTGAACCCGTATCTCGCGTTCGAAACCATCGGCGAGTTGATCGATGACGGAGCATTCGTCGCATCGGGCATCGGCCTCGAGAAGGCGACCGCGAACTACATCAAGGCCATCGACAAGGGGTTGCTGAAGATCTTCGCGAAGATGGGCATCTCGACGCTGCAGAGCTATCGCGGCGCGCAGATCTTCGAGGCCGTCGGTCTGTCGAGAGATCTCGTCGATCGCTACTTCACGGGAACGCCGTCGCGTGTTTCCGGCGCCGATCTCGACGTCGTTGCGCGAGAGACGACGACGCGACATCGGCGCGCGTTTCCCGGCGGCGAGTTCGCGTATCCCGAACTGGATCCGGGCGGCCTCTATCAGTGGCGCCGCCGCGGAGAGCGCCACACGTTCAATCCCGATTCCGTCGCGAAGCTGCAGCATGCCGTGCGGGGCGACGACGCGGGGAGCTATCGCGAGTTTGCCGCGGCGGCCGACGGCGACGCCGAACGAGCATGCACGCTGCGCGGTCTGTTCCGAATCCGAACGGCTGCGTCGCCGATTGCGCTCGACGAAGTCGAACCGGCGAGCGAGATCGTGAAGCGATTCTGCACGGGCGCGATGTCGCTGGGTTCGATCTCGCGCGAGGCGCACGAAACGATCGCGATCGCGATGAACCGCCTCGGGGGACGAAGCAACACCGGCGAAGGCGGCGAAGACCCCGTGCGTTTCGTTCCGGATGCGAACGGAGATCTCCGGCGCAGTGCGATCAAGCAGGTGGCATCGGGCCGGTTCGGCGTCACGAGCTGGTATCTCGTCAACGCGGACGAGATGCAGATCAAGATGGCGCAGGGCGCGAAGCCGGGAGAGGGCGGACAGCTCCCGGGGCACAAGGTCGACGACTACATCGGGAAGATTCGACATTCGACGCCCGGCGTGGGGCTGATCTCACCTCCGCCGCACCACGACATCTATTCGATCGAAGACCTCGCGCAGCTGATTCACGACCTGAAGAACGCGAATCCGCAGGGTCGGGTGAGCGTCAAGCTCGTTTCCGAAACCGGCGTGGGCACGATCGCGGCCGGCGTGTCCAAGGCGAAGGCGGATGGTCTGCTGATCAGCGGGCACGACGGTGGCACGGGCGCGTCTCCGCAGACGTCGATCAAGTCGGCAGGGGCGCCGTGGGAACTCGGGCTGGCCGAGACGCAGCAAACGCTGGTGCTGAACGATTTGCGCGGTCGAATTCGGTTGCAGGTCGACGGCGGTTTCAAGACGGGCCGCGACGTCCTGATCGGCGGGTTGCTCGGAGCCGACGAGTTCGGTTTCTCGACGGCGCCGCTGGTCGCGCTCGGTTGCAT
>CAZDHU010000137.1:0-18303 GCA_964505355.1 uncultured Myxococcaceae bacterium | reverse complement strand
CGCGCGCCTGATCTTCCTGCGCGCGCGCCACTTCGAAGCCGGTGCGCAGTTTGTCGACCTGCTGCTGCGGCGCGAACTCGCGTTCGTGCAGTTGCCGGACCCGCGCGAGATCGTCCGCGAGTTGCGCGCGCTGTGCGCGGGCGAGCGCGAGGCCGGCCTCGGCCTGCGCGAGCTGCGCGCGGTAGGTGGTGGAATCGACCTCGAACAGCGGTTGTCCGGTTTCGACGCGGTCGCCGACGTGGACGTGGATGGCCTGGATCCGGCCCGAGACTTCGGCGCCGATCTGGCTGGTTCGGCGCGGGAGTACGCTGCCCGAAGAAACGATGCGGGGCTGAATCGCGCTGCGGGTCACCGGCACCGTCGAAACCTCGATCGACGTGTCGGGAACGGGCGCCGCGTCGACGTGCGCCGCCGGCGTCGTATCACTTCCGCGGCACGCGAGGACGAGCGTGCCGGCGAGCAGCGCAGACGCGACGATCGACACCGGACGGTGTCGGGCGGAGAGATTCATGCCGGGATTCCTCCGGGGGTCAGGGCGCGGCGGAGCAACTGGGTGAGGCTTCGAGCGCTGGCGCGAAGGGCGTCGGGCGATCCGTCGCCCCGCAACCAGCGCACCACCATCTGGTGAAAGCTTCCCGAGAGCAGACTCGAGACCGCCTCGGGATCGTTCTTCTCGATCTCGCCGCTTTCCATCGCGCGATCGATGCGTTCGCGGAGCGCGGCTTCGGTCTCCTGCTGCATGCGCAGCGCTTCGTCGCCGAAGTTCTCGGAGTTGAAACCGACGCCGGCGGTGGCGCGCACGTAGATCACGAAGAACCGGCGATGCTCGAGGCAGAAGGTGACGACCTGTTCGGTCTGCCGGTCGAGCAGATCCTCGAAGGGCACTCCGGAGCGCAGGAGTGCCCGCTGCTGTTCGTGCAAGAGGGCCATCGCATCGCGGCAGACCTCGGCGAAGAGCGCTTCTTTGCTGTCGAAGACGTTGTAGAGATTGCCGGCCGAATAGCCGGCGCGCGCCGCGATCTCGGCCATGGTGGCGCCGGCGAAGCCGCGTTCGGCGAAGACCTGCTCGGCGGCTTCGAGCAAGGCCTCCCGGCGGGCACTTCGTGCGCGTTCGCGGGGGGCGATCGGTTCCGCGTTCGACATGCTGGCCTCGATCCTCGCGGGCGTTCGATCTGTCGTCCGCCGCGCGAAGCGGCTGAACCCCGGATCAGAAAAATGAATCGGTCGATAGATTCCTGAACGAGGCATCAGATAACTGAACACGCGTTTACTGTCGACCGATCGGGCCCGGGCGCCCGCGCGCTCGGCGCGCCGCCGCTGCCGAGATCTGCCCGAAGTCCCTATGGTTTCATCCGTCGCTGCCAGCTGCCTGCCGATCCCATCGCGGAGGCCGGCTCGCGCGGCGGGTTCTGACGGTGGGAGTCTTGCGGCGCGTACGGCGGCCGGGCGTGGGCCTTTTCCTTCGCGACGGTGGCCTCCGGCAGAGGGACGAGTGCGGATGACGCGACGCGTGAACCGAGTTCGTGCCATCGTGCGGCTCCTCGCCGGACCGCTCGCTCCCTGGCTGTCGCTCGCGATCGGCGTCGTGACCGCCGTTCTCTGGCGGCGCGGGATCGACCTCGTGCGGGCGTCGATCGTGATCGTGTCGCTGCTCGCCGCGCTCGCACTGCTCTGGATCGCGCCGCCGTGGCGCGCGCGTGAGCGCACGGGATGGCGGCGCCGCATCGATGCCGCAGCCGGCTGGGCGTCGGTCAACCTCGCTCAGAACGCACTCTCGTTCGTGCTTCCGTTCTTCGTGCTCTCGACCACCTGGAACTCGGGCAATCTCGTGTTCACGTCGTTGCTCGCGGCGGCGGCGGTCGCTTCCTGTTTCGATGCCTTCATGCGCAATCGCGTGCTGCACCATCCGATCCCCGCCGCGATCTTCGTCGGCCTCGCGCTGTTCGCCGCGTTTCAGCTCGTTCTGCCCGTTCTCTCGGGGTTCGCGCCGCGACACGTCGTCTGGTTCGCAGGTGCACTCGCCGGCGCGGCCGCGAGTTCGCTGGTGATTCCCGGACGCGCCACACGCGGCCGCATCGCGCTCTTTCTCGCGCTCGGTGCCGCAGTCTCCGCGGGGCTCGCGCGGCTGGCACTTCCGCTCGTTCCACCGGCACCGCTGCGCCTCGTCTCCGCGACCTTCGCGCTCGGTCGCGTCGGACTCGATCCCGTTCAGCCGATCGAACGGCTCGCCGCCGGTCAGGCGGCACCCGCGTACGTCTTCGTCTCCGTGGAAGCGCCGCGCGGCGTGTTCGAGTCCGTGCGGCTTCAGGTCGAGGACGGGTCCGCGCACCGCAGCCGTCCCCTCGGAATCGAGGGCGGGCGCACCGGCGGTTATCGACTCTGGACGCACGTTCGGCCGGCGCTTCCTGGCGTCGTGCGCGCGACGGTTCGCACGCTCGGCGGGCAGATCGTCGGTCGGATCGCGGCCGACGCGGTCGCGAGTGGCGCCGCGGCCACGCCGTGAACCCGAGACGCGCGTCAGCGGGTTCGGTCGGCCTTGCCCGCCGCGACCGGAGCAGGCCTTCGAACGAGCTGCGCGAGCGCAGCGACACCGATCAGTGTCGCGAGCACCGCGGCGTACATGCCGGGCGTCCAGCCGAGATAGCGCGCGTCGTCGGTGCGCAGCGTGTCGAGTCCGAAGCGCACGGGCCCGTAGAGCACGAGAAACAGTGCGAGGAAAAATCCGGTCGGACGCGGGCGCCGGTCGAGGGCGAGAAACACGCCCGCGATCACGATCGTCTGCAACAGCTCGAGCAGGCCGAGATCGAAGCGCGCGCCGTCCGGAAAGCGAACGGCGAGCCAGTGTTCGCTGCGGACGCCGAGGTGATCGTGTGCGAGCGCGCAACCCGAGCGACCGAAGATCCAGCCGAACGGAAAGGCGAACGCGACGACGTCGAGAAAGATCGCGAGGCGTTCAGGCGAGAGCCGGTGGCGCCGGCAGGCGAAGAACGCGCCGAGCAGGCCGCCGAAGAGGCCGCCGAAGGACGACATCTGGCCCCAGAGCGCGAAGATCTGCAGCGGCTCTTCGATCAGTCGCCGGGGCGTGTAGAGGACGAGATCGAAGACGTGCGAGCCGACGAAGCCGAGAAAGATCGTCCAGACGACGAGACGCGACGCCGTGTCCCGGTCGAATCCAAAGCGGACCGAGCGACGCACCACGATCTCGTGTCCGACGATCACGGCGAGGCAGACGAAGATCTGAAAGGCGGCGATCGGGTGTCCGAAGACGTGCACCACCGGCTGCTCGATGAAGGGAACCACGAGCCGTCCTCCGCGCGGCGCCGCGGCCGCAGGCGCGGCATTCTATCCCGGCCGATGAGTCGTCAGCCTGCCCTCGCTTCGAATCGCGCGACCGCTCGCGCGGGGAGTCGCGCGTGACCCGCGTCGTCGTGCTCGGGTTGATGGGCCAGTACCCGCTCGCCGGCATGGCCTGGCAGGTGCTGCATCACCTCGAGGGTCTGCGCCGGCTCGGCTGCGAAGTGCTCTACGTCGAGAACAACGGCGCACCGCCGTACTCGCCGCGCCGGCAGGCGATCGGCACGGACGCGCGTGAGAACCTCGCCTTTCTGCGCGACTCCTTTCGCCGGTTCGGCTTCGACGATCGCTGGGCCTACTTCAACTGCCTGAGCAATCGCTGGTCCGGACGTTCGGCCGCGACCGTCGAAGAGTGGCTGATTCACGCCGACGTGGTGATCAATCTCTGCGCGGCGTCGTTGCCCGACCCGCTGGCGAAAAGACGCGGATGTCTCGTCTATCTCGAAACCGATCCCGTGCGCGAGCAGGTCAAGCTGGCCGCCGGAGATCCGAAGTCGCGGGCCTTCGTCTCCGCACACGACGTCCACTTCACCTATGGCGTCAACATCGGAACCGCGGGCTGCCGGATTCCGGACGGCGGAATCGAGTGGCGCCCGACGCGTCCGCCGGTGGTGGTCGACTGGTGGAGCGGGACGGGCGACCGGACCCTGCCCGACGGAACCGCATGGCGCAGCATCGCGTCGTATCGGAACGTCGGCAAAGACGTCGTGATCGCCGGCGTGATCTGTCGCTGGTCGAAAGAGCCGAGCTTCGAGCGGGTGATGCAACTGCCGCAGCGCATGAAGGAGAGCTCGTTCGAGCTCGCGCTGGTCGCTCCGGATCAGCAGGTCCGGGATCGCTTCACGAACAATGGCTGGACGCTGCGCTCGGCGCACGAGGTGTCTCGTCGCATCGAGCCCTACCGGCGCTTCATTCGACGATCACGCGGCGAGTTCTCGGTCGAGAAAGAGGACCAGGTGAAGCTGCGATCGGGCTGGCTCAGCGATCGCAGCGTCTGCTTCCTCGCGGCCGGAAAGCCCTGCGTGGTGCAGGACACCGGGTTCGCCGATCAGCGGCCGATGCCCCACCTCGGCCTCCATCCATGGAGAACGCTGGAAGAAGCGGTCGAGATTCTGGAGATGCTCGAAAAGACGAGCCCGCGGCAGATCCGCGGGGAGGCCCTGAAACTCGCGGCCGCGTGCTTCGAGGCGAAGTCTCTGCTGCGCGACGTGCTGGGTGCGGCGGGCGTTCGGCTCTCGTGAATCGCGGCGGCCTCGTCGCTGCGATGTACGCGATCACGGGAGGCCTCGCCGTTGCGGGGGGGCTCGCGTGTTCGGGCCATCGCACGCAGGCGGCGGCTGCCGCTGCGCAGGCTCCGCCGCACGAGCAGGTCTGTGCGGTGCCGCACGGCGCACCGCTCGAGATTGCGCCGAACGAGCGGCTGCTGGTCTTCGCGCCGCATCCCGATGATGAAAGCCTCGGGGCCGGCGGGCTGGTGGAGGCCGTCCTCGCGAAGGGCGGGAGCGTGCGCATCGTCACGCTCACCGCGGGTGATGGCTATCCCGAAGCGCTCGCCGCGACGCTCGGCATCCTGCGACCGACGCGCGCGGACTTTCTCGCGTTCGGCGAACGCCGGATCGGCGAGCTGCACTCCGCGGCGCGTGCGCTCGGCGCGGAGACCGTTCGCGTCGATGTGCTCGGTTTTCCGGACGGCGCGCTGGCGCGAGTGCTGGAGGAGCCGGACGAGCGCCCGATCGCGTCGCCGACGACCGGCGCGAGCGCCGTTCCGTATGCGGATGCGTTCGCGCCCGAAACGCCTCACACGGCCCGCGCGCTCGCGGATCTGCTCGCGCGCGTGCTGCGCGAAACGCAGCCCACGCTGGTCGCCGTTCCCGATCCGCACGACGAGCATCCCGATCATGCGGCGACCGGGCGCGCGGCCCTCGCCGCGGTGGCCGCGGAGTCGCGCGCGCGGCAGCGCGAGCCACTTCGAACGCGCACCCTCGCGTATCTCGTGCACTGGGGGCCGCATCCGGCGGACTGGCAGACGGACCGAACCGCGGCCGAGACCGCGGCGCTTCCACTGTGTCTTCCGACCGGGTTTCCGCGCGAGGCTCGTCGCGAGTTCGTGCTCGACCTGCGCCCCGAGTGGATCGCGGGCAAAGCCCGCGCGATCGCCGCGCATCGAAGTCAGCGTCCCATGATGGCGCGCTACCTCGATTCGTTCGCGCGCGCGAACGAGGTGTTTGTCCTCGTCCCTTCCGTCGACTGAACGCCGCACGGCCGCTCGCGGTCGGGTTCAGGCTTTCTATCCTGCCGCCGCGATCCGCCCGCGCCATTCCGGTCCGGGCGGTAGCGGAGGTGAACGGAGATGGCCGGGGCACTCGACGGAAAGATCAGCATCGTGACCGGAGGCGCGTCCGGCATCGGAGCCGCGACGGCGCGCGTGTTCGCCGAACGCGGTGCGCGCGTGATCGTGGCCGACGTGCAGGACGGAAGTCGGATCGCGAACGAGGTGGGCGGCGAGTTCGTCGCGACCGACGTGCGCCGCGACGCGGCGGTCCGGGAATTGATCGAGGGCGTCGTCGCGCGCCACGGCCGCGTCGACGTGATCTTCAACAACGCGGGCATCGAGATTCACGCGCCGATCGCGGCCACCGACGACGCCGCGCACTGCAATCTGATCGAGATCAACGTGAACGGCGTCTTTCGGGTGCTGAAGTACGGCCTGCAGGTGCTGATGAAGAACGCGGCCCCGCGACGCGGCGTGATCATCAACACCGCCAGCGTGGCCGGTCTGATCGGTGCGCCGATGCTCGGCTCGTACGATGCGTCGAAGCATGCCGTGGTCGGACTCACGAAGACCGCCGCCGCCGAATACGGCGCGTTCGGGATTCGCGTTTGCGCGGTCTGTCCCGGCATCATCCGCACGCCGATGATGGAAAGCCTCGCGCCGGATCCCGCGATGGTCGCGCGCCTCGGTCGTCTGCATCCGCTCGGGCGCGTCGGCGAGCCCGAAGAGGTGGCGCGGGTGGTCGCGTTCCTCGCCAGCGACGACGCCTCGTTCGTCAGCGGTGTCGCGCTGCCGGTCGATGGCGCAATGACCGCCGTTGCGGGCGCCGGAGGAGGAGGGGACGAGCCGCTGATCGCTCAGTAGGCGTGCTGCGCGCCGGCGCGAAGCGCGTGCGATCCCGGCGCGTCAGATGCCGATGCGGCGGACGTGCAGCAACGGCCCGTCGGGCGGATGTCCGACGGGCACTTCGATCTCGCCCTCGACGCACCAGTCGTTCTCGCCCTCCGGGTCGACCAGTGTTTGCATCACCTCGAAGAGTCGCGGGGATCGCTTCGTGACGCGCGTGCGCTGCGGCGTTCGCGCCGACGGATCGAAGACGATGCGCGCGTGTTCGGCGAGAAACGGCGCGAGTTCGCGCTCGAATCGGGCTTCGTCCCACGGATCGCCGGGATCGTGGCGCACGCAGGCGACCGCCTCCTCGAAATCGCCGCGCGAGAGCGCGTGAACGAGCGCGTGGAGTTCGGCGCGGATGCGCGCCGCGAGCGCACGGGGATGGTCGACGAGGTCGTACGGTTTCGCGGCCGGCGCCTCCTCGGTGAGTCCGTCGTCGGGCGGTTCGAAGCGCGCGCGGCTCTCCCATTCTTCGACCAGGCTGGCGTCCACCCGTTCGAGCAGTGTGCGAAAGAAGGCGAGCGCGTCTTCGAGTGCGTCGGTGCGCGATTCTTCGGGGACCGTGCGTGCGAGCGTGGCATGAACGTCGCCGAGGTAGCGCAGCAGTAAACCTTCGCTGCGCGCGATGCCCCATCGCTTCACCGTGTCGTGAAAGCTCGCCCACGTTTCGAGCATCTCGCGCGCGATCGATTTCGGCCGAATCAGTTCTTCGCCGACCCACGGATGGTGCTCGCAGAAGACGCGGAAGGTGGCGTAGATGAAGTCGGCCTTCGGCTTCGGATGGCTGATCTCTTCGAGTTCGCGGATTCGCTCTTCGTACGGCACGCCGGCCGCCTTCAGCTCGGCGAGTCGCGCCGACTTCGCCTCGCGTTCCTGCGCGATCAAAATCGCCCGAGGATGTTCGAGAATCGCTTCGACCAGCGAGATCACGTCGAGCGCGTGGTCGGGGTGTTCGGGATCGAGAGCGCCGAGCGCTTCGACGAGGTAGAGCGAGAGCGAACGGTGCAGCGAGAAATCGCGCTGCAGACCGGCCTGCACGCGCAGCCTCGCGCCGCGTTCCGGCTCGCGCCGCACTTCGACGATTCCCGAACGGCGCAGGCCGCGCATCAACTGTGCGGCGCGACGCAGGTGCCGTCGTTTGACGGGTTCGCTGTCGTGACAGCGCGCGACGAGGTCGAGGATCGGGCCGTAGCCGCCTCGATCGACGATCGGGGCGCCGCCCGCCGGGCCGTCGCCGCCGGCTGCGCGCTGCAGCAACTGGATCAGCATGCCGTGGTTCAGTTCGAAGCGGCTCTGCAGCGGCTCGGCGGGACGCTCGACCAACCGTTCGAAGGTCTCCTTCGTCCAGCCGACGAACCCGTCCTTCGGCGGCTGCTTCTTCGGCGGCGCCTTGCGCCCGCTGGCGGCGGCTTTCGCCGCGTTGCGCTGATTCTCGATCACGTGTTCGGGCGCCTGCGCGACCACGTAGCCGACTTCGTCGAAGCCCTTGCGCCCCGCGCGACCCGCGATCTGGCGAAAGTCGCGCACGGAGAGCAACGCCGTCTTTTCTCCGTCGTACTTGCAGAGCTGGCTGAAGAGGACGGTTCGAATCGGCACGTTGATGCCGACGCCCAGCGTGTCGGTGCCCGAGATGATGCGAAGCAGGTTCTTCTGCGCGAGTCGCTCGATCAGCAATCGGTACTTCGGCAGCAGTCCCGCGTGATGAATGCCGATGCCGTGCGCGAGAAAGCGCTTCACGTCGCGCCCGTAGCTGCTGTCGAATCGCGTGCCCGCGATCGCGGCGGCGATTCGCTCCTTGTGTTCGCGCGTCGCGATCGCTGCGCTGGTCAGCGCCTGTGCGCGCTCGTGGCATTCGCGCTGGGTGAAGCTGACGACGTAGACGGGCGCCCGGTCGTTCGCCACCAGACGTTCGACGGTTTCGTGGAGCGAGCGGTCGGAATAAGCCCATTCGAGCGGTACCGGCCGCGCGAGGCCGCCGACCTGCGCGACCTCTCGCCCCGTGCGTTCTTGCAGGGCGTGCGCGATGGCGCGGGTGTCGCCGAGCGTGGCCGACATGAGCAAGAACTGGGTTCGCGGCAGCTCGATCAGCGGCACCTGCCAGGCCCAGCCGCGCTCGCGGTCCGCGTAATAGTGGAACTCGTCCATCACGACGAAGGGCGCGTTCGCCGCCTCACCGTGCCGCAGCACCATGTTGGCCAGCACCTCCGCCGTGCAGCAGACGATCGGTGCGCGGGGGTTGATGCTCGTGTCGCCCGTCAGCATGCCGACGTTGACCGCGCCGAAGTCTTCGCAGAGCGCGAAGAACTTCTCGCTCGCCAGTGCCTTGACGGGCGAGGTGTAGAACGAGCGCCGGCCTTCGCAGAGCGCCCGAAAATGCAGCCCGGTCGCGACCAGCGACTTGCCCGAACCCGTCGGTGTCGAGAGCACGAGGTGCCGGCCCGCGTAGAGTTCGAGCAGCGCTTCTTCCTGGGCCGGGTAGGGCTCGAGCGCGCAGTCCTGCACCCAGCGCAGGAAACGATCGAGCTGGGCCGATTCGTCTCCGGCCTCGCCGACGCGCGCCAGCAGCAGCGGACGCGGCGGAAGATCCGCCGCGCGGTCGTTCGTGCTCAGCGTCGCCGCACCGGAAGTCGCACGCCGCGCTGCGTGTCGAGATAGAGCCCGGTTCCGCTCGGCGCGTCGAAGATCGCGGTTTCGGGCGAGCCGAAGGGCGTCTGCGCCCAGCGATCGTCGTGGCGCGCGTAGCCGGAGATCGGCACCTCCGTGCCTCGCACGCGCAGCGGCGCCCCCCAGCCGAACTCGATCGTTCCCTGGCTCGGCGACTCGTACGCGACGTCGAAGGCGGGCTGCGGAGAGAGCGGGTGCTGGCCGGCCGTGGTGCGTGCGACGTCGATCCGTGCCGCCGCGACGGCGGCGCGGAAGGCGGCGAACGATCCCCACTGCGAGGCGCTGCCGAGTTCGACGATCCAGACGTCGTCCGGGCCGCCCGGCGCACGAAGCTCGAAGGGCTGTACGAGTCCGTCCGTCGCGACACCGGGCGGTGTCGGTTCGAAGTGCGCGGGGCGCCACGACCAGAGTCCGAGATACGAATCGCCCTTGCGTCCGAAGGTCCAGTTTCCGTCCTGCACGACTTCGTCGAAGCGTTCCTGCGGAAAGAAGGCGTGCGTGAAGTCGAGCATGCGGGTGAAGCCGCCGAGACCGAAGTCGTCGGTTTCATAGTAGGCGGGCGAATAGAGGTGGATCGCCACGTTCTCGTGCTGGGCCGAGCGCGGGAGGCTCGCCGAGCCGGTCCAAAAACCCGCGTCGTCGTCTTCGTTCCAGTCGAGTGTCTGTTTCGGCAGGCGGCCGGGGTGCGTGGTGAAGACCAGCGCATCTCCCGGCAGAACCGCCGTCCAGGCGTGGGCCTGGCTCGATCGCATGCCTGGCCGGTAGCTCTGCGCGGTCATCAACTGAAAGTCCGCCGTGCGGTACGACTGCGTGTTCACTTCCGAGAGCAGCGCCATGTTGATCGTCGGCGCGAGGCCGAGTGCGAGCCCCTGCACCAGCGTGTAGCTGCCGGTGGTCGCGAACGGCCGCAGGACGGCGTAGTCCTGAAACAGCTCGCCGTCCCAGAGCCCGTACTGCTGCATCGTCGAGAGCGTGAGCGGGATCAGCTGCCAGGCGGTGTGATTGCTGGCGCCCCACCAGGGGACGATGGCCGAAGGACCGTCGTACGGAATTCCGTCGGGATGCACGGGGACGACGCCGGGAACGATCGGCTCGTTCTCGTCGAAGCGGATGCCCATGCGCTCGCGATCGACCGTCGTTCCGTTGAAGCGCGCCACCTCGGTCAGCACGGCGGGGATGCGGTACCGCGTGCTGCCGCAGAGCATCAGCGCGACCGTTCCCGCGCGGCTGTCGAACGGAAGCTCGGCCGTGTCGAAGAGCAGCCGGGTCGCCGTGAACGTGTCCTGCCGGTGGGCGTTCGTCTTGTCCTTCTTGTAGGTGCGGCCGTGCGCGCCCGCGAAGGATCCGCGGAACTGGTGGCGGGCGATGTCGAAGAAGAGCAGATCCACCAGCGTCGCCGCGCGCGTGGCCAGCGCCCGGTCGTTCGCGAACTCGACGAAGGCGAGCAGCGGGAAGAGATCTTCTTCGTAGTAGACGTGGCTGTGAAACTCCGAGAACCCGTAGCGGGAGCGATAGTCCATCCACTCGCGGATCATCGCGTCGGCCCGCGCGACGTGCTGCGCGCCGGTCCATCCGGTGACCGAAAACACGCGATCGGGAAAGGCCTGCCCGGCGAGATATTCGGCGACGTGAAACATGATCTGGTGGTTCTCGGTCCAGTACCACATGTCGTCTTTTTTTCCGGCCGGCGTCGGATCCGTGAACCAGTACTTGAAGTCGAGCAGCATTTGCTCGACGCGCGCGAACGCCGCGGGGTCGATCGCGGAATGTCCGCCGTGCGCGTACCAGAGCCAGAGAAAACGAATCACGTCGAAGTCGCTGGTGTCGCGCAGCGAGTCGATCTTGGTGAACAGCGCATCCCACGTGCTCGCCGTGACCGTACCGGCCGGGATCTGGTAGCCGGGTTCGAGCGCCATGCGCTGCAGGTGAGCGGCGAGGTTCATCACGCTGCTCGGGGCCAGCACTTCGGTCGCGTATCCGAGATAGGCGTCGCGCCGCGGATTCCACTGCGCGTCGGGCAGGCTGCCCTCGACGAAGAGACGCGAACGGAACACCGCCTCGGTGGTGAGCGGAGGCTGACACTGCACCGCCATCAGCGGGAGCACGAAGAGCAGGAGCGAGAGGAGCTTCGTCGGCGTGCGCATGTTCGACCTCGCTGAACGCGACAAGATCGTCGCGTGAGCGGCCGAGTATGAACCCGAAGCCGTGCGGCGGGAAGTCTCTTCGCGGATCGGCAGCGCATCGGCAACGAGACGGGCGAGCCCGCCGGTCGTCCACTCGGAAACGCCAGGCGTCCGCCGGTTGCGGCGCAAAGATTCCTGCGCCGGCCGGCAGGCCAGACGGCCGGGCCGGCGGACGCGTACGGGCGTGCAACCTCGCGCGCGTCTCCGCGGCCGGACGATGGTTTTGTGCTTGCTTTCGGCGAACGACGTGGCGCAGAGTGAGGGTGCGAGGCGGCTCCGCGCGCGAGGGGCCATGCGCACGCTGTCGCTCGGATGCGGAGGTGGATCCATGTCGCTGCACCTGTCGTCGCGCGTGTCCGGTCGAAGCACGCGTCTGCTCGGGTTCGTGCTCGCTCTGGCCGCCCTCGCCGCGGGGATGCCGCGGGTCGCCCGCGCCACCCATCCCTCGCCGCTTCCCGACAGCATCACGACGCCGAACCAGAGCTACGTCGTCAACTTCACCAACGACAACCCCTACACGCCTCCGCCGGGCGGCATGTCCGATCTGAACTATTGCCCGACGACGCAGGCGCAGAATCTCGCGAACGCGTTCGACAACGCGAACGTGCCGGCGGTCGGCGCGCCGAACGGTTACCACGCCGGTTACGCCGGGCTCGGCTTCGTGGCCCCGAGCTTCGGCGGCACGAAACAGACGTTCGTCTTCGACTGTGCGCCGCACGGCGGATGCGACACCGGCAACGCGCCGTCCGATCGAATCAACATGCCGGCGACGGCGTACATCGGTGCGAGCGAGGCGTGCCTGCGGGGCGTCGCGGGGCACGAACTCTTTCATCACGTGCAGTACGGCTACATCACCTTCGGCAACTGGACGGGCTGGGGAAACGAGCCCGTCGAAGGCACCGCTCGGTACATGCAGGACAAGATTTTTTCGGATCTCGACGCCGACGCGGGCTGCATCACGTATCTCGGCGAGGTCAACAACTACCTCGGCAACCCGAACCAGACGATGTGGAACCTGTCCTACACCACGGCGCTGTTCTGGAACTATCTGGGAGAGCAGCTCGGCGGGGTGGTCGCCGAGCCGAATCGCGGCGCGGATTTCGTGCGCCGCTTCTGGGAACGGGCCGGCGCGCGCGCGTCGAGCCCCGACTTCGTCGGCACGCTGCGCAACACCGTTTCGGATTTCGATCTGAATCGATCACTCGAGCAATTGTTTCAGGACTTCACGATCGCGAACTACACGAAAGAGCTCGATGTCTCGTTGCTGCCGGACGGACTCCGCTATCGCTACGCCGACGAAAACGACGGGACGGGCTCGACCTACGCGGCCGTGATGCGGAGCTGGACCGGTTCGGTGCCGCCGCAGCAGGGGCCGACCGCGTCGAGCGTCGTGCGCTGGGGAGCGCGCTACTTCGAGGCGAACGTCTCGGGTGCGACGGGGGGCGCCTGCTCGCGCGGTATCGTCGGTTTCCGTTCGACGGGAGACAGTGCGGCCTACGCGCTGGTCGGCGTGAAAGGCGCGAATCAGGTCGACCGCATCGTGAAGTCGGTCGGCGGCACCTTCGCCAAAGCCTTCTTGCAGCATTCGGGTTCGCCGTACACGCGACTCGGTGCCGTCGTCGCCGGTCTCTCTTCTCCCGCGAACTTCACCTACACCTTCGCCTGCGCGTATCCGCAGCTTCAGATCGTCGAGCCGACGAACGTGCGCCAGGCCTTCGTCGGAACGTTCGATCACCCCGAACGCTTCCTCGTCAAGCTGCGGGTCTTCGGGCCGCCCGATCTCGGAACGCCGTCCGTCGAAGGTCTCGAAGCCTCCGATTTCGAGGTCTTCGTCGGTCCGGAAGCGCCCGCCAACGCAGCCGCGATCGTGAGCGCGGCCTACGTGCAGGGCGAATACTGGATCGTCGCGCAGGCGCCGGCGAAGCTCGCGAACGGCACCTTCGACCTGCTGGTCAAACTGCGCGATCTCGCGAGCACCGGACAGGCGCTGTCGGTTCGATACGAGCTGCGGGTGCTCGATCAGGTGCTGGTGATCGATCGCTCGGGCAGCATGAACGATCCCGCGGGCGCACCGAAGATCGACGCCGCGAAGAACGCCGCGACGCTCTTCGTCGACGCCGCAGGGTCGCAGGATCGCATCGGCGCGGTGAGTTTCAGCGGCGACGGCGTCGAGCCCAACGACGACGCGACGATCAATCGAATCTTGCAGCCTGTGACCGATGCCCAGCGCGGGCTGGTGCGCGGCGCCATCGGCGGCATCGGCGCGAGCGGCTGGACTTCGATCGGCGACGGCCTCGAAAAGGGACGCAACGAGTTCGTGCTGCGCGGCAGTGCGCTCGGGGAAGACTGGCTGGTCTTGCTCTCCGACGGGATGGAGAACGAGTCGCAGTACTGGGCGAACGTTCGCGCGAACCTTCAGGCAGCGAACGTCAAGGTCAACGCGATCGCGCTCGGACCGCAAACCGATCAGGCGCTGCTACAGGCGATCGCGGCCGAGACGGGCGGCATTTACAGCTACGTCGACGTCGGCGGCGCGGGCTCGGCGCCCGCGTTCGGAGGGCCGCTGGCGAACCGTCTCGGCGACGCGTACGCGGTAGCGACCGAACACATTCGACGGCACGAGCGATTGTGGGAGACGCGGGGCGTGATCGGAGCGCCGCAAACCTTCCCGATCGTGATTCAGGAAGGCGGCATCGAAGACGCGGTCTTCTCCTTCAACTGGTCGGATGCGAGTGACGTGCTCGGGGCCGAGGTGCGGCGACCCGGCGGCGCGCTGGTGGTCGACGGCGTGCTCGGTGCGCGGATCTTCGCCACCCCGACGCACGTCGTCGTTCAGTTGCCTTCCCTTTCGCCGGGAACGTGGGAAGTGCGGCTGCAGGCGCTCGCGGGCGCGCCCGAAGTGCTCGCTGCGCTCTCGGGCAAGAATCGTCAGGGTGCGTCGCTCGCGCTCTGGTTTGGTCAACATCACGACGACGGCCGCGCGCGCGCGCTCAACGGGCTCTTCCTGCGCGGGCTTCCGATGCCCATTCTCGCGTCGCTCGCCGACAAGGATGGCGCGATCGCGGGCGCGAACGTCGAAGCAACCATCGAACACCCCGACGGTTCGACGATCCGACTGCCACTCTTCGACGACGGCAGCCATGGAGACGGCCCGCCGAACGACGGCGTGTACGGGAATCTCTACACGCGCACCACGGCCTACAGCCGGAGCGGAATGCCCGATCTGCCGTCGTCTGCCGCGCGCGGCAGCTACGCCGTGGTGGTCGAGGCGCAGGGCGTCGATCACTCCCTTCAATCCTTCGAGCGCATTCGCAAGGCGGCGTTCCAGATCTACGACGCGCCGACGGATGCGACCGGCAAGCCGACCGACGTGGATCAGGACGGCATGCCCGATCGATACGAAGCGCTGCACGCCTGTCTCGACCCGGGGGTCGCCGACGGTGCGGGCGATCCCGACGTCGACGGGCTGAAGAACTTCGACGAGTGGGACGCCGGGACGGATCCCTGCGACCCCGACACGGATCGCGGTGGCGAGAGCGATCGCTCGGAGTGGCTGCGCGCCGCGAACGTCTTCGATCCGCGCGACGATGCGCTGCCGTGGCCCGAGCATGCGGCGGTGGTCGACACGGTTCCCGATCACCAGGATCCGCCGCCCGACCTGCGGCCCAACTCGAATCTGATTCGGTTCCCGGTCGATCCCGCGTACTCGAAGATCCACCTGCTGCGGAGCCTCGCTCCGTCGGGCCCGTGGTCCACGGTGGCGAGCTTCTTCGCCGCCGGAAGCGGCGGTCTCCACCGCGACGACGGTCTGGTCAACGGCACGCCGTATTACTACCGCGTGGTCGCCGAAGACCTCGCGGGCCATCGCAGTGCGCCGAGCGAACCCTTCCGCGGGACGCCGAAGGCCGAGCCGTTCGCGCCGCTCGGCAATCTGGTGATCGACGAGGGGGCGGCGATGACGACGTCGCTCGCCGCGACACTCTCGCTGACGGCGAGTCCGGACGTGGTCTGGATGGCGCTGGCGGACACGCCGACCTTCGCGGGCGCCGCGATTCTGCCGTTCGCGAGCAGCGTGCCGTGGACACTCGTGCCCGACCCGGCGACGGGTATCGCGTCGGTGTACGTGCTCTTCCTCGATGCCGCGAACAATCTCTCGCGCGTTTACCAGGACGAGATCCGCGTCGTTCCGCTGGCATCGGTCGGGGGCATCCGCGGCCGCGTGCTGCTCGGCGGAGGCGTCGCCACCTTCGACGGCAGCGCGGCACTGGTGACGGGCGGTGATTCCGGGGCCTCGCCCGCCTTCACCGACCTCGCCGGTCAGTTCACGATCAGTCCGCTCGTGCCCGGGGTCTACGACGTCGTGCTCGAGCACACGGGATTCGTTCCGCAGCACGTGACCGGGATCGTGACGCCGGCCGGAGCCCCGGTGAACATCGGCACGTTCACGCTCACTGCACTCGACACGGACGCGGACGGCATTCCCGATCTGAGCGACGACTGCCCGACGGTGCCTGATCCCGGCCAGCAGGATCTCGGCGGAGTCGGCGTCGGCTCGCCGCCCGATGGCGTGGGAGACGCATGCCAGTGCGGCGACGTGAACGGCGACGGGCGCGTGACGCTCGGCGATGCGGTGCTCGTACAGCGCGCCTCGCTCTCTCCGCCGACGGCCACGCTGCCGCATCCCGAGCTGTGTGACGTCGGCAGCTCGGCCGCGTGTACGCTGGCCGATGCGGTCATCATCCGTCGGGCGCTGCTCTCTCCGCCGACGGCGACGATCGGCGCGTCGTGCGTTCCGCCGGCGCCATGAGCGTGCTGCGCGCGAAGGATCGCGAGCGCTGAATCGGGCAGAAGTCGGGTTTCCGGCGGCCGTCCCTCGTGTGCGATGGGAGTCGACAGGGTTCCCGTTTCCGCCTATCCACGCCGCGATGATCCGGCGGAACCGGCGCGCGGCGGTGCCCACTCGGCGCTGCCCGTCCGGAGCGGACGGGTGGACGCGAGTGGATCGAGCGCAGCACGGGGCAGAACGATTGAATCGAGTGCGCCTCTGGCTGCCGGGATCAGGCGGTTCGCGCGTGATCCTGCCGTCTCACGGCGCGCGCGCGCCCGGACGGCCCTCGCACGCCATGCTCGTTGCGGCGCTGGCATCCTGTGCCGTGCATCTCGCGGCCGCTGGTCTCGTCGCCGGATGGTCACGGTCACGAACCTTGCCGGCGTCCGTGCCGATCGCGATCCGATGGATTCCCTCCGGCGACGTTCCGATCGAGGCCGACGACCCCGCACGCGCTGCACCGGCGCAGCCCCCGCAGGCGGCTCCTGCGCCCGTGAAACCGCCGCCCGTGGCGAAGGCGGTCAAACGCGCGCGGTCGCCCGAGCGATCGCAGGCGGTTTCTTCCGCTCCCCCCGAGCGGGTCGGAGAGCCCGCTGCACAGGCGGCGCCGGCAACCGAAGCGAGCGCTGCCGCGGGAGAGCCGCCGGCCACTGCAGCGCTCGACGCACACGCCGGGAGCGTCGCCGAGCACACCGCGCCGAAGCTTCGGTTCGCGCCGAAACCGCCGTATCCCGCGCGTGCGAGCCGGATGAACATCGAGGGAAGCGTGCTGGTGCGCGTTCTGGTCGGTCGCGATGGCGGCGTCGAGTCGGCGGAGATCGCGAAATCGTCGGGCTCTTCTGTGCTCGATGACGCCGCACTTCGAACCGTCGTCCACGACGACTGGCGATTTGATCCCGCGCGTCGAGGAAGCGAGACGGTGGCGAGCTGGTTGCAGATCCCCGTGGTCTACCGGCTCGAGTGATCGATTGATCGCGCTGCGTCGAATCGAGCCCGCGTGCCGCGCGGTCGCGCAGTTGCAACGTCGGGGAAGGGGCGCACGCCCCGGGGAGACGAAGAAGTGACCGCAGACCGCACTCGCTGGATCGTTTCGTCTGGATGGGGAATCGCACTTTGCATCCTTTCGCTGCCCGCGAGCGCGCACACGCCCCCGGCCGGTGGCGCCGGTGACTGGGCGAGCGGTCTCTCGCATCCGTTCTCCGGGCTGGATCACCTGCTCGCCATGCTGACGATCGGGATTTGGGCGGCGCAGCGCGAAGGTCGCTCGTCGCTCGTCCCGCCGATCGGATTCGTGATCGGGGGCGCCGCCGGTCTGGTCGCGGGCGCGGTTTTCGACGCGCCGGTTACCGCGCCCGCGCTGCTCGCGACGTCGGTGTGGATGCTCGGTGCCTGCACCGCACTCGCGGCCCGCGCGGGCTCGGGATTCGCGGCGTCGATCGCACTCGCCGCCGGCTGCCTGCACGGCCACGCGCACACCGCCGGCCTCGTAGCGTGCGCGTCTCCGGCCACGTTCGCCGCCGGGTTCGTGGTCGCGACGGCGTTGCTTCACGCGACGGGGTTCACGCTGTTCGGCTGGATTCCGGCGAAGTGGCGCATGCCCTCGACGCGCGTTGCCGGCTTCGCGATGGGCGCGGCCGGCGCGATGCTTCTCGCCGCCGTCGTGCCGGGAGGCATCCGATGAAGCGCATCGATTCGCGCTTCCTGCTGCTGGCGATGTCGTTGCTGATGCTCGCGAGCACGGCGAGCGCACACACCGGGCAGGGGGATGCGACGAGCGGATTCGTGGCGGGCGTTCTGCATCCGATCACCGGAATCGATCATCTGCTGGCGATGCTCGCCGTGGGCATGTGGGGTGCGCAGCTCGGCATGCCGGCGCTCTGGCTTCTGCCGGTAGCGTTTCCGCCGGTGATGGCGGTGGGCGGTGCGCTCGGCATTCTCGGGGTTCCCCTGCCGGCGGCCGAAATCGCGATCGCGCTTTCGGTGTTGCTGCTCGGCAGCGCGATCGCCCTCGGTCGCGCGCCGTCGCCGTTCGTCGCCGCTGCGCTGGTCGCCTTCTTCGCGATTTTTCACGGGCATGCGCATGGCGTCGAGCTTCCCGAATCGTCGAGCGC
>CAZDHU010000136.1:0-6761 GCA_964505355.1 uncultured Myxococcaceae bacterium | reverse complement strand
GCTCGCCGGCGTGAACGGACTCGCCAACGCGGTCCGCGTGACGCTCGGGCCGAAGGGCCGCAACGTCATCATCGAGAAGAGCTTCGGTTCACCCACGGTCACCAAGGACGGCGTCACCGTCGCCAAGGAGATCGAGTTCGAGGACAAGTTCGAGAACATGGGCGCCCAGCTGGTGCGCGAGGTCGCCAGCAAGACCTCGGACGTCGCAGGCGACGGCACCACCACCGCCACCGTGCTCGCCCAGGCGATCTTCCGCGAGGGCAGCAAGATGGTGGTCGCCGGCATGAACCCGATGGAGCTCAAGCGCGGCATCGACAAGGCCGTGGGCGCGCTCGTCGACGAACTGAAGAAGATGTCGAAGCCGACCCGCGACTCGAGCGAGATCGCACAGGTCGGCACCATCTCGGCCAACGGCGAAGAGCAGATCGGCAAGATCATCGCCCAGGCGATGGAGAAGGTCGGCAAGGAAGGCGTGATCACGGTCGAAGAGGCGAAGTCGATGGAGACCGTGCTCGACGTCGTCGAAGGCATGCAGTTCGATCGCGGCTACCTCTCGCCCTACTTCGTCACCGATCCCGAGAAGATGGAAGCCAGCCTCGAAGACCCGATGATCCTTCTGCACGAAAAGAAGATCAGCAACATGAAAGATCTGCTGCCGCTGCTGGAGCAGGTCGCGCGACAGGGTCGCCCGCTGCTGATCGTCGCCGAAGAGATCGAAGGCGAGGCGCTCGCCACGCTGGTCGTGAGCAAGATTCGCGGCACGCTGCAGGTGGCGGCAGTCAAGGCTCCCGGCTTCGGCGATCGCCGCAAGGCGATGCTGCAGGACATGGCGATCCTCACGGGTGGCCAGGTCATCGCGGAAGAGCTCGGGCTCAAGCTCGAGAACGTCACGCTGAAGGATCTCGGCAAGGCGAAGCGGATCAAGATCGACAAGGACAACACGACGATCATCGACGGCGCCGGCGCGAAGAAGGACATCGAGGGGCGCTGCAACGAGATCCGCAAGCAGGTCGAGGAAACGACCAGCGACTACGACCGCGAGAAGCTCCAGGAGCGGCTCGCCAAGCTCGTGGGCGGCGTGGCCGTGATCAAGGTGGGCGCGGCGACCGAGACCGAGATGAAGGAGAAGAAGGCGCGCGTCGAGGACGCGCTGCACGCAACGCGCGCGGCCGTCGAAGAGGGCATCGTTCCCGGCGGAGGCGTGGCGTACCTGCGCGCTCAGCGGGCGCTCGATGCCGTCGAGGTCGGCGAGGAGCAGAAGGCGGGCGTCAACATCATCCGCCGCGCGATCGAAGAGCCGCTGCGCATCATCGCGCAGAACGCAGGAATCGAAGGCTCGATCGTGGTCGACAAGGTGAAGCAGGGCAAAGGCGCCTTCGGCTTCAACGCGTCCACGGAAGAGTACGAAGACCTGCTGAAGGCCGGCGTGATCGATCCGACCAAGGTCTCGCGCACGGCGCTGCAAAACGCCGCCAGCGTGGCCGCACTGCTGCTCACCACCGAGGCGATGGTGGCCGAGAAGCCGAAGGACGAGAAGCACGACCACGGCGCCGGCGGTGGAATGCCGGGCGGCATGGGCGGAATGGGGATGTGATCCCCGCGCGCGAATCCGTCGCGACCTCGCGCCGCGACGAACCGCGCACACTGCTTCTTGCCAGTGATACGAGCCCCGGAGCGGAGACGCTCCGGGGCTTCGTTGTTTCTGGAGTGTGGCGGGCGCACACGCAGCGTGTGCTCTCGAACCCATCCGGTCCTCGTGATCCGGCCTCGACGTCCGGTCGTGCTCGAAGGCGGATCGCAGAGTTGGAGTCGACGGTTCGAACCGACGTGTCAGCGCGCGGCCGACGAACGCACGCTGCCGTGCTGGCGCCGTCGCGCCCAGGCGAGCGCGCCCGCACCCAGCCCGACGAGCAACAGGCTCGCCGGCTCGGGAACGAGCACGAACGCAAGACCGATTCCGCCCGTCTCGTCGCTCCACGGCCCGTAGCCATACAGCGTGCGGCCTGCGAACGAAGCGAGATCACCCGTCGCTTCCGTGACTTCCCACTCGGTGCCGAGTTCCCAGACCCAGCGCGTGCTCGCTCGTTCGTCGTCGGATAGCGGCGTCACCGCGAGAGCGAGCAGTTTCGAGACCTCGCGGCATTCGCCCGGGTTCAGGAACGAGCAACCGTTCAGGCGATGGAGATCGGCCGAATCGAGTTCGTCGAGCCCGGGCAATCCACCCGCCACCGGCAGCGACAGCGCGACGAGAAGCTGAAGGAGATTCCACGAAACGGCAGCGACCTCGGACTCGAACGTCGCCGCGGTCCGCGGGTTCATGAGCCGCACTCCGCTGCAGGTACCGGAAGGAGCCACGCCGTCGAAGCCGTCGCGCACACATCCGTCGATGCGCGGATCGTATTGTGAGTCGAGCGTCAACCCGTCTGAAAGCCAGGGGCCGCGCATCCCGGGCGGCACTTCATCAGTCGCACCGAACTGCCCCGACGCGGGAAACGATCGGAGCAGCGCGCTCGCGTCAGCGCGAACGAGATCGATCGTCTGCGTCCCGCATCCGGAACTCGATGTCCCGCGGAGCGGCCCGCATCCGAGCAATGCCTCCTGCTCGTCGGTCAGGTAGCCGGCGAGACCGTCGTAGCCCGCGAGCCCGACTGCTCCGTCGGCCGTGACGTTTCGATGAAGCACGACGGGAGACACGGCGGCCTCCACCGCCGGCCCGAAGACACCGGCATACGCCGCATGCGCCATCACGGAAACCGGCGGCGCCAGCATCAGCGAGATCGGATCGGGCAGGGGAAGCGACGGAGTGGAGAAGATGTTCTGCGAGCAGACGCTCGGGTCGAGCGTCGAGAAGCCGGTGGATGATGCACAGATCATCGTGAAGAGAGATTGGGTGACTGCACGATCCGGCGCCGGCAGGCTCGCGTAGGGCGGCAGAGAGAGCCCAAACCCCGCCGGCGGCGGAGCCGTCGCGCTTCGGCCGAGCGCGCTGAGACTTCCGGTCGAGGTGTCGATGCGCAGGCTGCCCGGCGCACTCCGCAGATCCGCGCCGGGCGCTGCCAGCATCTCGAACGAACCGGCGACACCGCCGGCCGCCTGCGTCGGAGCCGCGGGATCGGTTGGCCGAAGAGTTCCCGACACACGGGTGAGATGGCCCGCGTCGTCGCGCACCGCTTCGCTGGTGGCCGCTGATCCGACGAAGGCGGGTGTCGCCTGTGCGATCGGCGCGGAACCGAGCAGGATTCCGCCGAGCACGACGCAGTGTGTTGTGAATCGTGCCCGCCGGCGCAGTTCATCGCGAACGCCGCATGAAACGTTCACACATCTCTCCTCTTTCGATGGGTTCGAAATCACCGCGGCCCGGAACGCCCGGCTGCGGGTCGCGCCGGCATCTTCCTCTCGGCGGTGAGCCCGCGTCAAGTCTCCCGGGCTCCGGTAGCGTCGGAATCGCTGCCGGTGCCGTGCCGCCCTCGAAACAGGAGTACTCCCCGTGCGATCTCCGAGCCTCGAGCCGGTCTCATGAAACCGCCGACGCTGCTCGCCGCCGCGATTCAGATGGAGGCCCGCGTCGGGGACGTCGACGCCAACCTTCGGATGGCCGGCGAACTGGTCGACGAGGCGGCGCGTGGCGGAGCGCGGCTGATCGTGCTGCCGGAGTTCTTCACCACCGGGATCGGTTTCGTGCCCGGGATCGCACAGACCGCGCTGCCCGCACACGGAGCGGCGACGGCGCTGCTGCTGGATCGCGCGCGGCGACACGACGCGATCGTCGGCGGATCGTTCCTCTGCCAGGACGAGGACGGGCACGTACGCAACGCGTTCGTGCTCGCGACACCCGGCGGCGCCCTCGGCCGGCACGACAAAGACCTGCCGACGATGTGGGAAAACTGTTTTTACATCGGCGGAAGAGACGACGGACTGCTCGATCTCGCGGAGATGACGTTCGGCGTCTCACTCTGCTGGGAGTTCATGAGAAGCCAGACCGCGCGAAGACTTCGCGGCGAGATCGACGTCGTGGTCGGCGGATCGGGCTGGTGGAGCGTCCCCGAATGGCCACCGTCGCAACGCTTCGAACGACTCGAAGCGGGCAACGAGCGCCTCGCGCTCGGCGTCGTGCCCGCACTCGCCCGCCTCGTCGGCGCGCCCGTGGTCCACGCCGCACACGCCGGCACGCTCGCGTGTCGGCTTCCGTGGACCCCGCTGACCTATCGCGGACACTTCGAAGGCGGAGCGCAACTCTGCGCCGCCGACGGCCGCATCCTCGCAAAACGCACCTGGCGCGAGGGCGCGGGCGTCGCCATGGCCGAGATCTCCACCACGCGCACCACGCCGCTCGATCCCGTACCGAACACCTTCTGGCTCCACCGCCGCGGCTGGCTCGCAACGACGCTCTGGCACTACCAGCGCGCCCACGGACGTCGCTTCTACCGCCGAACGCATCCGCATCCCACAGGCGCATCGACACACACGCGCTCGGCGCGGATCTCGGTGGAGCGGGAAGCGCCTGCGTCCGACCCAATCGCCCCAACGATCGAATTGGTCGCGTGATCAGATAGACACATTTCGCACGACGCACTCGTTTTCAGTTTGTCTTGTTTTCACCCTCCAGCACCCCGACCAGCTCCACGTGCGCCGTGTACGGGAAGAGGGCGAATGCGTCGAGGCGGGCGAGGCGCAGGGGAGAGTTCGCCGTCAGTGCGGCGAGGTCGCGTTCGAAGGAGGCGAGGTCGCAGCTCACGTAGACGAGGCGCGAGGGCGGGCGGGCACAGAGCGCGGCTACGACGGCGGTTTCGAGGCCTTTGCGGGGCGGGTCGACGATCACGACGTCGGCGTCGCGCAGCGTGTCGAGGCGGTCGCGCGCGGAGCCGGCTTCGAGACGGATGCGGCTGCGAGCGCCGGCGTCGAGGGCGGTGATGCCGAGGCGGAGGCCGTCGATCGAGGCGGGGGATTCTTCGTTGAAGGCGAGCGCGGAGACGCGGCCGGCAAGGCCGAGCCCGATCGCACCGCAGCCCGCGTACAGCTCGGCGACGCGTGCGCCGTCGGGCACGAGCGCGTGCACGTGCGCGACGATGCGGTCGGCGAGGTCGAGGTGACTTTGTCCGAACGCGCCGGGCGGAAAGAAGACGTCGGCGCCGCCGATGCGCTCGTGCGTCGCCGCGTCGCCGGCAAGGCGCTGCCAGCGGGCGCCGAGAATGACGTTCGTGCGTTCTGCGTTGCCGTTCCACCAGATCGAGTGCAGCCGTGCGCCGAGGCGTTGCGCGAGCGCGCGCGCCAGCGGTTCGGTCGCCGCCGGCATTTCGTCGTTGACGACGAGAACGATCTGCACGCGCTGCGTTGCGCGTTCGACGACCAGCTGCACGGCACGCATGAATCCCGTGTGGCGCGCGTCGGCATACGGCCGCGTGCGCTGCTCGCGCAGGGTCGCGCGAAGCGCGGCCACGGCCTCGTTCACGCGCGGGTGATGAATCGCGCACGCCGGGATTTCGACCACGCGATGCGAGCCCGCCGCGAAGAGTCCGATCTTCGGTGCGCCGGCGGGCCCGCGCACCATCAGTCGCGCGCGAACGCGAAAGGCGCGCGGCGCCCCTTCCTGAACGACGGGAGGTTCGAGGCCCGCCGCCCGCGCGAGCGCTTCGACGCGCGCGCGGGTTTCGGGTGCGAGCCCCGCTTCACCGAAGCGCGGGCACCCCGGACAGGCGGGGCGATGCGGACAGGGTGCGGAGATCCTCGACATCGCGCGCGCAGCCTACGCCAGCGTGACCGTGCGGCGCTCGAACCGGTCGCGTTTTCGCGCGAACGCCGGCCTGGCGTACGACGACACGCGGCCGTTCTCGCGCGCGTGCGTCGCCCGCGATGGCGCCATCGCGCGCGCCGGGGTTTCCCGTGCGCCGAAACTCGATGGCCGTGACAGGGATCGATCGCGTCGCATTCCGGCCGTCGACGAATCCGCGCGGCTTCGTGCGCGCGTCGAATGCCGGCCGGTTCGAGGCATTCGTCCCGGTTCGACGCGACTCGAAAACTTCACTACCGGTTCGCGATGCCGCACGTCCATCCCTCGCTTTCGCCCGATCTGTTTGCCGAATCCGCGATCGATTCGGACACGGTGCAGTTCAACACGCTGATCGAACGCGCACTCGCTTCCGCACCGTCGATCCACCTCCTCGCGCCGGCCGAGATCCGCGCGGCGCAAGAGGCGGGCACGGGCATCTGGCGGCCCGTCGAGCGCGTCGCGCACGCCCGGGATCGATCGATTCCCGGCCCGGCCGGTGCGCTGCCGATCCGCGTCATCGTGCCCGAGGGCGCGAAGGAGGATTTGCGCGGCGTGTACCTGCACCTGCACGGTGGAGGCTGGACGATCGGCGCCGCGCATCACTCGGACCTGCGCAACGCCGCACTCGCCGAGTACGCGCGCATCGCCGTGGTGAGCGTGAATTATCGACTCGCGCCCGAACATCCCTTTCCCGCCGGCCCGGACGACTGCGAAGCCGCCGCGCTCTGGTTGATCGAACACGCCGCACGCGAGTTCGGAACCGAGCGTCTCGTGATCGGCGGCGAGTCGGCGGGGGCGCATCTCGCGCTGCTCACGCTGTTGCGACTGCGCGAACGAAACGCGCTCGCACCGTTCGTCGCGGCGAATCTCGTCTACGGTGCCTACGACCTCGGAATGACGCCGAGCGTGCGCCGCTGGGGCACGCGAAACCTCGTGCTCTCGACGCCGATCATCGAGTGGTTCACGGATGCGTTCGTGCCCGATCGCGAGCAGC
>CAZDHU010000135.1:0-9385 GCA_964505355.1 uncultured Myxococcaceae bacterium | reverse complement strand
GCATCTGTGCGTGTACGAAGCGAGCGATCTCGCGCTGATGGAGGCTCAACACGCGGCGCGTCTCCTCGTCCGAGAGGTAGCTGCGGAGGTGCTCCACCACCTGCGATGCAAGCCCGTAGAGAAGATCCGCGTGCTCGTCGTATGCGACGTCGCTGAAATCGACGAGCCCGCTCACGACATGGTCTTCGAGCCTCCTCTCTTCGATTCCTCCGCCGCCGAGACTGACGACTCCCGACTTGCCGGTTCGCAGAGACTGAAACCAGAGTTCCTCGGAAGGCGCCTGATAGCGAAGACCATCGAGCTGCAACGCGAAGGGCCGGAAACCGGCTTTCAGCTCACCCTTCGGCAGCACCTGGATGCGCGGGATGCTGATCGTGTGTTGCATGAAGAGCTCGGAAGTCTTCCTGACGACGGCCGCGAAGTCCGGCTTCGATCGGATGCCTTCGATTTCGACCTGCGGCCCGGCATCCCATCGAGCGACGACGTCCCGATGGATCAGTTCCTGTACTTCAGGCGAACGAAGCTGTCCGAGATCGGCGACTTTCCCGGGCTGCGTTTCGAGCTCACGAATCGCGGCATATGCAAACTGTGCCGCGCGCTGATCGTCGAGGTTCTCGAAGGCGGGCGGCTGATCGATCCCGGCCACGTCCGTCTTCCCGGTCCCGTGAGCAGGGCGAATCCCGAGCTTCGATTCGAGATTCGGCGGCGAGATCACCGTGCGCGCCGGCTTCGCCAGCTCCGCCGGATCGAGTACCACGGACTTCATCCGGATCGGCGAATCCGCCTTCCTGGCCTCGTCGATGATCTCCTGGAAGCGATCGTGCGCGACGATGCTGAGCCGGTCGACGGCTTCCACGCCCGTTCGCTTTCCGTACGGCAACCGCAATCCGCGCCCGATCGATTGCTCGATCAGCACGCGCGCGTTTGCCGCGCGCAGCGGGACGATCGTGTAGAGGTTCGTGACGTCCCAGCCTTCTTTCAGCATGTTGACGTGAATCACGATCTCGGTCGGTTCGTCGGCATGCTCGACACGCAGCAGTCGCTCGACGTTCTCGTCTTTCTCCGAACCGCTCGCGCTCGAATCGATCTGGATCGCGCGCTCGCGATAGCGGCCGTCGAAGAACTCGCCGCTCTCGATGAGCGTCTTCAGCGCCGCGGCGTGAACCGTGTCGCGCGCGATCACCAGCACGAACGGCTTGACGATCGGCTGCTCCGTCTCGCGCGCGTAGGTCTCCAGCATGACCTTCGTCTGTTCGTGGAGCCGGATGCCGTCCTCCAGCTTCAGCCGCTCGATTGCCTCGGGGCTCATGCCGGCGGGGTTGAAGTCCTTGCGTGTGACGACCGCCGGCTCTTTCACGAAGCCGTCGTCCATCGCCTTCCCGAGCGGGTAGTCGAGCACGATGTTCTGGAACGCGGCGAGCTTGCCGGCCGCTTCCACGAAGGGCGTCGCGGTCAGCTCCAGGCCGAGAATGGGCTTCAGCTCGTTGATCGCGCGGATGCCCGCCGAAGCGCGATAGCGATGCGACTCGTCCATCAGCATCACGAGATCGGGGAGCGCGGCGAGGTAGTCGAAGTAGCTCTCTCCGATGTACTCGCGCAGGCGCTTGATGCGCGGCGGCTTCCCGCCTCGAACCTCCGAGTTGATCTTCGAGATGTTGAAGATGTTGATGCGAACGTTGCCAAAGAGCCGGCCCGTGGTGGGATCGCGCTGGTCGTAGTTGTCGCCGGTGATGATCTCGGGCGCGTCGGTCGCGAACTCGGCGATGCCCTTGAAGACGTACTTCGGCGTGTTCGGCGTGAAGTCCGTGATCAGCTTGTCGTAGATCGTGAGGTTGGGCGCGAGCACGAAGAAGTTGTCGATGCCGTGCGCCAGATGCAGATACGAGATGAAGGCGCCCATCAGGCGCGTCTTGCCGACGCCGGTGGCCAGCGCGAAGCAGAGCGACGGGAACTCGCGCTCGAAGTCCACGACGCCCGGAAACTCGCTCCGGATCGCGGCGAGCTCGACGACGGAGAGGAATCCGCTGGTCCCGCGGAGCGGTTCGAGAATCGAGACCTTTCCTTCGTGTTCGCCGTAGTCGAAGTGGATCTCCGCGGACGCCAGCTCGCGCGCCTTTGCGCGTGCGATCACGGCGTCGGCGGGCGGATGCCCGAGCCGGTAGAGATGCGCTTCACCCGAGCGACGCGGCAACTCGTACAGGCCGAGGGGGATCTCGCCGCCCGGCTCGTCGAACGGGTGAGCGTTCAGGCAGAACGAGGAGTCGTCCCGAAACTCCGCGAAATCCATCAGCTCGTGTCGCGTGAGCCGCATCAAGAGTTGCTCGAAGCGCCCGAGCACGGCCTTCGAGTCTTCGTCGCGCACGCGGAGCTTCTCGCGCACCTCGTCGTCGAAATGTTCGAGCAGTTTTCGTCGCGCCTGGCTCATCGTCTCGTCGATCTCGAACGACAGTTCGAGCTGGAGCTGATCGAAGGCGTTCTTGATCTCGTCGGTCTTGCGGCAGCGCTGGTAGATGTCGTGGATGCGCCGCTCGAGATCGACGCCCGACTCGATGGCACCGAGCACTTCGTCGCTGGCGCCAAAGACGCCTTCGAAAAGTTGAAACTTCTCGGCGAGCAGATCGTAGACGCGGCGGTCGGCGGCGTTCTTGCGATTCAGGAAGTTCACCACCACGACGTCGTGCTTCTGTCCGTACCGGTGGCAGCGGCCGATCCGCTGCTCGATGCGCTGCGGGTTCCATGGCAGGTCGTAGTTCACCACCAGCGAGCAGAACTGGAGGTTGATCCCTTCGGCACCGGCCTCCGTTGCGATCATGATCTGGCCCTGATCGCGGAAATGATCGACGAGCGCCGAGCGCATATCGGCGCTGCGGGAGCCGGTGACCCGATCGCTGCCGCGGTAGCGCTCCAGCCAGGCCGCGTAGATCGCCCTCGACCGTTCGTCGGTGTTGGTACCGTTGAAGAGGACGAGGCCGTCCTTCCAGGGGCTGTCCGCCAGCACGCGCTGTAAATAGCTCTGCGTCTTGCGCGACTCGGTGAAGAGGATCGCCTTCTGCGGCGCGCCCAGTTCTCTCGCCTTCGCGAACGCGACGTGCAGCGCCGAGAGCAACGCCTTGCCCTTCGCGTTGTGCTCGATCGAGGTAGCGAGCCGCGCGAACGCTTCGAGATCGGCGATCTCGGATTCGATCGCCGCTCGGTCGTCGGCGGAGAGCTGCGCGGGCAGCTCGTCGTCGCCCCACTCCTCCGCGGTTTCGGCGAGCGCTTCGTAGTCTTCGTCCAACTGTTCTTCGGCAGATTGCGCGGGCTCGCGCTCGTCGAGTTGCGATCGGAGTCGCCTCGCAATGTTCGAGAGCGCGCTCGCGATGGCAAAGGTCGACGAGGCGAGCAGCTTGCGCAGCACCAGCGTCATCAGCGATCGCTGGCTGTTCGGCAGCGCCTGAAGGTTGGGACGCCGCAGGTATTCCGAGACGAGGTCGTACAGGCGATCTTCGCTCGCCTCCGGCGTGAACTCCTCGACGAGCGGATGGCGCCTCGTAAAGGGAACGTAGGCCGTCACCTGGCGGCGCAGCGTGCGATGGCAAATCGGCCGCAGCCGCGCCTGAAGGGTTTGGAAGATCTGCTGCTGATTCAGGTTCGCGAACTGCTCGCGAAAGCTTTTGAGGTCTCCGAAGGTGTGTTCGTCGATGATGCTGACGAGGCCGAAGAGTTCGAGCAGCGAGTTTTGCAGCGGCGTCGCGGTGAGCAGCAGCTTGTGGCGCCCCTCGAGCGCACTTCTCGCTCAGCTCCTGATGCCACTGCTTGCGCAGGTTCGCGGGCACGATGACGAGGATGCGACGCTTGCGCTCGGCCCAACGTTGCGCGAGCACGAGCCCGGCCTCGATCGTTTTGCCGAGGCCCACTTCGTCTGCGAGCAAGGCGCCCCGCGCGAGCGGAGAGCGGAAGGCGAAGAGCGCCGCGTCGATCTGGTGGGGGTTGATGTCGACCTGGGCGCCGGCGACCGCGCGAGCGAGCTTGTCCGCGCTGTCGGAGGAGCAGCGCCTGGTGATCTCGTGAGCGAAAACCTTCGCGTGGTAGTCGGTGAGTTCCACGGCCTCGGTCACGACACGACAGGATGGCCGGCATCGTACACGCGCCGCCGGCATCGCGTCGATGCGATTTCGGGGCCCGCCGCGTCGACACCGGTCGTTTTGGCGCGCGCTCCCGCACTCTGCACCCGACTTCGCCCCGGTCGCGGTAGCATCGCGCGACCCTTCGAAGGAGAACCCGCCGTGCCGATGAACGTCCAGCCGATCGCCGGAGTCAGCGACCGAATCAATCAGATTCGTCTGCTGACCGCGGAGATCGTGAACAAGGAAATTCTCCCGCACGAGAACGAGCTCTGGGCCGCGCGGCGGCCGGGGGCTGCGGAGTCGACGCGGCAGCGCGCGAAGGCGCTGCGCGACGGGGTCAAGGCGAAGGTGAAGCAGGCGGGGCTCTGGGCACCGCATTTGCCCGAAGAGTATGGAGGCTGCGGGCTCGGCTTCCTCGAGCACGCCTACATGAACGAGGTGCTCGCCTACACGCTCGGTGGTGCCGCGCTTTTCGGCGTGGTGGCGCCGAACTCGGGCAATCAAAAGATCCTCGCGAAGTACGGAACCCCGGAACAGATCGAGAAGTGGCTGATCCCGCTCACCGAAGGAAAGCTCGAGTCCGGCTTTTCGATGACGGAACCGAACGCCGCCGGTTCCGATCCGCGCGCGATTCGCACCACCGCACGCCGCGAGGGCGACGAGTGGGTGATCAACGGGCACAAATGGTTCACGTCGAACGGCAAGCGCGCGGACTTTTTCATCGTGATGTGTCGCACCGAAGACCCGACCGGCCCGGCGGAACGGAACGGCAAGATGACGCAGATCATCGTGCCGACGGACGCGCCCGGCCTCACCATCGTGCGCGGCGTCGAAGTCTGGGGGCACGACAGCGATCACTGCGAAGTGCTGTACGAGAACGTGCGTGTGCCGCTCGCGAACCAGCTCGGCAAGACCGGTTCCGGGCATCACGCGGCGCAGGATCGCCTCGGCGCGGGGCGCGTCTATCACTGCATGAACTCGGTCGGACAGATGTGGCGTGCGTTCGATCTGATGGTGCAGCGCGCGGCCGAGCGCGAAGTGCACGGCGGGATGCTCGAAACGAAGCAGTTCGTGCAGGGCTTCATCGCGGATTCGTACATCGACATCCAGGCCGCACGTCTGATGACGATCCACTGCGCAGAACGCATGGACGCAGGGCTCGATGCGCGCACGGAGATCTCGGCGATCAAGATCTTCGTGCCCGAGGCCTATCACCGGGTGGTCGATCGCGCGATTCAGGTCTGGGGAGCGGCGGGGGTTTCGGGCGACCTGCCGCTGGCCGCGATGTATCAGGGCGCCCGCACACTGCGCATCGCCGACGGCCCCGACGAAGTGCACAAGATCTTGATCGCGAAGAACGTGCTCGGCCGACACCACGCAGGCGAGAGCTGGGACTTTGGGAACTGACGCCGGGGGGGCATCGAACCATCCGCTGCGATCCGGCGGAAGACGAGGCGTCGACCAGAGTGGCTCTTCCGGGCAGACTCGCGTTGGCCGGGATCCACGGTCGCACGTCGTGCCGCCCGTCCGGGCGCGGCGTGACGCCTCCTGCCTTGACCACGTCGCTCGCGGGAGGTTTGATCGGCTCATGCGGGCGGACGCATGGTTTGTCCGCACGACTTCGTTTCACCACTCGGCCGATCGTGCGTCATTTGGCCACGGATGGCCGCGCAGGAAGGAGAGCCCGTGTCCGATCGCGAGCAGATGATTCCCGTCACGGAAGAAGCGAAGACGCCTGATGGATTCAGCCGGCGCGACGTGTTGTTCGGGGCGGGCGCGGTGGCGTCGCTGGCCGTCACGCGGGCGGCCTTTGCAGCGGACGAAAAATCGTCGGATCACGAACACCACGAGCATCACTATACGACGGGCGTCGCGAACAAGAAGCATCCCGCGCTGGTGACGGCGGCCTACGACTGCATCGCGAAGGGAGAGGCCTGCCTCAGCCACTGTCTGGAGACGTTCCGCGCGGGAGATACCACGATGGCGGAGTGTGCGTCGTCGGTGGAGCAGATGCTTCCGGTCTGCGCGGCGATCGCACACCTCGCGACGCGCGATTCGAAACACCTCGCGGCACTCGCGCGCGCCTGCATCGGCCTGTGCGAAGACTGCGAGAAGGCGTGCCGCGAACACGCGGAGCACCAGGCGGAATGCAAGGCCGCCGCCGACGCGTGCGCAAAGCTCGTCGAGGAAGCGAAGCGCGTCGCAGCATGAGCGGCATCGGCGGCGTGGCGGCGCTCGCGTGAGGAGGCGCGCGGTCATTCGCGCCGCGCACCTCCTGTTCGCGTTCTGCGCGGGTTTCGTTTGGCCGATCGCCTGTCGTCGGTCTTCGGTTCCGGACGACACGCGATGCCTCGCGGCGACGGCACCGGTCGCACGCGCGCGTCCCGACGGCGACTGGACGCATGCCCGGTGGCATCCGCCGGAGCGCACGCCGATCCGCCTCGTCGAGCTCGATGGCGTGGTCGACGGAACCGCATCGCCTCGCGCGAGTGTGCTGGCGGGCTGGGTCGGAGCCGAGACGATCGCGTTCACGCGCGAGCCCCTCGAGCACGAAGCGGGCCTTCGACTTCGCGGTCCTGCGCTCGAACCTCCGGTCACCGGTGCGGCACGTCTTCGCGTCCGGCTGAAGCCGGGTGGCGCCCATCGGGTTCGGGTGATCCCGTTCGGTTCGAGCATGGCGAACGTCGAGATGCAGCGAACGCATCGCGCCGTCGATTTCGCACTCGAACACGACGCGGATCCCGAGGCTCCGGTCGATCTCTCGCTCGATCTCGGCGCCGTGCTTCACGGCAACTGGACGGACGCGGCGGACTCTTCCGGCCTGTCGCGGATCGAACTCGAGCTACCGGGCGCGACGGCAGAGCGTGTCTCGATCGAACACGTAGTCGTCGAAGACGAAGCAGCGCGGTTCGCGAGTGAGCCGGCGGGGCGAGACGCGATCGAACGGGACGGCATCGTGCGGCCGTCGTGGTTCGTCCACGGCGGCTCGCGTGTTCGCTTCTCGCTGAGGGTTCCAGAGGGAATGTCCGAGCTTCGCTGGTACGACGCGGCGATCGGAGGCCCGAGCCGCGCGGTGCGCGTGGTCGCGAGTGGCGAATCGACGCGGCTCGCGGAGGCTGCGGGGGCGGGCGAGTGGACGAAGCGACGTGCACCGCTCGGTCGCTTTTCCGCACGCGAGGTCGTGCTCGAGTTCGAAGCGAGCGGAAGCGGAACGGCGTTTTTCGGCGATCCGCAAATCGTGGTGCCAGAGCCCGCACCGGAGACACCGGACGTCGTGCTGTATTTGATCGATACGCTGCGAGCCGACGCGCTCGGCGCATTCGGCAGTCCGAAGAGCGGCGTTTCTCCCGTGATCGATGCGCTCGCCCGGGAGGGCATCGTCTTCGCACGCGCGATTTCGACCTCGTCCTGGACCAAGCCCGCCCTTCCTTCCTTGCTCTCGGGACTACACCCCCTCACCCATGCCGTCGGTGCGAGCGGCTACACCGATCGCCTGCCGGCGGGCGTTCCCGTCGTGCAGGAGGCGTTTCGGCGCGCCGGATGGCGAACCGGTTCGTTCGCCGCGAGCCCGCTCGGCAGCACGCTCTCGGGGCTCGATCGCGGCTTCGATGCCGCCTGCACGCCGCAGCACTGGAACGTCGCCGCGGGTGATCTCGAGCATCCCGAAGCACGGCAGCTTCACGAAGCGATGCTCGGCTGGATCGACGAAGAACCCGATCGACCCTTCTTCGCGTTCGTGCACACGCTCGAGGTGCACGAGTGGAAACGCGACCGCTACGCGCGCGACCTTCCGGCCGGGTGGGATCCGTACGACGCCGCCGTCCGGGCGGCCGATCGGCAGCTCGGCGAGCTGCTCGCGGCTCTCGGAGCGCGAGGCCGGCGGCCGCTCGTCGTGTTGCTCTCGGATCACGGCGAATCGTTCGGTGAGCACGGAGTTCGCGGACACGGAACGAGCCTCTTTCAGTCGCAGCTCCACGTGCCGCTCGTCGTTTCGGCGCGAGGTGTCTTGCCGCCGATGACGATCACCGAACCCGTCGGCCTGCTCGACGTCGCGCCGACGATTCTCGATCTCGTCGGCCTGCCTCCCCTTCCCGCACAGGAGGGAGCGAGTCTCGCCTGCTGGCCGCGCGAAGGACGCGGGCCGGAGCGGGCGACACCGGACGGTGTCAGCAGCGAGCTCACGCGGTTCGTCTGGCGCCCCGACGCGCCGAAGTGGAGATCGCTGGTCGCTCGCGACGCCCGGAAGCTGATCCGGATCGAGGGGCGGGCTCCGCTCGCGTACGACCTCGCGACCGATCCGTGCGAGACGAACCCGCGGAGCGAGCGGGTCGCGATTCTCGCGCCGCAGCTCGACGCACACATCGCATCGGAAGCATCCGCGCACGCGGCACTCGAAGCGCAGTTCGGCACTGGCGCGAATGCGGTGATCGACGCCGCGGACGTCGAGCGGCTGCGCGCGCTCGGCTACGTGCCGTGACGAGCGCTGCGACGCTTCGCAGAGCCGATCGAGCTGCGTCGTTCAGAGTTCGTCGAACGCGGAATCGAAGTGGACGAATCCGCGCCGACCGGCGAGCGCCCCCGGCGCGAGTTCGAGCGCGAAGAAGGCGGCCGCGTGACCGGGCTGCGAGTAACGCAGGCCGAGCGACGCCGCAGGAAGAAATCCGAACTTCGGGTAGTAGGCGGGATGGCCGAGGACGACGAGCACGGGAGCGATCTCGTCGCGACGGGCTTCGGCCGCGGCAAGGCGCGACGCATCGATCGCGGCGCGCGCCAGTCGCCCGCCGATTCCGCAGCGCTGCACGTCGGGCCGGACCGCCAGCGGTGCGAGTCCGAGCGCGCGCCAGACGTTCGCGGAAGGCCGGGGCTCGGGCGGTGCGCCCGAGCTGTGGCTCACCGTGCGCTCCGCTCTCACTTCCACCGGCGTGACGAGGATGTACCCCAGCAGTTCGTCGCCTTCGCAGGCCACCAGCGAGAGAAAGGGATCGACCCGCCCGCGCAGCCGATCGACCAGCCGCGCCTCGTCGTCGCCGGGGAATGCGGCCGCGAGAAGCGTGAAAACCGCGCTTCGATCCGCCGCCGATTCCGCCCGAATCGTGAGCGAGCCGGGGATCGTCACCGCGAAACCGTCGCGACGTCGGGCATGGAATCTCCTTCGCGCGCGCTGCACGATACCCGAGGCGTCCGGCGTTGCGACGAACGGCGAGTGCACGGAGGAAGCGATGTCGGGATCCCGGCTCTTGTCCGACTGGTTCGGTGCACGACTCGCGGCGGCGACCACC
>CAZDHU010000134.1:0-3433 GCA_964505355.1 uncultured Myxococcaceae bacterium | reverse complement strand
ACACCTGTCCGATGCACCCCTCGGTGCACGAAGCGCATCCCGGCAAGTGTCCGATCTGCGGCATGAAGCTGGTGCCGGTCAAGAAGGGAGAGGCGAAGCGCAGCGAGATCGACATCCCCGAGGATCGCGCGCGAGCCGCCGGCATCCGCTTCGTCCCGCTCGACCGCGGACGCGTGCAGTCGTCGATCCGCGCGCCGGGGCGCGTGGTGCCGGCCGAATCGGGACTCGCCGACGTCACGCTCGCGGTGGGCGGGTTCGTGCGCGACCTGCGCGTCGCGGCGATCGGCGAGCGCGTCGCGGCCGGCGACCGACTCTTCACGCTCTACGGGCCCGAGCTGGTCGCCGCGCAGGCCGAGCTGATTCGCAGCGCGCGCAGCGGCGATGCGCTCGCACGCGCCGCTCGCGATCGATTGCGTCGCCTCGGCATCGCCGCCGGCGACGTGGACGAAATCGCGCGTCGCGGCGTCGCCCTCGAGGCGCTGCCGGTCCGCGCACCGATCTCCGGATTCGTCCTCGAGAAGAACGTCGTCGAGGGCGCCTCGGTCGCTCCGGGGGAGCGACTGCTGCGCATCTCGACCTCGCGCGAAGTCTGGATCGAGGCCGAGCTCTTCGCCCCCGAACTCGCGCAAATCGCGCCGGGAGTCCGCGCCACGGTACGCGTCGACGACGGCGGCCCGCCGCTCGAAGCGACGGTCTCGTTCGTTTCGCCGCTGCTCTCGCCGGAAACGCGTACCGGGCGAGTCCGACTCGCGTTGCAGAACGCGACCGATCGCCTTCGTCCGGAAGCCTGGGCCGAGGTCGAGTTCGCGGGCGAGCGTTCGGAGCAGGTGCTGGCGCCGATCGATGCCGTGGTGCACAGCGGCGCGCGACGTCTGGTCTTCGTCGCGACGGCCGAGGGCCGGATCGCGCCGCGCGAAGTGACGACCGGCGCGCGGGATCGCGAGCGCATCGAGCTGCTCTCGGGCGCCGAGGCCGGCGAGCGCGTGGTCGCGGCCGGGACCTTCCTCGTGGCCGCGGAAAGTCGACTTCGTTCGGCGTTCGTGAACCGGTGATCGGATGCGCGAGATCGGAAATCCGGCCGGCCGAGACGGAGTGATCGCGCGACTGATCGCGTGGTGCGCGGAACATCGCGGCCTCACGCTGCTGATCGTCGCCGCGACCTTCGCGCTCGGCGTTCGGTCCGCCACGCGAATCCCGCTCGACGCGATTCCCGATCTTTCCGACGTGCAGGTGATCGTCTTCACGGAGTGGCCCGGACGCGGACCCACGCTGGTCGAAGATCAAATCACGTATCCCGTCTCGTCCACGCTGCTCTCGGCGCCCCGCGTGCGCGCGGTTCGCGGCCAGTCCTTCTTCGGCCTGTCCTTCGTGAACGTCGTCTTCGAAGACGGCACGGATCTCTACTGGGCGCGCAGTCGCGTCCTCGAATTGCTTTCGACCGCGACGAGCCGTTTGCCCGCGGGCGTCACGCCCTCGCTCGGGCCCGACGCGACCGGTGTGGGCTGGGTCTACGAATACGCGCTGGTCGACCGCTCGGGCGCGCACGATCTCTCGCAACTGCGCGCGATCCAGGACTGGAATCTCCGGTTCGCCCTCGCCTCGGTGCCCGGCGTGGCGGAAGTCGCTTCGCTCGGCGGCTTCGTGAAGCAATACCAGGTGCAGGTCGATCCGCTGCGGTTGCGAGCCTTCGGCGTGACGTTGCCGGACGTGGTCGCTGCCGTCCGCGCGTCGAACGGCGACGCCGGGGGCGGCGTGATCGAAGTCGCGGGACACGAGCAGATGATCCGCGGCCGCGGCTACGTCCGTGACCCCGACGAGATCACCCGCGCCGCCGTGCGCTCGACGCGCGCGGGCACGCCGGTGCTCGTTCGTGACGTCGCCAGCGTTTCGCTCGGACCCGACATGCGGCGAGGCGTCGCCGAACTCGACGGCGAAGGAGAAGTGGTCGGCGGCATCGTCGTGATGCGCGTGGGCGAGGACGCGCTCGGCGTGATCGACGCGGTGAAGCAGCGGATCGACGAGGTGCGCGCCGGGCTGCCCTCCGGAGTCGAGATCGTGCCCGCCTACGATCGTTCGGAGTTGATCCGCGCGGCGGTCGACACGCTGCGCCGAACCCTGCTCGAAGAGATGCTCGTCGTCGCCCTCGTGATCTTCGTCTTTCTGCTCCACGCACGCAGCGCGCTGGTTCCGATCCTCACCATCCCGATCGGGATCTCGCTCGCCTTTCTTCCCATGCTGCAGCAGGGGATGAGCGCGAACATCATGTCGCTCGGTGGCCTCGCGGTCGCGATCGGTGCGATGGTCGACGCTTCGATCATCCTGGTCGAGAACGTGCACAAACGGCTCGAAGAATGGGAAACGGCGGGGAGCGGACCCGCGTCGCGCGCCGACGTGATTCTGCGCGCGATGCAGGAAGTGGGACCGAGCCTCTTTTTCGCACTGCTCGTGATCACGGTGTCCTTCCTGCCCATCTTCGCGCTCGAAGGCACCGAAGGCCGACTCTTTCATCCGCTCGCCTTCACCAAAACCTACGCGATGGGATTCGCCTCGATCCTCTCGGTGACGCTGACGCCCGCGATCGCCGCACTGCTGATCCGGGGACGGATCCGCAGCGAGCACCTGCATCCCGTGAGCCGCTGGCTGATCCGGGCGTACGAGCCGCTGGTGCGCTTCGTCGTTCGGCGACGTCGCCTCGTGGTCGGGGTGGCGCTGCTCGCCCTCGCGAGCGCCGTGCCACCGTTGCTTCGGCTCGGCACGGAGTTCATGCCCCCGCTCAACGAGGGTGTGTTGCTCTACATGCCCACCGCACCTCCCGGCATCTCCGTCGCCGAAGCCTCTCGCGTGTTGTCGCAGATGGATCGCGAGCTGCGGCGGGTGCCGGAGGTCGAGCGCGTCTTCGGCAAGATCGGCCGCGCCGAGAGCCCGACTGATCCTGCACCGCTTTCGATGGTCGAGACGGTCGTCACGCTGAAACCGCGCGAACGCTGGCGGTCCGGTCTCACCTTCTCGGGGTTGATCGACGAGCTCGACGCGCGCGTCCGCGTGCCGGGCATGCCGAACCTCTGGTGGATGCCGATCCAGACTCGAACGGAGATGCTCGCGACCGGCGTGCGGAGCGCGCTCGCGGTCAAGGTGCTGGGCGAAGACCAGGAGAGCATCGAAGCCGCCGCCGTCGCCGTGGCCGATGCGCTGCGCGACGTGCCGGGCACCCGCAACGCGTTCGCCGAGCGGGGGACGGGCGCGTCCTGGCTCGACGTCGTCGTCGACCGCGAGGCCGCGGCGCGCTTCGGCGTGCGCGTCGCCGACGTGAACGAGGCGATCGAAACCGCACTCGCGGGCATGCCGGTGTCGCAGACCATCGAGGGCCGAGCCCGCTTCGCACTCACCGTCCGCTACGCGCAGGAGCTGCGCGACGACGAAGAACAGGTCGCCG
>CAZDHU010000133.1:0-2655 GCA_964505355.1 uncultured Myxococcaceae bacterium | reverse complement strand
CTCCGGACTCATCAACGTAAGCATCGAGACCTGCTGCTGCCGCTCGCCCCGCATCCGCCGCCCTCCTTGGCGGCCCTCCTCTTAGATCCGATGGCTGCGTCTGTCGAGCGCGCGTGGCGGGTTTTTCAGCACACTGCTAGGCTTCACGGGGCGTACCGACGGGGTACTCGCCCTCGCGCCTGATGCCCTTCTGGTTCGCTGCGCCTACTTCGGCATCGCTCGCGACAGCGGCGGGGCGTTCGAGAATGTGCTCCTCCAGCTGTTCGCCTTCGGAGCCGACGGTCTCATCGCGCGAGGCGAGCTTTGGGAACCCGACCTCGACGCCGAGGCGCTGGCGCGCTTCGACGCGCTGACGGCAGACGCCGGTGATGCCGGCACTCTTGCAGCCGGGATCCAGAAGGGGGGAGCGGACTCCCGCCCGAAGATCGCAGAAATGGCGGACCGGCCTCGACTCGTCAGCGGCCGCCGCGTGCGCCCGAATGCGGCGACCGCGACGTCATCCCGCTTCATGGCTGCAGTCGCCGCCGGTGATCGCGATGCATTCGCGGCGCTCGTTCACGACGACTATCACGAGCTCGATCACTCGACGGGATCGGAGTGGGATGGCAGCGCTGCACTCGCGTCGCTCGAGCGCCTGCTTCGATCGCGTGATCCACAGTACGAGGCCGAGGCCTTGGCGGTGCTCGGCGAGCGTCTGGGGCTCGTCCGGCGTCGCACGCGTTCGAGCGGAGACACTCGCGGCAGGTGGGACGTCGGCCCGTACGAGCACGAGGCGATCTTGGTCGTCGAGGCCGCCGAAGACGGGCGTATCCGCTCGCACGAAGTCTTCGCCGCCGATCGTTTGGGCGCCGCGATTGCGCGTCTCTACGAGCGTCATGCCGAGCTGCTGCCGGAAGGACCCGAGCGCACACGCGCGATGGGCATCGCACGCTCGATCCGCGCGTACGACGGCCCTGTCGATCCCGATCACCTGGCGACGGTGCTGGTCTCATCCTATCGAGTCGTGGATCACCGCATCCTGAGAACCTGGTTCGCCCGAGACACCGAGGAACACGTGACGCACTGGCGGCTGCAGCGCGACCTCGCGCCGGATTTCGCCCACCGCTTCGAGGATGTGCTCGCCTGCAGCACGCATTCGCTGGTGGCCTGCCTGACTGCGCTCGGCACCGCCCGCGAGAGCGGTGGCCCATTCGAGAACCGAGTCTGCGCCCTGTTCAGATTCGGAGCCGATGGACGCGTGACTAGCGGCGAGTTGTTCGAAGCCGAGCAGGAGGCCGAGGCACTCGCGCGCTTCGACGAACTCACCGCGGCGTCGTCACCGCCCGCCGTGCGCCGTCGCGTGCGGCCGAACGCCGTGTCCGCGACGGGATCCCGCTTCATGGCGGCATTCGCCGCGGGTGAGCGCGATGGACTGGCGGCGCTCGTTCATGACGAGTATCGCGAGGTCGATCACTCGACGGGATCGGAATGGGGCCGCGACGCCGCCCTCAGGTCCATCGAGCGCCTGCTCCGATCACGTGATCCACGCTACTACCTCGAGGAGTTGGCGACGCTCGGCGAGCGGCACGGCCTCAACCGGCGTCGCACCAGTGCGAGCGGAGACACCCGCGGCAGATGGGACGTCGGCCCGTACGAGCATGAGGCCATCCAGGTCGTCGAGGTTGCCGAGGACGGCCGGCTGCGCTCGCAAGACACCTTTGCCGCTGATCGTCTCGGCGACGCGATCGCGCGGCTCTACGAGATGTACGGCGAGAGCCACGCGGATGCGGCCGAGCGCGCCCGGGCGGAGAAGATCGCTTACTCCGTTGCAACCTGGAACGGGCCGACCGATCTCGACCATCTGAGGACCGCGTACGCTCCGGAAGGTCGTAACATCGATCATCGGGTACTCAGCACCTGGGATGCTGGCGATCGTGAAGAGGTGATCCGGCATTTGCGCCTGCAGCTCGAGCTCGTGCCGGGCTTCGCGGGGCGTTACGACGACGTCCTCGCGCTCGACGACCGCGGGCTCGCTGCGCGCATGACGTTTTGCGGCACCGCGCGCGACAGCGGCGGTGCGATGGAGAACTCGGTCTGCGCGCTGTTCCTGTTTGGCGACGACGGCCGCGTCTCGTACTCGGAGTTGTTCGAAAGCGAACAGACCGAGGAGGCCCTCGCCCGATGCGTCGAACTGACGGCGGGTGTGCCCCTGGCTTCGTCCGCACCAGCGCGGTCTTCGGTTCCAAACTTGGCGCAGCAGGCAACGGAGCGCACCGCGGCGTGCTGGCGCGCCCGCGACTGGGACGGCTTCGCGCACTTGGCGGCTGCGGGCTTCCGCTTCGATGACCGCCGATCGTTCTCCCACGTGGTGCTCGACGTGGACGCTTACGTTCTCTTCGCCCGCGCTCTCGGTGACATGGCGTCGGCGCGCATTCATATCGAGTACCTCGCCACACGTGGAGCTCATCTGTGCTTGACGCGACATCGCTTCGCCGTCGCCGAGGGAGACGTCGGCCCCAGCGATCTCGAGCACTCGTATGTCGTGGAAGCTGACGACGACGGACGCGTCGTGTGTCTGGTGGCGTTCGACAGCAAAGATCTGGACGCAGCGTATGCCGAGTTGGATCGGCGCTTCGAAGCGGTCGCCAACCTCGCGCAGCGTGCATTCGATCGCGC
>CAZDHU010000132.1:0-5748 GCA_964505355.1 uncultured Myxococcaceae bacterium | reverse complement strand
CGAAGTGCTCGGTCAGGTAGCCGGTGACGTACGGAACCTTGAGACCCATGTCGTCCTACTCGAGCCCGTCGAGGATGCGCCGCGCTTCCTCGAGGTCGAGGTCTTCGTGGTACTCGCCGTCGATGCTCATCATCGGCGCGTAGGCACAGGCGCCGAGGCATTCCTCGTGGTGCAGCGTGATCCGCCCGTCCGCGGTGGTCTCCCCGGTCTCGACGCCCAGATGCGCTTCGAGACCGCGCAGCAACTTGCGCGCCCCCCGCAACGAACAGGGCAGGTTGGTACAAACGTGGACGTGATGACGACCGCCCCGTTTGGCGCGAAACATCGTGTAGAAGTGAACGACTTCCATCACTTCGACCGGCTTCACGTCGAAGAGGCCGGCGAGTTCGGTCGCGATCTCCGGCGAGATGTGTCCGGATTCCTGCTGCACCAGATGGAGTGCCGGCAACAGGGCTCCGCGCGCGCGCGGGTACTTTTGTTTGAGCGCGTCGATCTGTGCGCGCGTCTCGGCGGAGATCACCATTCGAGCGCGCCCTTTTTCCATTCGTAGAGCAGGCCGACGGCGAGCGGCACGGTGAAGACCGTCATCGCGCCGAGCCCGTACCAGCCGAGTTCGTGGAAGAGCGCGCCCCAGGGATAGAAGAAGATCGCCTCCACATCGAAAACCACGAAGAGGATGGCGACCAGATAGAACTTCACGGCGTAGCGGCGGTGAGGGGAAACGATCTGGCGCTCGCCGCACTCGAAGGGCTCGAGCTTCTCGGGAAACTCGCGTTTCGGGCCCAGCAACCGGTGAATGGTGAGCATCCCGGCGGCGACGAGCAGGGCGATCGCGAGGATCAACAGGACGCCGACGTATTCGGCGAGCATGAACACCCCCCTCGATTCAGCCCGACTCGGCCCGGATTCTGCCGCCTCGTTGCGCTCGAAGGACGCCGCGGGCGCGGGCGAAGAATCCAGCGGAAGCGGGCGTCCGGAAAGCAGAAAGCGAGCGCACGCTAGCCACGTCGTGGAGCCGCGTCAAGGAAATCGCGGCGCTCGCGCGGAGATCCGCGCCGCGCACTCGGTCTCGCGAACGCGTTCGAACGGTGACGTCCGAGATCGGTACGGAGAAGCCCCGGGGTGGCGGAGGAATCGAACTTCGTTTTCAATGTGTCGTCGTTCGAACCGTTCCGCGACAGAGCCACCCGTCGAGGAGACGCTGATGAAGAGTCCTGCCGAAGTCGCACTTGATTCCGTGAAGCCCGGCGATCGCGCCGTGATCAGCGGCGTATCGGGAACGGGAGCGATCGATCGGCGTCTGCTCGATCTCGGTTTGCTTCCTGGTACGACGATCCAGGTCTTGCGACGCGCGCCGCTCGGAGACCCGACCGAGTTCGAGCTGCGCGGCTACCGCCTCTGTCTGCGGCGCAGTGAAGCGGCTCGCGTGCGGGTGGTTCCCGTGTTGACGGGAACTCGCGCGCGATGAGCGAAGCCATCCTCCGGCTCGGTCTCGTCGGCAGCCCGAACTCCGGGAAGACCACGCTGTTCAATGCGCTCACCGGCCTGCGCGCGAAGGTCGGCAACTACCCGGGCGTGACGGTCGAGCGCCGCGAGGGCGACGCGATCGTCGAGGGGCGCGCGGTCGTGGTCGTCGATCTGCCGGGCACCTACTCGCTGACTCCGATCAGCGAAGACGAACGGGTGGTCACGCAGATTCTCGGCGGAGAGCTTTCGGGAGTCGCATCCCCCGACGCTCTCGTCGTCGTCGCCGACGCGTGCACGCTCGAACGCTCCCTGTTGCTGGTCGCCCAGGTGTTGCGAATCGGTCGACCGACCTGCGTCGTTCTGACCATGATCGACGAGCTGGTTGCGCGCGGAGGCCAGCTCGATCTGAAGCGGCTCGAAGCCGCGCTCGGCGTGCCGGTCGTTCCGGTGGTTGGACATCGCGGCATCGGACTCGACCCGCTGAAGCGTTTGCTCGGCGATCCGTCGGGCTGGAGTCGACCGCCCGTCCTGCCGCCGGAAGGCGCGATCGAGCGCGGACAGTGGGCCAGCTCGGTGCTGGAGCACGTGTTTCAGCAGCGCCCCGGGAACAACCGCGTCACCGACGCGATCGATCGCGTCCTGCTGCATCCCGTCGTCGGAACGCTGGTCTTCGCGGCCGTGATGGTGTCGTTCTTTCAGTTGATCTTCGCCTGGGCGGCACCTGCGATGGACGCGATCGATGCCACGGTCGGAGCCCTCTCGGCGCTGCTGCGCGAGACGCTTCCGCCCGGGCCGATCGCCAGCTTCCTCGTCGAAGGCGTGGTCGGTGGCGTGGGGTCGGTGATCATCTTCCTGCCCCAGATCCTGCTGCTCCTGACGGTTCTCCATCTGCTCGAAGACGTCGGCTACATGGCGCGTGCCGCGTTCGTGATCGATCGGCTGATGGGCTGGGTGGGGCTCGAAGGGCGGAGCTTCGTCGCACTGCTTTCGTCGTTCGCCTGCGCGATTCCCGGCATCATGGCGACGCGCACGATTCCCTCGCCGCGCGATCGGCTGGTCACCATCCTCGTCTCGCCGCTGATGACCTGCTCCGCGCGCCTGCCCGTCTACGCGTTGCTGATTGCGGCCTTCGTGCCCGCACGCGACGTCGTGGGCCCGCTCGGTCTGCAGGGACTCGTCCTGCTCGGTCTCTATCTCGGCGGCGCACTGACTGCCCTCGCCGTCGCGGCGATCTTCAAGCGTTCGCTGTTTCGCGGCGAAGGATTGCCGTTCTACATGGAGCTGCCGCCGTATCGCATCCCCACCTTGAAGCTCATCGCCACCCAGGTCTGGGGCGGCGCGCGCGGCTTTCTGAAGCGCGCGGGTACGGTCATCCTGCTGGTTGCGGTCGTGCTCTGGGTTCTTCTCAACGTCCCGCAGGTCGAAGCGCCGGCGGGCCTCGGCGAAGAAGCCGCACGCAGCTACGCGATGGAACGAAGCGTCGCCGGACGCATCGGGCACGCGATCGAACCGGTCCTCGCGCCGCTCGGCTTCGACTGGAAGATCGGCGTCGGTCTGCTCGCGAGTCTCGCCGCGCGCGAGGTGATCGTCGCCACCCTCGCACAGGTCTATGCCGCCACCGACGAGGATGCCTCGCTGCGCGAAGCGATCCGGGCCGACCAGCGTCCCGACGGCAGCGGTCCGGTCTTCGGCCCGGCAACCGTTGCTTCACTCCTCGTATTTTATGTCTTCGCGCTCCAGTGCATGGCCACGCTCGCGGTGATCCGGCGCGAAACCAACTCCTGGCGCTGGCCCGCATTCGCCTTTGCTTACCTCCTCGCGCTGGCCTACGGCGCGAGCTACCTCACCCACCGGGTGGGGATGGCATGGTGGTCCTGAAACGGCGCGTATCACTCACACTGCTGCTCGTGCTCGGAACGAGCATTGCGACGCTCGGCTGTTTCACGCGCGTGGTGCGCGAAACGGTCGAGCAGACCGACAGCATCACCGTCATGCTGCGCGGAGACCGCCGGGCGGGCGAAAAGGTCGACAAGGGATATGCGCATCCCGCGCAGATCTCGCCGGTGCGCATCGCGCACATCCTCTCGCGCATCGACGTGCGCATGAACGAAGGCGACGAACAGGAGCGCCGGCACGCCTTCGACGCGCAGGTGCTGTTCGACGTCGGCGAAGCGCTGTCGAAGGCGCTGGAGAAGGCCGACCCGTCGCAGGAAGTGGTCGTGCAGGCCATTCGGCAGTCGCGGCGGCTCGGCATCTTCAATGAAGACCATCTGACGAATTTCGTCGCCTTCGTGAAGGACGACCGGCTGAACGTGAAACTCGGCCGCATCGAATGGATGGTGCCGAAGGAAGGTCGTGAAGAGCGGTTGCCCGAGCCCTGGCTCGACAAGGTCGATCAGAAGTTTCGCGTGCTGCCCTCGGAGGCGATGACGGTCGTCGGTATGCAGCAGATCGCGGCCGTCTGGCGCGATCCGATCTTCAAGTCCCCGACCGCCGTGCGCATCACGCCCACGGGCAAAGTGGTCCGCCGCACGATTCTGCTCGAAGCGCCCGACGAGGCGATGCCGCGGAATGGAGACGGCGAAGAGACGGACGAGCTACCGACGCGTCTCGCACCGGCGACGCTCCGCGACCTCGCCGACCTCGAAGAAAAGCGCCAGCGCGGCGAAGTGAACGAAAGCGACTACCGCACGCAGCGCGCGGAGATCCTGCGCAAGGATCCATCCGCCGGGAAATGAACGCGTGGCCGCGACGCCGTCACCCGGTCCGAAGGCCTACAACCAGCGACGCACGGTACGTTTGTAACGAAGGTACGCGTCGCCGAACTTGCGTTCGAGATACGCCTCCTCGTACCGAATCGCGATCCAGTAGATCGTCGCCCAGACGAGCGGCACCGCGAGCAGAATCCAGCCGTTCGCGAGTCCGACGCCGATCCCGGCCTGCGCGAGCCCCATCCCGACGTACATGGGATTGCGCGTGAATCGGTAGATGCCGCCCGAGATCAACTCGGGCGTCGGCTTCCATGGCGCCGGATCCTGCCTCGTTTGCTGAAACCGGCCGAAGGCGGCGGCGACCAGCGCACCCCCGAGCAGGAGCAGCGAGAGGCTGACCACGATTCGCGGAACGAGCGCGAGTTCCAGCCGCAGCGGAGCAAACGCGTGCAGCAGACAACCGGCGAGCACCGCGATCAGCGGAACCAGCGGCGGCGGGAATCGAACCGCGGCGGCATCTCGTTCCGGTTGGTCCATCCCGCAATCATGCCCGAGTCGAGGGCGAATGCGAGGACATTCTGGCGAGAACGCGCGACGAAGAGATTCGTTGCGACCTCGTCCCCGGCGTTCGGGTTTGCCGGCAGCGACCACGGTCGCGTAGCCTCGGCGGCGCTCCGGAGATCCGCAAGCGCAGAGGAGCGTCGACGTTGAAGGTGCTCGCCGAGTTCCTCGTTCTCGCCTCGTTGTACGGCCTTTCGCTCACACGCGGAGTGCCTCCGCCGTGGCGCGGCCGGCTGCAGAACGCGCTGAAGGCCTGGTTCACCGTGCGCGCGTTCTGGCTGCTGCTCGAGCATCCCGTCACGCTCGAAGACGGATCGCGCGTCGTCGCGTGGGAGCTGATTCGCGATCAGCTGCGCTCGCTCGACGCGACGACGTTCTGGACCTTCGTGGCCTGCGCCACCAGCATCAAGTTCGTCGGCATCCTGTCCTCGATGGCTCGCTGGCGACTCCTGCTGACGGGGCAGGGCGTCGAGCTTCCCTTCCGGCACGTCTTCGGATCCTTTCTCGTGGGACGCTTCATCGGCACGTTCTTGCCGAGCACGGCCGGCCTCGACGGATACAAGCTCTACGACGCGGCGCGGTTCAGCGGCCGCACCGTGGAGGCGACCGCGGCCACCGCGCTCGAAAAGGTGCTCGGCGTCACCGGCATTTTTCTCTCCTTTCTGATCGCGCTGCCGTTCGGCATCCGAATCTTCGGCGATCGCGCCGGCGTGGTCGCCGCCATCACGGTGCCGATTTCGCTCGGCATCATCGGCGGGCTGCTGCTCCTGCTCTGGTATCCCGCGCTGATCCAGTGGCTGCTCGACGCGATGCCGCTTCCGGGCAAAGCAAGGCTCGAAGGCGTGGTGATGCGCATCGCCCGTTCGACGGCGGCTTATCGCGACAAGAAGGCGCTGGTCGTCGTTGCGCTCGTTCTTTCCTTCGTCGTCCACTTCACCACCGCGGCGATGTACTACTTCACCGCGCTCGCCGTCGGTGCCGGAGCAAAGGCCGCGTTCTGGCCGCTGGT
>CAZDHU010000131.1:0-4086 GCA_964505355.1 uncultured Myxococcaceae bacterium | reverse complement strand
AGGCCGGCATCTGGGGCTTCTCGCGCTGCCTCGCACTCGAGGGCAAGAAGTCCGGCATTCGCGTGTTCATCCTCGCGCCGGTCGCGCACACGCGACTGACGGAAGACCTGCCGTTCTTCCAGGCCGAAGAAACGAAATCGAAGATGGATCCCGCGCTGGTCTCTCCGCTCGTGGTCTTTCTCGCCAGCGAGCTGTCGAAGGACATGACCGATCGCACCTTCTTCGTCGGTGGCGGCACGATCGCCGAGATGCAGATGGTGCGCGGCAAGGGCGTCACCAAATCGGGGGACGGGCTCTGGACGCCGCAGGAGATCGCGAACCAGCTCGACGAGATCCTGCTCGACAAGAAGCTGAAGGACGTGACCCGCTGACAGGGCGACCGTGACCCAGGAGATGCGGAGCCGGCGCCGGCAAGGGCCACGCTGCGCTCGATGGCTCGCCGCGGCCTCTCGGCCGCGGCTGCGCCCGACTACCGCTCCGCGTGGCCCCTGCCGGCGCTGCGCGACGTCGTTTTCGGCAACCCTGTGAGGCGGACCGCGCGCCGCGAAACGAACGAGTGCGGAGCGCGGCGAACGAGGGCGAGGCCGTTCGCCGAGCTCCGATTCAGCGCCGGGCGCGTGCTTTCGCACACGACGCGCACGCGTGGCGCGGGATTCGCCTCCGTGATAACCCTGCCTCATGTCCGAACGGGCGCCCGATCTCGTTCCGCCTTCCGCCGTTCCGCCCGCCGTCGACTCGCTCTCGGCGATGACCCCGCGCTTCAACGTCTTCTTCCGCTGGTTCGCCCGCCGCTTCTTCGGCCATTTCGAACTCGACGACGCCACCGTCGCGAAACTGCGCGCGCTCGAGACGCAGGGTTCGGTCGTCTACGTGATGCGGTACGCGAGCCGTCTCGACTATTTCCTGTTCAACGCCGTCTTTGCGCGGGAAGGGCTGCGGCTCTCCGGCTTCGCCAACGGAGTGCGTTTCTTCTACTACCGGCCGCTGCTCGAAGCGCTGCGACTCACGGTTCGAAACCTGCGGCGCGGCCGCGAGCAAGATCCCGAGGAGCAGCACGCGTGCGCGCGCGCACTGGCGCTCGGCGGCGCCTCGCAGTTTCTCTTTCTGCGAACGGCGCGGCCGGGCTGGCTCGCCGGACGGCGCGAGGTCGTGGCCGCCGGCCGCCAGGAACTCGATTCGCTCGGCGAGATCGTGCGCGCGGTCTGGGATCAGCCGCATCCCGTTTCGCTGGTGCCGCTCGCGCTCTTCTGGCGCAAGGGGCCGCGCGCCCAGCGCCGGTTTCTCAATCTCACCTACGGCGGGCCGACGCGCCCCTCCGACATCGCGAAGATTTCCTCGTTCCTCACCACCTATCGCGGGCTTTCGGTCAAGGTGGGCGAGCCGATCGATCTGCGTGCCTTCATCGATGCGCGTCGCCACGAGGGTGTCGACGACATCACGCGCAAGGTGCGCCGCTCGCTGCTGATCTTCCTCTATCGCGAAGAGAAGGTGGTCGAGGGGCCGACGTTGCGGCCTCCGCACAAGGTGCAGGAGATCGTGCTCGGCGATGCGCGCGTGCGCTCGGAAGTGGCGCGCGCGGCCGAAACGCGCGGGATCGGCGTCGAGGCGGCCTGGGGCGAAGCGGAGAAAATGTTCCGCGAGATCGCCGCCAACATGAACTCCACTTTCCTCGCCGTGCTCGCCTATTCGGTGACGGTGATGTTCCGGCGCCTGTTCTCGTCGATCGAGGTTTCGGGCCTGCAGAAGGTGACGGAGTACGCCAAACGGCATCCGCTGGTCCTCACGCCCAGTCATCGCTCGTATTTCGACTTCTTGATTCTCTCCTGGATGTTCTACGACAACCATCTCGTGCCGCCCCACATCGCGTCGCGCGAGAACATGGGCTTCGGTCCGTTCGGGTTTCTGTTTCGCCGGGCCGGCGCCTTCTTTCTTCGTCGATCGATGGCCGACCCGCTCTACCGCGAAATCTTCCGGCGCTACGTCGGCTACCTCGTGCGCGAAGGCTTCACGCAGGAGTTCTTCATCGAGGGCGGACGCTCGCGCACGGGCAAGACGCTCTCGCCCCGTCTCGGCATGCTGTCGTGGGACGTCGAGGCCTTCCTCGCCGGTGGGCGTCGCGATCTCTTTTTCGTGCCGATCGCGATCACCTACGAACGCCTCGTCGAAGAAGGCGCGATGGTCGACGAGCTCGAGGGCGGTCAAAAGGTGAGCGAGAGCACGCTCGGATTGATCCGGGCGCGCAAGGTGCTGCGGCGTCGCTTTGGCAGCGTCTTCGTCAGTTTCGGCGAGCCGATCTCGCTGGCCGAGGCGATCGGCGATCGACGGGCGTTGCTGGCCGGGCCTTCGACGCCGGAGTCCGAAGCCGCGAAGCGCGAGTTCATCGCGGATCTCGGGCATCGCATCGTCGAACGCATCAACTGGTGCACCGTCGTCAACTCGACCAGCGTGGCGGCCTGCGCGCTGCTCGGTGAGCGCCGGCGCGGCCTCTTTCGCAGCGAGCTGACCGAGCGGATGCGTGACGTGATCGAACTGCTGAGGCTGCAGGACGTGCGCCTCACGCCGGCGCTCGAGCGTGATCGCGGCGACTTCCGCGAGGCCATCAACTTCCTGCTGCGCGCGGAACTCGTGCGCACGATGCAGGATCCGCGCGGCGAGATCCTCTATTTCGAAGAGCCGCGCCGCCGGGCGCTCGACTTCTACCGCAACGGCATTCTCCACTACCTCGTGGCGCCGAGCTTCTTGTCGCGTGCGCTGCTGCGCGGATCCGAAGCCGAAGCCCTGCGCGAGGAGCTCGGCCAGTGGCTCGATCTGTTCTACGAAGAGTTCTTCGTGCCACGCGGCGAGATTCTGGTCGCGCACACCGATGGTTTTCTCGACTACTTCGAACGTGGGGGCGTGATCGTGCGTCGCGAGGGCCGGCTCGTCGCGAGCGAAAAGGGGACGCCGCTGCTGCGTTTCCTCGCCGAACAGACGCGCGGCCATCTGGAGGCGTACGCGGCCGTGTTGCGCGCCGTCGAATCGGCCGACGAGATCGTGCCGGGCAAGAAGCTGGCGCGCGAGATCTCGGCGGAGTTCGAGCGGGCACTGTTGCTCGGCGAGGCAGGGCGCCGCGAAGCTGCGATCCCCATCACCTTCGACAACGCGCTCGCCGTGCTGGTCAAGCGCCGCATCCTCGAACGCGGCAAGAGCGAGGGGGGGCGCGATTCGCGCGATGCGCTCTACGCCCGGGGCGCCGCGTTCTCCGAACTGCGCGCGCTTCGCGAGCGTCTGGCGAGCGCTCTCGACGCCGGGTAGCCTGCCGGCCCCATGTCACTCCTCGACGCCGTCGATTTCTCGAAGGCCGGTGGTCTCGTCACGGCCATCGCGCAGGACGCGCAGACGCGCGAGATCCTGATGGTCGCGCACATGAACGAAGCGGCGCTGCGCGAGACGCTGGCGACCGGCGAGGTCGTCTACTGGAGTCGCTCGCGGCAGCGGCTCTGGCACAAGGGTGAAGAGAGCGGGAACGTGCAGCGCGTTCGCGAGCTGCGGATCGATTGCGACGGCGACGTCGTCCTGCTGCTGGTCGAGCAGATCGGCGGTTCGGCCTGTCACACGGGCAAACGCAGCTGCTTCTTTCGCTACCGGAACGGTGAGACCTGGAACGACGATGGCGTGCAGGTCTTCGACCCCGAGAAGGTGTATCGACGATGAGTGCGAAAGCGAAGTCGTCCGCCACGGAGAAGGCCGGGCCGACGCTCCGACTCGGTCTGCCCAAAGGCAGCCTGCAGGAGACCACGATCAAGCTGCTCGGCCTCGCCGGCTGGCGCGTGCGCGTTTCCGATCGTTCCTACTACCCCGAGATCGACGATCCCGAGATCGAATGCATCCTGATCCGCGCGCAGGAGATGGCGCGCTACGTCGAACACGGCGCGATGGATTGCGGGATCACCGGCATCGACTGGGTGATGGAGACGCGGGCCCGGGTGAAGGAGGTCGCCGACCTCGTCGCGCCGTGGCCCAACTACCGGCCCGTGCGCTGGCTGCTCGCGGTGAAGGATTCATCGCCGTTTCGCAGCGTGAAGGATCCCGAAGGCAAGCGCATCG
>CAZDHU010000130.1:0-6850 GCA_964505355.1 uncultured Myxococcaceae bacterium | reverse complement strand
ACACGTGACGGCGTTCGCGCGCTACGTGAAGACGCGCTTCGGTACGCCGCATCCGGTCGGCCGCACGCTCGGCACCATCTTGCACGAAATGGTTTCGTCGCCCGAGGTCTACAAGAAGTTGATCGGCATGCAGATGCTGGTCGAAGGCCTCGCGATGGGAGCCTTCGCCACGCTGCATTCGAAGACGCGCGATCCGTTGCTGCAGCGGATGACGCGGATGGTGATGACCGACGAGGCCTTTCATCACAAGTTCGGAAAGATCTGGGCCGAGCGCACGATTCCGAAGCTGAACGAAGAAGAGCACGAGAAGGCCGAACTCTGGGCGGCGAAGTGCTTTCAGACTCTGCTCTTCAACCTCGTCAACGCCGAGCAAAAGCAGGTGATCTACGCACCGTTCGGGCTCGAGTGGAGCCGCGTTCGCGCCGCGGTGATGGAAGCGTTCACCGACGCAGACCGCCGGAAATCGATGACCGAGAGCACGAACATCTTTCGCGTGCTGATCAAGACGCTGCTCAAGGCGGGCATCATCACCGACCGAACGCGCGCGATGTACGCGGCGTGGGTCGACATGGACGAGCTGGCGCGCGAGAGCGACGAAGTGGCGGGCCAGGAGATCGCCGACGCGGGGATGGACGAGCTGCGCGAGATCAACCGGCAGCGAAAGCGCATCGGCCGCGCGCTCGAGCCGGCCGCGTCCTGATTCGGCGCCCGCCCGGCCTCGGCCGGCGGCGGGACGCCGTCACGAGCGCGCAGCGAATGGCTCCGCGGGGCCGCGAAACGCGTGCCGGCGCGGGGTGCCTCGTGCCGGCGCAGCGGGTACGCTCGCGGCCCGGTCGATTTCGCCAACCCCGAGGAGGTTCTGCCCCCATGCGTGAAGCCGTCATCGTCGCCAGCGCCCGTACGCCGCTCGCCAAGTCGCATCGCGGTTCGTTCAACATGACCCGTCCCGACGATTTGCTCGCCTTCGCCATCCGGTCGGCGCTCGGCAAGGTGCCCGAGGTGAGTCCGGCCGAGGTCGACGACGTGATCGCCGGCTGCGGTTTGCCCGAAGGTCCGACCGGCAGCAACGTGGCGCGCGTCGCGCTGCTCGCGGCCGGACTGCCCGAGACGATCGCGGGCACCACGGTCAATCGCTTCTGCTCGTCGGGGCTGCAGGCGATCGCGATGGCTGCGCACCGCATCCTCGTCGACGGAGTGGACGTCGCGATCGGCTGCGGCGTCGAGTCGATCACGATGGTGCAGAACGAAAAGATGCGCGTCGGTGATCTGGTGAACGCGAAGCTCGCGCAGCAGTGGCCCGGTGTCTACATGGGCATGGGCAACACCGCGGAGATCGTGGCCGAGCGGTACAAGATCTCGCGCGAAGATCAGGATGCCTACGCGCTGGTCTCGCAGCAGCGCACGGCCGCCGCACAGAAGGCGGGTCTGCTCGACGACATCGAACCGATCACGGTCGAAAAGCGCGGCGTCAAGCAGAAGGACGGCAGCGTCACGATCGAAGAAAACGTGCGGGTGACGACGGACGAGTGCAATCGGCCCGACACCACGCTCGACGGGCTCGCGAAGCTGCCGCCGGCGTTCAAGAAGGAAGGCGGGACGGTGACCGCCGGCAACGCGTCGCAGCTCTCCGACGGCGCGTCGGCGACCGTGTTGATGAGCGCGGAGCGCGCGAAGGCGCTCGGCCTCCGGCCGCTCGGCATCTATCGTGGTTTCCAGGTGGCAGGATGCCGGCCCGAAGAAATGGGCATTGGGCCGGTCTTCGCCGTTCCCAAACTGCTGAAGCAGGCGGGGCTCTCGATGAAGGACGTCGACATCGTCGAACTCAACGAAGCCTTCGCCTCGCAGCTGCTCTACTGCCAGCGCCAGCTCGAGATCCCGCTCGAGAAACTGAACCCGATCGGCGGCTCGATCTCGATCGGCCACCCCTACGGCATGACGGGTTCGCGCATGACCGCGCAGGTGCTGAACCAGCTGCGCCGCAGCAACGGCCGCTATGGCATCGTGACCATGTGCATCGGCGGCGGCATGGGCGCCGCGGGCCTGTTCGAAGCCTGCTGAGTCCGTCGCGCGCACCCCGGGCGGCCGAGAGTTCGCCCGGGGTCGCGCCCCCCTCGGGACCGGCCGATCGCGCCCGGCAGATCGACCCCGCAGCGGTGGCGAAGCGACGATCGCTCGATACGCTGCCGCCCCGTGAACTCTCCCGGACCATCGACCCCGGCCCAGTTGCGCAGCCTCGGCCCGCTCCTTTGCTGGGCGATCGTCTATGCCGACATCGGCACCAGCATCTACTACGTCCCCGGCATCCTCTACCGCGACGTTGGAGCGAGCTCGGCGACTTTCGTGCTGGCGACCAGCATCGCCTTCGTGCTGCTGGCCGGGAAGTACACGGAAATCGCGGCGCGCTACCCGGGAGGTGGAGGCGTCGTCTCGGTGGCAGACGAAGCGTTTGGCCCGCGCGTCGGCGCACTCGGCGGGATGTTGATCCTCGTCGATTACTTTCTCACGGCCGCGATCTCCGCCGTCTCCGGCTTCACGTATCTCGCCTCGCTGGCGCCCGGGCTCGCCGGCCTCGTGCCCGCACTCTCGATCGGCGGTTTGTTGCTGCTCGGCGTGCTCAACTGGGTCGGCATTCGCGAATCCGCGCAGGTCAGCGCGGGAATCGCCGCCTTCGCCTTCGCCGGTCTGCTCGCGCTGCTCGCCGTCACCGGGCTGACGATCGACGCGGCCGCCTGGACGAAGATCGGCGATTCGCTCGCGGCGGCGGGATCGATTCCGATCGCGCAGGCCGTCGTCGGCTATTCGGGCGCCTGGCTCGCCTTCAGCGGGCTCGAATCGCTGGCCCAGATCTCGCCGGCGATGCGCACGCCGCGACTGCGCACGGGCGCAATGGCGATGACCCTCGTCGTGCTCGCGGTGCTGCTCACCGCCCCTCTGCTCACCGCATTCGCCACCAATCTGCTCGACGTCGCTTCCGCCAATCCCGATGCGCTGCAATCCGAGCTCGCGTACGCGACCGGTGGCGCGCCGCTGCGCGCGATCATCGTGCTGACCGCGTCGGCGTTGCTGCTCTTCGCGGCCAACACGGCGATCGTCGGCGCGTATCACGTCTTTGGTGCACTCGCGGACGGAGAGTTTCTGCCGCGTGCGCTGATGAAGCGGCATCATCGCTTCGGCACGCCGCACATCGCGATCATCGCGGCGGTGCTGGTGCCGATCGTCGTGCTCGTCGTCACCCGCGGCGACATCGGCATTCTCGGCGATCTCTATGCCTTCGGTCTGCTCGGCGCGTTCGTGCTCTCGTCGTCCGCCCTCGATCGCGTCCGCATCTCCGAAGGCCGCACCGGTGTGGTCTTCTCGGTGGGCATCGCGACCACGCTGCTGATCGTGGTCGCCTTCGTGACCAACCTGTTCGAAAAGCCGCAGGCCACGCTCTTCGGCGGCTCGCTCACGCTGCTCATGCTGGGCTACGGACTCGTGCACCGCGGCGAACTGCGCATCGGCCGCGGGCGCCGCGGCCCCGACGTGACGACCGAAGAAGCCGAGCGAATCGCGGCCGGAAAGCCGGCGGCCGCGCGCATTCTCACGCTGCAGGAGGCACAGGATCTGCGGCCGACCTATGCGCCGCGCACGCTCGTCTGCCTGCGCGGATCGAACGCGCGGCTGCTCGAAGAAGTGGCCACGCGGCTCGCCGGGGCGAAACAGGAAGACGTCGCCGTCCTCTTCGTCGAGGAAGTCCCGGGGCTCTTCGTGCCGCGCGACATCGTGCCCTCGCGCGACGCGAACGAGGTGCTCGAAGAGGCCGTGCGCTGGCTCGAAGAACGCGGCTTCACCGCCGTGCCCATCTGGCGCCTCGCGCAGGACGTCGGCGAAGCGATCGCGACCGCGGCGCGCACGCTCGGCTGCGATGCGATCTTCGTCGGCACCTCGCAGCGCGGAACCCTCTGGCGCGTGCTGCGCGGCAACGTGCTCTCGCGCCTGATCGCGCTCGCGCCACGAGAATCTCGGATTCTGATCGTCGGTTGAGCGCGAGTGGGCGTGTGGCGTGCGTTCGCGCGGGATCGAGGCCGCGGGCGGGCTGACGCTCCGCGATCGCGAGACGAGTTTCCGGCGACGCTCTCGATCCTTCTGCACGCGCGTCATCGCCGGTGCTCTTCCCGGCGCGCTCGCCTACGCTGCCGCCCGCGCCGAACACCGCGAGGAGCGCCGATGGCCAGCCCGCCCACCACCGATCTCCGCACCCTCTCCGAATACGCGTCGAAGCAGTGGCTCGCCGAACAGGGGCTGCCGTGTGCGCGCGAGCAGCGTGCGGGGACGCCGGCGGGCGCCGTGACGGCGGCGCGCGCGATCGGATTCCCCGTCGTGCTCAAGCTCTGCGGCGACGCGATCGCGCACAAGACCGAGCGCGATCTCGTGCGACTCGGTCTCGTCGACGAAGCGGCCGTCGAGGCGGCGGCCGCCGAACTGCTGGCGAAGGCGCGCCCGGAAGACGGCGAAGTCTCGCTGCTGGTGGCCGAGATGGTGAAGGGCCGTCGCGAGTTGATCGCCGGCTTCGTGCGCGACCCCGGATTCGGTCCCTGCGTGCTGCTCGGGCTCGGCGGCATTCTGACCGAGGCGCTCGGCGACGTGGTCTTCGCCGCGGCGCCGCTCGAGCGTGGCGACGCACGGCGGATGCTGCGCGGACTGCGTGCGAGCCATCTGCTGACGCGACCGTTTCGCGGCGATCCGCCGATCGACGAAGAGGCGCTCGCCGACGTGCTGTTGGCGCTCGCCCGTGCGGGCCTCTCGCGTCCGGACGTGCGCAGCATCGACGTCAATCCGCTCATCGTGCGCGAGGCGACGCCGGTGGCGGTGGACGCGCTGGTGGTTCTCGGCGAGCCCGAGCTCGCGCCGCCCGAACGCGCGCCGCGTTCGCGTGTGCAGGTGATCGAGCGCTTTCGGCCGCTCTTTCATCCGCGTGGCGTGATCGTCGCCGGCGTGTCGAGCCATCCCGGCAAGTTCGGCTTCGTCGCGCTTCACAACCTGCTGCGCTTCGGTTACCGCGGCGAAATCTTTCCGGTCAATCGCGACGGGGCCGAGGTGCTGGGACGCACCTGCCTGCGTGACGTTTCGGAGGTGCCCGACGGTCGCGCCGACCTCGTGTTCGTCTGCACGCCGAACGAGGTCAATCTGACGCTGCTGCGTGCCTGCGCGAAGGTGGGCGTGCGCGCGGCGTTCGTCGCGAGCGGGGGCTACGGCGAAGCCGGCGAAGCGGGCCGCGCGCGAGAACGCGAGCTGGTCGCGACCGCGAACGAACTCGGAATCCTCGTCGCCGGGCCGAACGGTCAGGGCGTCGTCTCGACCGCCGAGTCGATGTGCGCGCAGATCGTCGCCCCGTACCCGCCCGCCGGCGCGATCAGCGTGGCGAGCCAGAGCGGGAATCTCGTGTCTTCGTTTCTCAACTATTCCGTGCTGACGGGCGCCGGCGTGCGGCACGCCGTCTCCTGCGGAAACTCCGCGCAGACCGGTCTCTCGGATTTTCTCGAGTACTTCGCCGCCGACGACGGGACGCGCGTCGTGCTCAGTTATCTCGAAGGCGTTCCCGAAGGCCGACACTTTCGTGCGTCGGCGTCGGCGCTTTCGCGCGAGAAGCCGCTGGTGGTGGTCAAAGGCGGCGTCGCCGCGGAGGGCGCGCGTGCGGCGGCGAGCCACACGGGGTCGCTCGCCACCGACGACCGCGTGTTCGACGGCGTCGCGCGGCAGGCGGGCATCGTGCGTGCTCCGACCGTCGAACAGGCCTTCGAGTGGGCGGCGACCTTCGCCACGCAGCCGATTCCGCGTGGCCGGCGTGTCGTCGTCTTCACGTCCGCCGGCGGCTGGGGCGTGCTGGCGGCCGACGCCTGCGCCGCCGAAGGCCTCTCCCTCGTTCCGCTGCCGGACGATCTGCGGCGCGCGATCGATGCGCTGGTGCCGCCGCGCTGGAGTCGCAACAACCCGATCGATCTCGCCGGTGGCGAGACCCGCGACACGATTCCGCAGGTGATGGATCTCGTCTGCGCGCACGCGGAGATCGACGCCGTGATCTTTCTCGGCATCGGCATCCAGTCGAACCAGGCGCAGGCGTTTCGCAGTGGTGAGTTCTTTCCGGGCTACGGCCTCGATCGGATCGCCGAGTATCACGAGCGGCAGGATCGGCGCTATGCGGAGGCAGCGAAGCAGGCCAGCGAACGACACGGGAAACCCGTGCTGGTCGCGACCGAGCTCGTCTACACCGACCGCGACTACGGCAACGCGGGTCCGCTCGGCGTTCGCGAGGGGGGCCGGCTCTGCTACCCGAGTGCGCACCGCGCGGTGCAGGCACTGGGTGCGATGGTGCGCTGGGCGCAGTGGCGCGCGGAGGTCGTTCGCTGACCGCGCCGCCGAGAACCGCGCTCGCGCGTGGCCCCGTGCGCGCTGGCGACGCTCGGCCTCGAGGCGATTTCCCGTGCGCTCGCGAGTCCGGCGATCGGACGCCTCCCGATCAGCGCGGAACGAAGTCGTCGCGCACGAGATAGGTGTACTCGGCGAGCCCCTGCTCGTAGCGTTTGCGCAGCCGCGCGCTGTCTTCGAGCGAGATCGTGCCCGCGCGCAGCGCGGATTCGATGGTCTGGCGCACCTTTTCGATCAGGCTGCCCCGGTCGTACTGCACGTAGGAGAGCGCCTCGGTCACCGTGTCGCCTTCGACCACGTGATCGACCACGTAGCCGCCGCCTTCGTCGAGCCGCACGTGCACGGCATCCGTGTCTCCGAAGAGATTGTGCAGGTCGCCGAGGATCTCCTGATACGCGCCGACCAGGAAGATGCCGATGTAATACGGCTCCTGGTCGAGCGGGTG
>CAZDHU010000129.1:0-2540 GCA_964505355.1 uncultured Myxococcaceae bacterium | reverse complement strand
TCTGCGCGAGCTTCGATCCTGTCGCCGCGGCAGCCTCCGTGTCGAGCGAATCGAAGAACGAAGCGCGGCGGCTGGCCCGCTCCTTGCCGGAGGAGTCGTGCTTCGGAAGCGCGGTCGGAGCGCCGCCGGCGGCGCGCTGCGAGTTCCGCTCCTCGGCCTTCTTCGCGCGCTCGGCCTGCTTCCTCTCCAGCGCAGCCAGAATCTCCGCCATCTCGCGCTCTGCCGCGCGCAGCTGCTCCGGGTCTCCCGCGCCGGGACCAACCAGTTTCATCGCGTTGATCTGGGCCTGAAGCCGTGCGAATCGCGTCGCGAGCACCTCGCTCGATTGTTCGTCGAGATCCTTGAAGCTCTGCACGACGCGGTTCACATCGCGAGCCACCTGCACGAACTTCTGCGCCAGATCCGTCAGGGTCGGCGCCAGCGATGCGAGGGCTTCGTTCAGCTGCATCCCGGCTGCCATCTTCAGCGCGTCGAGCTCATCGGACGCTTCCGCCGCGCTGCGCACGACGTCCTCGTCCATCACGATGCCGAGCGCGCGAGCTTTCTCCCTCATCGCATCGAACGCGGGAGCCCCCTCCTGCAGCACATTCAGCAGCTTTGCGCCTGCCTCGCGGCCAAAGAGCGTCGAGGCGACGTTGAGCCGGTCCTGCTGATTCGCCATCCCGGCGAGTCCGTCTGCGATGCGCGGGATCAGGTCCTCGATCGGAACGAGTGCGCCACTCGCGGTCGTGATCGCTACGCCAAGCGCCTCGAAGGATTCGGCCTGTTTCTTTCCGCCGGCTGCCGCCGCGGACTGATTCTTCGACAGCTTCGCGAGCGCACCATCAAGCGCCTGCGCGCCGATCCCGGCCTGATCCGCTGCGAAGCGCATCTCCTGCAGCGCGGTGGTGCCGATCCCGATCCGGTCGGCCGCATCCTGCAGGTCATCAGCCGCGGAGAGCGCGTCAGTCGCCATCCGCCCAATGCTGGCGCCGATGCCGACGAGCGCGGCCCCCGAGATCGCGGCGATCGCGCCCTGCACCCCGGAGATCGAGTTCTTCAGCCCAGCGAAGCTCGACCGCATGTTCGATGCGCTCGACTTGACCCGGCCCTCGGCGACGAGCAGGCCCTGCTTGAGACCCGTCACGTCCGCGTCGATCTTTACGAGCAGCCGTTCGAGTTCACTGGCCATCGTTGCGCTTCGCCTCCGCGATCATCTCGCGCATCTCAGCGACTTCTTCGCGCGAGAACTTCCCGGAGGCGGCGCTCTGGACGCCGTTCGCCTCTCGGTAAACGTCGAACGACGCCCACCACTCGGGCACCGCCATCGCCCAGAACTCGGCCGGAGAGACGCCCCAGAGCGCTACTGCGATGCCGAGGAAGCGGCGGTGCGGGAAGCGCCCGTCGTCAGGTCCTCCGGCGCGGGCGCCGGCGCTTTTCCCTCGTCGATCTCGCCGCCTCTGAGCATGTAGGTGAGGAGTCGATCGTACTCGGAAAGACACGTCGCAAGGCCACGCTCGAGCACCGACTGCCCGACCGCTTCGAATCTCGGGCCGTCATACCGGCCGCCGGCACCTGTGGAAGCTGCCTTGATGCACTCGAAGAAGACGCGTGCGACGTCAGTAAGTGAGACGACGCCGCTCGACAAACGCCGCGCGAGCGAGCCGACCGGCGCGAGCTCGCGCTCGATCTCGAGCACCGCGCCGAATGTCGCGCGCGCCACGTGCAAGACCCCCGACAGCTCGATCTTCACCTCACCGCGGGGATCACTTGTCGGTGCGGACATGGCGCCTCGTGAGCAGAGTTCCGACAGACACAGCCGGCGCGCGATCCTCCGCGAATAGCGGCGGAGCGGGCGCGCGTCCGATCAGCACCTCGAGGACCTCGTGCCGCTCTCCCGGGTCGTTCGCTCCGTGGACGTAGTACGTCTCGCCCCCCGATTCGATCTTCGCTCCGCGCACCAGCGCGTCCGCAAGCTGCTGCGTCCACGCGAGCGAGACCGATGCGAAGTCGAGCGACTCCGTCTGGCGGCCACGTCCTTCGACGCCGCCGACACCGGGCACCGTCACGGCTACGCGGCGCCACATCAGGAGCCGGCCTCGTAGGTCACGTCCTGCGTGTTCTGCAGGCTGATCCGGTAGGAGACCACCCCGTCGTGCGGGCCATCTTCGCTGAAGCTCGTCACCTGAAACTCGCCGATGTAGCGATTCCCGTCGCCAACCACGAGGCGGAAGTTTGCCGCGGGATTCGTAGACATGAGAACGGACCGCAGCCGCGCGATCGACGCCGAGCTCTCGTCGTAGATGCCGTCACCCGAGATGCTCATCGTCTTGATGGCGCCACCCGGGAACAGCTTCGTGTAACCCGCGAGCGTGTCCTTGGTCGAGACGTCGATCGTCGAGTTGTTGACCTCGAACGACGTCGCGCGAAGTGCACCGATCGTCTGGAACGTTTCCGGCGGGCCGTCGCCCATGCCGATCTTCAACACGAAGTCGCGACCCTTGATCATGGCGGCTGTGCCTCCTCAGATGAAACGCACGGCGCCCACCGAGAGCCCCGCC
>CAZDHU010000128.1:0-1723 GCA_964505355.1 uncultured Myxococcaceae bacterium | reverse complement strand
CACAGAAGTCGTTCTCGGCGCTCATGCGGTCGTACTCTTCGAGGATCATGCCCTGGAAGAGGCGGAAGCTTTCCATGGGGTCGGGATGGAGTTGCAGGTCCATGCCTGCTTCGAAGTCCTTGAGTACCTGACGGGCCATGGTGATGCGTTTGAGGGAGACTTCGATGGGGACTTTGAAGTAGAAGGCGATGTCGGGCTTTGGCGCGAAGCCGTAGACTTTTCGAACCCAGTTGCGGTCGCAGCCGCGGACATGATCGCGTGCATAGGCGGTGTACACGTAACGGTCGGCGAGGACGATCATGCCGGCCTTGAGGGGCGGCAGGATGTTGCTGACGAGGCGATGGGCGAAGTCGGTCGCGTGGAGGAGGCTGAAGGTGGTCGGGGTGAGGCTGCGGCTCTTCTTGCCGCGCTTGGTTGTTTTCTTGACCAGATCGGCGGAGTTCCACTCGGTGAAGAACACGTTGTAGCCGAGACTGACCAGCCAGCGCTGGACGAGGCGGATCTGCGTGCTTTTGCCGGACCCGTCGATGCCTTCGACGATGATGAGTCGGCCGGGGTAGTTATGCGGCTGCAAGAGCAGCTCACTGTTGGTCATGAGTTCTCATCTCCCTTGGCGATGGCCTGAGGCGGACTGACTTCCAGCGCGATGCCGTATTGCCTCTCGAAGTGTTCCGCCTGACGACGAGCGGTCCATATTTCCAGTTCCGAGTCCTGCTCGGCCTGCACCTCAAGCGTCACGCGATCATCGAGAAGGCTGCACTTCACCGAGCGCACGACAGAGTAGTGAGTGCGATCGAGGGCATTGGCGAGGCGAAGGATGGGGATCAGCTTTTTGAAGGCCCGACGACTTTCGCGGTCGAGATGGGCGTAGCTGTAGTCATCCTTTCGCGGGCGTCCCTTTCGATGGTAACGAGCGAGGTTGGCGATGAGTTCGATTTCGCCTTCGTTGAAGCCCTTGAGGCCGCCGTTGCGGATGAGGTAGTAGGAATGCTTGTGGTGACCGGAGTGGCCGATGAGGTAGCCGATGTCGTGGAGAACGCAGGCGAAGCCCAGCAGCTCTTTGAAGCAGTCTTCCAGGCCGTGAAGCGGGGCGAGCTGATCGAAAAGGCTGTTGGCGAGGCGGCGGACCTGTTCGGCGTGGGCGCGATGGTACTGACAGCGCTCGGCCAGTTCGATGATGCTTCTTGTTCTGGGGTCAGGCCAGGTCGCGCGGGCTAGCAGGTGGGCGCGACTGTGGGCGATATGGTCGATGATGATGCCTTCGCGGAGGGCCATGTCGCAGAACTCATAGTCAGTGACGTTGAACAGCTTGCCGATTTCCAGCAGCGTAGTGGCGGCGGGGACGAGGGTGGAGACACGCTTGGCGTCCATGCCGGGCATCTGGAGCTTTTGCTCGTTGGTGCGGCCGGCGAGATCGGCGAGGAGGTCTTTCAACTCGGCACGGGAGATTTTCATCTGGCCGGAACCGTCCGGTGGAGCTTGCCCACGACGCAACAGGCACATTCGGGCCATGCACTCGAAGGAGCCGGAGGTGCAGATGCATCGGGAGAAAGTCGTGTCGCGGACGCGACGGGCGAGGGGGGCAAGGCCCTGCTCGATGTGGCGCTTGAGCGGCTTCAAGTCGCGGGCGGACGGGGGATCGTTCTTGAGGAAGAGCTCGGCGAGGCGGAGGCCGCCCAGCTTGGCGCTGAAGAGCACCGAGGGGCGGCGGGCGTTGCCGACG
>CAZDHU010000127.1:0-1959 GCA_964505355.1 uncultured Myxococcaceae bacterium | reverse complement strand
TGGACCGAAGCCGCCGTGCACCTCGACGCCACGGGCATCGCCGCGCTGTTTCACTCCGAAACCGGACTGGCCAGTGCGCTCGTCGCACGCGCTGCCGCGATCGGCCTGCCCGCCGTCGCGGCCGTGGCGGATTCTCGCGCGGCATCGCTCGCCGCGGCACGACAGATCGCGCAGAACGCACTGCGTTCGAACGAGCCGCTCTCTCGCGCCCCGAACGCGACGCCTCTTCGCGCCGCCGGCGCGATCTCCGTGCGTGCTCCGGGCGCGATGCCTCTCTGCACCGCAGACTCGACTCCCGCGCGCGCCCCGCGCGCGACACTCGTGCGTGATCAACACGCGCCCGACTCGTGCTCGCCGGGCGACGGAGAGATCCGGGTGATTCCGCCGGGAGGCGACGGCGAAGGGCTGGCCGCGCTGTCGATCGATCTGTTCGACGCCGGCGATGCGCTGCTGGCCGCGCTCGCGCGGTTCGGAGTGCGCTGCCTCGGCGATCTCGCGCGGCTTCCGCGGCGCGGGCTCGTCACTCGACTGGGTGCCGGCGTCGTGCCATTGCTCGCGCTCGCTCACGGCGAGACCGATGCGCTGCCGCTGCCGTCGTGCGAAGACGACACGCCGCCGGAAGCCATCGACCTCGATGCACCGATCGACCGTCTCGATGCGCTCGCGTTCGTCTCGAGCGGTTTGCTCGATCGATGCCTCGAACGACTCGCTCTGCACGGACACGTGGCCGGCTCACTGGTGCTCGAACTCGGACTCGAAGGCGGTGGCCGCGAAACCCGACACATTTCGGTGTCGTCTCCGACGAACGACGTGCGCGCCCTGATCGGTCTTCTCCGGCTCGCCCTCGAACGCCAGCCCCTGGCGGCTCCCGTGATTCGCGTCGCACTCGGCGCCATCGGCGCCGCCCCGCGACGAGACCAGCTCGATCTGTTTCGGCCCGCCGGCCCCGCGCCGGCCGTACTCGCCCGTCTCGTCGCCGAACTCGAAGCCCTGTGCGGCGAAGGCCGCGTGGGCACACCGCAGATCCCCGACGACCTGCACCCCGATGCCCTCTCGCTCGCACCCTTTCTTCGAACTCCTCCGCGACCGCGCACGGCCGGCGCCGCGCAGCCGCCGCGCGCGTTCGACGCCGCCCCGAACGAAACGGGGACACTGGTGCTGCGCGTACTGCGTCCGCCGGCCCCGGCCGAAGTGCGACGCGAAGGCGATCGCCCGCGCTGGATCCGCAGCCGACCGGCCAGCGGACGCGTCCTCGAAGCCGCAGGCCCCTGGCGCACGACGGGCCACTGGTGGTCGGACACCCGTTTCGCCTTCGATCACTTCGACGTGCGCACCGAAGACGACGCGCTGATCCGCCTGCGCCGCGATCTCTTGCGCGGCGATTGGGTCGTGGACGGCACGTACGATTGATTTCGCGGCCGAATTCGCTTCGGGGGCCGTTCGCTGCGCAAGGCGAGGAGTGAGTTCGGTCGAAGACCTGTTGGGCGGCGCGCCGTGGAGACTCACATCGACCGCAAGTTCGTCCACGCAGCGATGTTTGCAACGCTCTGTGTTGTCGTGTTGGCAGCGCGAGCAGCAGAATCGGGTTCGCTTGCCTTCGCCGTCGGTCGAGGATCCGTCGAGATCCCCGGCACGGTCGTCTTTGGACGGCTCTTCCTCTGGCTCCTCGACCGCGTCGCCTTGTTCACTTACAACCTCCTCCGACCAGAGACGCCCAAGAATCGGTTCCAGCGCAACGTCTGGCAGACTCTCAGCCTATCCTTGCTCGTCGGCTTCCCTGTGGTCGCGCTTCTGGCGCGCCGCGTTGAGTAACGCGCCGCCCAACACCTATGAGGCCTCTCCCTGTCAAGTGGGCAGACAAGTCCCGCTGACCACGGCTTGATCCGTGATCGTTCCGCACTGCGCGTTCGTCTCGGCTTCGCACTCCATCTTCGCTTCCAAGATCTGGTGCAGCGTCCT
>CAZDHU010000126.1:0-39049 GCA_964505355.1 uncultured Myxococcaceae bacterium | reverse complement strand
CGACACGCCGATCGTGCCGGTCGGTATCGTGGGAGCAGAGGAGCAATCACCCTGTCTCGCGAACCTGCCCGCGGTCGGGCGCCTCTTCGGTTCTCCTGCGTTTCCGGTGACGCTGACGTTTCCGTGGCTCGGCCTCGCCGGTTTCCTGCCGCTGCCGGTGAAATTTCGGATTCGCTTCGGGGAGCCGCTTCGTTTCGAGGGCGATCCCAACGAAGACGATGCGCTGGTCGAGAAGAAGGTCGAGCGAGTGAAAAAAGAGATTGCGTGTCTCGTCCGCGAGGGACTCGAGTACCGCCGGAGCTGGTTCACGTGAGCGATTCGCGGGCGCACGCCGATGCCGAGCGTCGCGGTCGCGACCGGTCTTCGTTGCGCGCTGCGCTCGCGATCACGGCCAGTTTTCTCGCGATCGAGATCGCGGGAGGGCTTTGGACGGGCAGCCTCGCTCTGCTCGCCGACGCCGGGCATCTGGCGACGGACGTCGCCGGTCTCGCGCTCGCCCTCTTCGCGTTGCGCCTCGCCGAGCGCGCGCCGACGCCCGACAAGACCTTCGGCTGGCTGCGCACCGAGATCCTCGCCGCGCTGGCGAACGGCATCGCACTGACGCTGACCGCGCTGCTCATCGCGTTCGAGGCGATGCAGCGGATCGCCATGCCCCCGGACGTCGCCGCCCGGCCGATGTTCTGGATCGCGGTGGCGGGTCTCGTGGCCAACCTCGTCTCCGCCGTGCTCCTGCATCGGGGGAGCCGCGAAAGTTTGAACGTGCACGCCGCCTTCTTGCACGTGGTGGCGGACGCGCTCGGATCGGTCGGCGCGATCCTTGCCGCGCTCGCGATCGAAGCGTTCGGCTGGCGCCTCGCGGATCCGATCGTGGCCTTTGCGATCGCCGCGCTCGTGCTCGGGTCGGCTGTTCGCCTCGTGCGTTCGTCGGTGGACGTTCTGATGGAATCCGCGCCGCGACACATCGATGTGTCGCGGCTGGCGAACGAGATGCGAGCGTTGCCCGGGGCGGTGGGTGTGCACGACCTTCACGTCTGGACGCTGACATCGGGCTATCACGCGGTGAGCGCGCACGTCGACGTCGCGCCCGGGATCGATCCCGCGCCGATGCTCGCCCGACTCGTGTCCCTCGCGCGCGAGCGCTTCGCGATCGACCACACGACCTTCCAGATCGAGGTGCAGGACGGGGAAAACGCCCCGTCCTGCGTAGAGGCGACCGGCCACTGCGCGTCCGGGAGCACTCGGATTCGCGATCGCGACGATTCGTCTCCTGCTGGCGGAGGTTCCCGGGGTTTCGTGACACCGGAGTTCCATGGTTCCTGAGCGAGTTCGGAGAGCGATCGATCCCGCATGACAGCGCACGAACCGCCAGTTACAAGATTCGACATGCACGTCGATTCCGCGCTGTCAGCGGCAAGCGCGCGCATCGCAGCCCTCGAGACTGCGCTCGCCGCGGAGCGCGCGGCGCGCGGATTCGAACGCGACGTGCTCGACGCCATGGATGCGCACGTCGCGGTTCTCGATTTCGACGGTCGGATCCTCGCCGTGAACGAAGCGTGGCGGCGATTTGCCGACGACAACACGCCCGCCGAGCGTCGATCGATCGTCCGTGCCGAGATCGGGGACGACTATCTCGCGGCCTGTCGTCGCGCGGCCGTCGTCGCGGGATGCGACGAGGCGCGAAGCGCGCTCGCCGGGATCGCCAGCGTGATGCGCGGGGAACGTGCGCGTTTCGAACTCGAGTATCCGTGCGATGCGCCGGATCGACCTCGCTGGTTCTTGCTTTGCGTGACTCCGCTACCGGGCGGCTCCGGGCGCGTGGTGGTCGCACATCTCGACATCACGGCGCGCCGGCAGGCGGAGGCCCTCGCCGGCGATCAGAGCCGGATTCTCGAGCGCATCGCGACCGGCACTCCACTCTCCGGTCTGCTCGGCGAAATCGCTGGCACCGTCGAGCACCATCTGCCCGGTACCCTGTGTTCGATCCTGTTGCTCGACGGCGAGACCGGCTGCCTGCGAACGGGTGCAAAGGGCAGCCTGCCCGACGCGTACGCGGCGGCGTTCGACGGACTCGCCATCGGGCCGGAGGCTGGATTCTTCGGATCCGTCGCGTGGCGGCGCGCGCCGGTGCTCGCAGACGACATCGCGACCAATCCGCTCTGGAAGGAGCATCGCGACCTCGCGCTTCGGCACGGGCTTCGGGCGTGTTGCGCGTTTCCCGTGCTGTCGGCGCCACGAAGCGAGGAGGCGGAAGCCCGCGACGTACTCGGTGTCTTCGCGGTTCACGCGACGCGCGTGGGCCCCCCGGGCGAGCGTGTGGAACTCGTCGCGAGCCGAGCGGTGCATCTCGCCTCCGTCGCGATCGAGGCGCATCGCACCGCGTGCGCGCTGCGCGCGAGTCAGCGGCATTTTCGCGAACTGAGCGAGCACGTCCCTCAACTGACGTGGACCTGTACGCCGGCCGGTGCGTGTGACTATCTGGGGCCGCAGTGGGTGCTCTACACGGGAGTGTCCGCGGCCGAACAACTCGGTGACGGATGGCTCGCCCAGCTTCATCCCGACGATCGCGAGCCGACGGCAGCGAGCTGGGCCGTGGCGGTCGCGGCGGGAGCGGCCTTTCAGGCGGAGTTCCGGATTCGCCGCGCGGACGGCGTGTACCGCTGGTTCGATACCCGCGCCGTTCCGCTGCACGACGCCGACGGCCGGCGAGTCAAGTGGTTCGGAACCAACACCGACGTCGACGATCGAAAGCGGGCGGAGCAGGCCGTGCGCCAGAGCGAAACCCGTCTTCGAAGTTTGCTCGATCATCTCTACGCCTTCGTCGGATTGCTCGAGCCCGACGGCCGCGTGGTGTACGTGAATCGTGCGCCGCTCGAACGTGCGGGGCTTCTGCTCGAGGACGTCGTCGGCCGGAAGCTGTGGGAGTGTGTTTGGTGGAAGGACGACGCCGACGCGGCGGAAACCGTTCGGACCGCCGTCGAACGAGCTGCGGCCGGCTGGCAGACGCGCGGAGACGTGACCGTGCGGCTCGCCGACGGTCGCGCGGTGATGTTCGACCTTCAGGTCGCGGCGCTGCGCGACGAGTTCGGAAATCTCGTTCATCTCGTGCCGTCGGCCGTCGACGTGACCGATCGCGAAGCCGCGATCGCCGAGTTGCGGTTGCGAGATCGAGCGATTCAGGCGGTCTCGCAGGGCATCCTGATCACGGATGCCACGCAGCCGGACAATCCGATCGTGTACGCCAGCCCGGCCTTCGAGCGATTGACCGGCTATGACGCGTCGGAGGTGCTCGGGCGCAGCAGCCGGTTCTTGCAAGGCGAGGACACGGATCCCGCGGCGGTGGAGACCGTTCGGCAGGCGGTGCGCGAGGGGCGCGAAGTCGCGGTCGAGTTGCTCAACCACCGCAAGGACGGAAGCCGCTTCCGCAACGCGCTCAGCATCGCGCCGATCCGTGATGGCGGGCGCGTGACTCACTACGTCGGCGTGCAGACCGACGTGACGGAGCAGCGTCTGCTCGAAGAGCAATACCGGCATTCCCAGAAGATGGATGCCTTCGGTCAGCTCGCGGGAGGCGTGGCGCACGACTTCAACAACATCCTCACCATCATCAACGGCGAGGTGGAGATTCTCGCCGAGGAGTGTTCGGCGTCGGATCCGCGACGCGAGTCTCTGGCAGCGATTCACGATGCCGGCAAGCGCGCGGCGAGTCTGACGGCGCAGCTACTGGCCTTCACCCGAAAGACGATCGTCGAACCGAAACGGATCGATCCGAACGAGGCGGTGCAGCAGATCGGCCGCATGCTGCGTCGCCTGCTCGGCGAAGACGTCACGCTGGCGCTCGACCTCGCACCCGGCGTTCACGGGTTGAAGGTGGATCCCGGCCAGTTCGAGCAGGCGATCATGAATCTCGCGCTCAACGCGCGCGACGCCATGCCGACGGGCGGGCGGCTCACGATCGAGACGAGGGACGTGGAGCTGCAGGCAACCGATCTCGGCGTCGGAACGCACGGGCGACCGGGGCGCTACGTGAGGCTCGCCGTCTCCGATACCGGCTCTGGAATGAACGAAGAGACGAAGTCCCGAATCTTCGAACCGTTCTTCACCACCAAGGAGGTGGGCAAGGGGACGGGGCTCGGTCTCGCGACCGTCTACGGAATCGTGCGTTCGTACGGCGGGCACCTGCACGTCTGGAGCGAGCCCGGACACGGCACCACGATGACGCTCTTTCTCCCCGCCGCCGAGGAAGCGGCCGTGCCCCGGGAGGTCGCGGATGCGTCGCCGCCCCCGGCGCACGGTACCGAGACCGTGTTGCTGGTGGAGGACGAGCCCGCGGTACGCCGGATCGCGCGCATCGCGCTCGAACAACAGGGTTACGAAGTGCTCGAAGCAAATGGAGGGCGCGAAGCCATTCGCGTGGCGGAGCAGTCCTCTCGTCCGATTGATCTGCTGCTGACCGACGTGGTGATGCCCGAGATGGGCGGCCGCGAAGTCGCGAAGCAGGTGCTGAAGCGACACCCGGCGGCGCGCGTACTCTACATGTCGGGCTACACGGACGACGCCGTGGTGCGTCACGGCGTGATCGAAGCGACCGACGCATTCCTGCAAAAGCCCTTCAGTCTGGCCGCGCTGACGCACAAGGTCCGCACGCTGCTCGACGACCTCGCATAGCCGGGCGCTGCCGCCCCGCGCGCGGGCAGATCGAACCCCAACCGCCGGCGGGGTCAAGCGATCCCGGGTTCCTGCCGATCACGGGTCCGGTGAACCCTGCGCCCGTCGGGCGCCGAGGAGCGACCCGCCATGTACAGCCTCGAACGCGAGATCCGCCTGCATCCGATCGGGCAGCTCAGTCCGACCGGAGTGCTCGACGTGGGATTGAGCTGCCCTCACTCCTGCAAGTTCTGTTACTACAGTCACTTCGATGGGCACGACGAGCAGTTTCACGCGCTGCGCACGCTGCCGTACCGCCCGCTCGACGAATGCTGCGCGCTCGCCGACGACTTTCGGAGCTGGGGCCTCACGCACTGCGACGTGACCGGTGGCGAGCCGGCGCTGCATCCGCAGATCTGCGAGTTGATTCGTCACATCGAAGACGTCGCGGACATTCGCGCGCGCCTGATCACGCTCGGCCAGTTCACCCTGCGCACGAACAAGCGAACCGGGAGACGCCTGCTGGACGATCTGCTGGACGCCGGTCTCAGCGACTTTCTGTTTTCCTTCCACGCCGACGATCCGGCGCTCTTCCGCGAGCTGACGAAGGCACAGCTCGAGCCGCTGAAGAACACGATGGAACAGCTCGACGCGATCGGGATGACGTACACCACCAACACCGTGGTGCAGCAGTACAACTACGAAAACCTGCCGGCGATCGCGCGCTACCTCGCGCAGCGAAACGTTCGCTTCCACAGCTTCATCGTGATGAAACTCGAATGGGGCTGGCGGCAGAATCCGGCGGACGGCGTGCGCCACAAGGCGCGCTACGCGGATCTCGCCCCGCATCTTCGCGAGGCCGTCGCCATCCTCGAGGGGGCGGGCAAAGGCGTCAACGTTCGCTACGCGCCGTACTGTGCGATGCGCGGACTGGAACGAAACATCGTCGGCTACAAGCAGGTGCAGCTCGATCCGTACGAATGGCGAAACGGAACGCGTGGTGCGCGCATCGAAGGCACGCCGTATGGCGGCAGGCCCTTCCTCTTCCATCGTACGCTCGAGGAGTATCTCGCGAAGCATCCCCGCGACGTCGACACGCGCGACGCCTACAACATGTGCCAGGGCGAGAAGTGCGGGCGATGCAGCCTGCGCCGCATCTGCGACGGTGTCGATCGAGACTACGTGAAAGAGCACGGCTGGAACGAGTTCGAGCCCTACGCCGGGGCCGAGATCGACGATCTCGTGCATCTGCGCCGGGGCTATTCGAAGCCGTACGAAATGCTGCAAAAGCCGGACGCCGCGCGACCCGGTCGCGATTCCTCCGCGTCGCCGCGCGCACGCGAAAGCGCCGCGCAGGAGGCACGGAGCGAGGTTCCGGCCGGATGAGACTCTCGGTCGTCATCCCGACGCAGGATCGAATCGCGAAGCTGAAGCAGTGCCTCGACGCGCTCGCGAAGCAGGGGCCGGTGACGGCGGAATGCGAAGTCGTCGTGGTCGACGACGGTTCGACCGACGCGACGCGCGCGTGGCTCGCGACGGCGACCGGCCAGCGCTGGCCGTTCGTCCTGCGCGCGGTGAGGCAAGAGGCGGCCGGTCCTGCGGCCGCGCGCAACGCCGGCGTTCGGGCAGCGAGCGGCGAGTCGGTGCTCTTTCTCGGGGACGACTGCGTGGCGGCGCCCGGCCTGTTGCAGGGACACCTGCGTGCGCACTCTGCCGGAGGCGAGAGGTCCGTGCTCGGCCACGCGACGTGGCTGCCGGAGCTCACGATCTCGCCGTTCATGCACTATCAGGAAAACGGTGGCAGCCAGTTCGCGTACGGCAGAATCCGCGATCGCCGCAACGCGGGCTGGAACTTCTACTACACCACCAACGTCTCGACTCCGCGGCGGGTCTTGCTCGAGCATCCATTCGACGAGCGGTTTCCGGCGGCGCGCTACGAAGACATGGAACTCGGCTGGCGACTCTCGCGTGCCGGACACCGGATCGAGTATCTGCCCGAAGCCCTCTGCTGGCACGACCATCCCGTGCGCTTCGACGACTTCCGCCGCCGCAGCGTTCTCTATGGCGAGTGGGCCGCGCTCTTTCATCGCCTCCATCCCGAGCCGGTGCTGGCCCGGGCGCTCGGCATCGAAGATGCGCGGGCGGCGCGCTTCGAACACCTCGAGGCGCTGGCTGCCGCCGAGCGCGTAGTCGAAGAGGTGGAAGCGCTCTTTCCGACGTACGAGCCGGCGAGCGATTGCTTCGGAGTGCGCGGGGCGATGAGCCTGCTCTTCGACGCGTACCGTCTGTTGATCCACCAGGCGCTGGTGACGGGGATTCGTCGCGCACTCGATCTGCCCGCGCTGCCGGCGGCATCGCCGGCGAGGCCGGAGCGCGGCCGACCGCGTTCACGCGCAGCCTGACGGGATGGCCGGAACGGCGGTGATCCACGGGATGTGAAGCCGGCGCCCGGCAAGGACCACGTGCGGAACGTTTCACAGGTGCAGACTCGAGCCGGGAATGGCCGCAGTGCGCGCGCGCCGCGCGCTTGCACGCCCTGATTCGCTGCCGTCGAACCGGGACCTCTCGGCCTTCGCCGATCTCTCGCAGCACGCGCTTCTGCCAGCGGTCGTTGTCGCTCGCGCTCACGGCAATGCCGGTGCGCAGACCTGTTGCACGCTGGCGGTGGGCGGTACGAGCAGCGCGCGGCGGAGGATCACGGAGTCAGCGACGGAGCAACCCGTACTCGCGCCGACGTCGCACAGATCCGGTCTCACGAGCGAGGAGGTCGGCGGAACGAGCAGCGCGCGCCGGATCATCACGGAGTCGACGACCGTGACGCGCCCATCGCCGCTCACGTCTCCACACTGGCAGACGTCACCGATGCCGTCCGGCACGTCGCTGATGCCGATTCCGCCGGAGTCCTGCTGGCCGGGATTCGCCGCGTAGGGGCAGTTGTCCATCGGATCACAGCGCCCGTCGAAGTCGGCGTCGCCGTGGCCTTCACAGGGGTCGGCGAGCTCGTCGGCGCCGATGTCGACGCGAGCGTTGCCGTCGAGATTGCCGTCGATCGGCCGCAGCTCGCCGTCGAAGTCGTAGACCGGCGAGAAGCCGGGGGTGCCGGTGTCGACGAGCGCCTGCGAGCCCGGCCACGTCAGGTGGAAATCACGGAGCGTTGGATCGCGCAGGCCGGGATCGGCGTTCACGTTGCCCGTACCGGGCCAGCCGCCCTGCACGTCCGAGAAGGCCAGGTAGAAGTTCTCGGGGAGCATGATCGGGCCCAGCCTGATCTCCGGGCCGACAGGGGCCGTGTCGTTCCACAGGATCGTGTTGCTCACGCTCACGTCGGCACCGTCGTCCAGCCAGAGCCCGCCACCGCTTCCGGTAGCCGCGTTGCCGTAGAACGTGTCGTTCTCGATTTGTCCGGTGGAGCGCACCATCCAGAGCCCACCGCCGTCGGCCGACGCATGATTGAAGGCAACGACCGAGTTGCGCATCTCCAGTCGTGCGTCGCTCGACGGCGCGACCGAGTACGCGACGACGCCACCGCCGAGCAGCGCCTGGTTGCCGACGAAGCGGGACGACTCGACGAGCGTGTCACCGCCGGCGAGCGCCAGCGCGCCGCCCGCGACGCTCGCGACGTTCTCTTCGAAGCGGCAACGCTCGAAGGTGCCGTTCGTCTCGTCCGAGGCCGTCTCGATGGGGTAGAGCGCCGCGCCGCCGCCCCCGCCGTTGATCGCCTGGTTGCGCTGGAAAACGGTGTCGCGAACGAGATGAGGCGTGCGATCGAGCAGAAGACCGCCGCCGTGTACCGCGAGGTTGTCCTCGAAGCGCGAATCCTCGATCACGGCGCTGCCCAGCCTGAGCGCAACGCCACCACCGTACATCTGCGAGACGTTCGCGGAGAACGTCGCCCGGCGCAGCGTCACCTCGCTGAGCGACACCGACAACGCTCCGCCCTGCGCGAGCGACGACGAGGCGACATTGCGCGCGAAGCTCGTGTCCTCGACGAGGACGGTCGGCACCGAAAACCCCGTGGAGACCGCTCCGCCGACGATCGCCTGATTGTCGGCGAAGGACGAGCGCCGCAGGACGACGGTCGCCGATGTCGCGTCGCCCGCTGCATCGATCGCGCCACCCCGCTCGTCCGCGACGTTCGACACGAAGCTCGAATCCTCGATCGCGAGTGGGCCCTCGCCGAAGCAGATCGCTCCACCGATTCCTCCTCCGCTCGGGCCGTTCACCGTGTTCCCGGCGAACGAACTGCGCTGAACCGTCAGGCTCTCCCGCGAATGGATTGCCCCGCCTGCGCTGGTTGCATGGTTGTCCTCGAACGAAGAGTCATTCACGACGAGGTTCGCGCCGGAGATTGCACCGCCTGAGAGCGCACGGTTGTCACGGAAGACGAGCCGGGCCAGCGTCGCGGTGTTTCCGTTGAATCCACCACCGAGCGCCGCGTGGCCCGGCGGGATTCCGCCTCCGGTCACCGTGAATCCGTCGAGCCGCCCGCCGCCCGGCGTGACGACGACGTGCGCCACGACGTGCTCGCCGTCGAGGATGGTCTCGTGCAGCGCGGGATCGCGATGCGCGAGGCTCGTTTCGTCGCCCGCGAAGCCGCCGTACACCGAAACGCCATTCTTCAACGTGAGCACCTGCGGCGCGCCACGCTTGCGCACGTAGCGAGCCTGCTTCACCCACACCTCGTCGCCGCGGGCAGACGCGCTCACGGCGTCCTGTGGATGCAAGAACGCATCGGCCCAGGAGCCGCCATTGCCCGCGCCGGTCGCGTCCTGCGCGACGAAGCGAATCGTCGCCTGCGCGGGCGCCGGCAGACCGAACCCCGCCGCCAGAACGAAGGCCAGTGCGACGCCGCGAAGAGCCGGTTGCGGAAGCGGAGGGCGATACGGCGCGACGAGCAGGATCGACAGCATGGGCGGCCTCTCTTCGACGGTTGGTGTTCGCGCCGCGGGTGGCGTGAACACCAACCGGGCGGGTTGCACGCGCCGTGCCCGGGGCGCACCCCGGCGGCCGTTGCGGCCGACGATGCGGGCGCTCGGGAACGAGGGTGCCGCCGGTTCTTCGGGGCGGATTGCCGCAGGAGCTGTGACAGAGCTTGCGCGTGCGGCGGTTGCGTGGAGATGACCGCCACCGCGTTCTCCGTCACGCACCGCGGCCTCGGCGTCACTTCCAACGACCTTGACCCCGGTATTCCCACGGACCTTGATTCGAGGCCTCGAGAGCCGGCGGCCGACCGGATAGCAGGTTCTGGTTTCAGGTGGCTCCCCTGCGTCGTGGGCGTGGTCTGGGATCGGGCAGATGTTCGCCTCGTTCACCTGGCCGCTGGCGCTTTCGGAAGCTCTCGCCCTCGAGGACGACCTGGTGGGCATTGTGCGCGAGGCGGCCGAGTGCGCTTTGGGCGAGGATCGGATCGGCGAAGAGGGGGATCCATTCTTCGATCGAGCGATTGCTGATGACGATCGTGGAGGCTCGCCGGTGGCCTCGCGATCGGCTTTCTGATCCTGCAGCGAGATCATGTTCAACGAGCACGCCCGCCGCTACGGGCGCGAAGGTGCGGATCTCATCGTCGTGCCCCGGGCGATGCCGCCGACCACATCACATCTTTTCGATGTAGCGCTGAAAATGACCGCCGTGGTCTCGGGCTGCTACGTGGCGTCGTCGAACCGCGGGGGCGTGGATTCGACGGGTGCCAGCTTCGAGGGACGAGGCTGTGTGGTCGATCCGGGGGGGCGTACGGTCGCACAGACGTCCGCGTTCGATCGCGTCGTCGTCCACGAGATCGAGACCGATTCCGTGCGCTGGAAGCAGTCGATCTATCCGTGTGACGTGATGGAGTGACGATCAGCCGCCGTGCGCCGGAGGTGCGGTCCGCACCCGCGTCACCCGGTTCGAAAGGAGATCCCATGCCGGAGCCGACTCACATTCGTGTCACCTCGGGGATCGGCGCGATTCGCACGGTCTTGATGTGTCTCGCCAATCCGTGGCCCACGGGCCTCGACGTGGAAGCGCCCCCCGAGGATCTCTGCCAGAGCGGGAACGACCGAACGCGAGCGCGGCCCAATCCCGAGACGAAAGAGCGCCGGACGAGGTATTCCGACGCAGCGCCGGAGCATTCCGGTGACACCACGGCCGGGCTACGGGCACTCACTCTGCAAGTCGTGAAAGGAGAGCCCGATGCGACGGTCGAACCGTCTGGTCCTCGCCTGCCTCGCCGCGTTCGCGCCCCAGGTCGCCGGCGCGGGCGATGGCGTCCTCGAGATCAGTCAGATCTGCGCGCTCTCTGCGTCCGGCTGTTTTGCCGGCGACGCACCCGGCTTCCCGGTCACGATCACGACCGCGACTCCGGCCCGCAGCTTCCGGCTCACCAGCGATCTCGGGCCCCTTCGCAACATTGATACGGCGATCACGGTGGGCGTGGCGGGCGCGACGATCGATCTCGGGGGCTTTCGAATTTTTGGTTCGACACAGTGCAGCACCGTCCCCGTCACCTGTACGCCGCTCGGGGCCGGCGTCGGAGTCCTCGGTGGATCCGACATCACCGTGAAGAACGGGATCATTCACGGCATGGGAGGTGATGGCGTTCGGCTCGACTACTCGAGCCGCGCCGAATCCCTTCACGTGTTTCACAACGGCGGGGACGGGATCGAGCTCGGCAACGAGAGCATCGCGCGCGGGAACGTGGTGACGAGCAACGGTGGCGACGGAATTCTCTGCGCCGCGCAATGCGCGGTCCACGAGAACACCACGACCGCGAACGGTCTTCACGGCCTCGAAGTCGCTTCGGGGTCGGTGACCGGAAACACCGCGAGCCGAAACGGCGGGCGCGGCGGCCAATTCGGAAGCGATGTCGGCTTTGCACTCAATCAGTTCGGTGGCAACGCGCCCCCGAACATCGCGGGCGGCCATGCGTCAGGAGGCAACGCGTGCAGCGGCGCCTTCTGCTCGCGGCACGGCCGCCCGCTCTACTACCTCACGCAGGCAGGGCATACCGGGGCGACGGCGCTCGGTGCCTGCGGTGCCGGCTTTCACATGGCCAACCTCGCCGAGATCCACACGACCGGGGCGCTCCAGTACGACAGCGTGCTCGGAGCCAGTCTGCCCGACTCCGGAAGCGGTCCGCCGGGGGCCGGCGGCTGGGTGCGCAACGGCGGCTTCGCGAACCAGGATCCCCAGCTCGGGAACTGCAATGCGTGGACGAGCAGTGATCCTTCGAAGTGGGGCGCGTACGCCCTCCGCTCGACGGATTGGACCGCGACGGCCCCGTCCTACCAGAACGCGCCCTGGGTGACGTCCGGCCAGCCCTGCGATTCTTCGCTCCAGGTTTGGTGCGTCGAAGACTGAGCTTGCGCGGACCCGTTCAGGCCGCGGGCGGCGCCGCGTACCAGAGCACGGCGAAGAAGTGACAGACGCTTCCGCCGAGCACGAAGAGATGCCAGATCGCATGGCTGTAGCGCTGCCGCTCCCAGGCATAGAAGGCGACGCCGGCCGTGTAGAGCAGTCCTCCGCCGGCGAGCCAGCCGAGACCGGCGAGCGGCATCCGACTCGTCATCGGTTCGATTGCGACCACGGCGAGCCAGCCCATCGCGACGTAGAAAAGTGTCGATGCGCGCGGATAGCGGAAGCCGAGCACGGTCTTGAACAGGATGCCGAGCGCGGCGAGGCTCCAGACCACGCCGAAGAGCGTCCAGCCCCAGGTGCCGCGCAGCACGCCGAGCGTGAAGGGCGTGTAGGTGCCCGCGATCAGCAGATAGATGGCGACGTGATCGACGACGCGCAGAACCTGCTTCGCGGGAGAATGCGGCCACGCGTGATAGATCGTCGAAGCCGCGTACAGCGCGATCAGCGAGGCTGCGAAGACGCTGCATCCGAGCACCCCGAGCGCGTCTCCGCGTCCGGCCGCCGCGATCACCAGCACGGGCATGCCGATCAGACTCGCCACGAGCCCCACGCCGTGGGTCAGGCTGTTTGCGATCTCTTCGCCGAGCGAGAGCAGCCGTTCGGAGGGCGTTTCGTGACCGCGGTCGGTGTGCTTCGACATCAGAGCCCGCTCGCCGCCGGACAGGCGGGCTGAATCGTCGCGCTCGGCGGCGTGAGCAGCGCGCGCCGCACGATCACGCCATCGGCCAGTCCGCAGCCCGCTGCGCCCCCGACGTCACAGCGATCGGGGTGCGCGAGAACGGCCGCGGGCGGCGTCAACTGCGATCGCGTGATCAACACCGCGTCGGTCAGCGTCACGCGCCCGTCTCCGTTCACGTCGCCGCACTGGCACGCATCGCCGATTCCGTCGGGCGGCGAGCCGGCCCCGATCCCGCCCTGATCCTGCTGCAACGGATCGGCCGCGAATGGACAATCGTCGAGCCGGTCGAGCACCCCGTCGAAGTCCGCGTCTGGACCGGCGGCGACGCCGTAGGTGCCCTGCATCGAGGTCGTCGTGGTCGGTAGCGGCGGCGAGGGCGAGGCGCTCTCGTACGACGACCAGCCGGGATCGACGGCCGAGAACGAAAACGATCGCGTCCCGCCGAGAAAGAAGATCGGCTCGGACCACGAATACGAGATCTCGACTTTCGTCACGATTCCGCCGGCGATCGTGGCCAGCGCCGAGAAGGTGGGAAGCGTCGAGGGCATGAGCGGTGCGCGCAGCAGGGGATGCTGCAGCGTCGCACGAACGTCGACGGTGCCCGGCGTGGCGAGCGCGCCGGAGTCGAGAACGAAGGTGGCGACGCCCGCCGGCCCCGGCACGATCGGAAAACAGATCGAGCGCGAACACGACTGGCCGCTCGTCGCGACGTGCGAGATTTCGAACGGGATGGGATACGAACCGCTGACACCGGCCGGTGTCACGGTGAAATGCCCCGCGAGCGATGTGCTGGTCGACGGAAGCGGCGGTGACGGCGACGCGCTTTCGTACGACGACCACGCGCCCGCGCTCGCATTCACCGACACGGTCCGAGTGCCTCCGATGACGAGGATCGGTTCCGACCACGAGTACGAGAGGGAGAGGCCAGTCACGATTCCGCCGCTGACGATGGCGTGCGCCGAAAACGCGGGAATCGTCGCCGCCGACGTCGGCGCGGGTAGCCGCGCGCTGGTGAAGCTCGCGCTGACGTCGATCGCTCCGCCGCTCGCCAGTGCCGCCGAGTCGAGCACGAACGATCCGCCCACCGGCGGGCCCGGCACGATCGGCGTGCAACTCCCACGAACGCAGGACGAGCCGCTCTCGGTGACGAAATGCACCTCGAATCCGACGTCGTAGGCACTCGCCCGGCCTCCGGCGGAGAGCGCGGCGAGGCTCGTAAAGAGCAGCGACCGCACGAGACGGCGCGAAACGCGCCCCCGGGCGAACACGAGCAACCTCGAGCGCAGCGACATCCACCCTCTCCTCGCGAATCGACCGGACGTCCGATCATACTCGCCGGCACGGCCGAGCACGCGCGTAATCGGCCGCACCGGTGCCCGATCGATCGGCTCGACGCTCGTGCCGGGTGACCTCGAACCCGTCGGCCGATCCGTGGCCCGAGGAAGCTGCACACGCCTTGCGCATGGACGCGAAGCGCTCGCAATCGCCATCCCGTCGTCCGACTCTCGCTTCGAGACGGAAAAGCGACCGTACGCGCGTCGCCCCGACACGCTACGCGTGTCGATCCCGGCGACCGTTCATCGAATGCCGAAGCGGGCCATCTTCTTGTACAACCCTTCGCGTGTGATTCCGAGCCGGCGGGCGGCGGCGGTGCGCTGGCCGTTCGTGGCGTCGAGCGTGCGCAGGATGAGTGCGGCTTCGATGCGGCCCATCGTCGCGCGCAGGGGCTCGCCTTCGCGGGGGGAGAGGTCGAGGCGATCGGCCGCGCATTCTGCCGTTTCCGTGAGGCCGCGCAGTCGTTCGGAGAAGTGCTCGGGGCGTAGCGCTTCGCCCGGCTCGACGAGTGCGAGCGCGCGGGTCAGTTCGTTCTCGAGCTCGCGCACGTTTCCCGGCCAGCCGTACGATCGCAGCAGGCCGCTCGCCGAATCGGAGAGTTCGGCGGGCGTGCACGCCTCGCGCTCGGCCGCGCGGGCGAGCAGGTGGTGTGCGAGGCGAAGGACGTCGTCGCCGCGCGAACGAAGCGCAGGCAGCGCGATCGGGAAGACGGCGAGGCGGTAGTAGAGATCGGCGCGAAACGATCCGTTCGCGACGGCCGCGCGCAGATCGCGGTTGGTCGCGGCTACCACGCGCAGATCGATCCGCCGCGCGCGCACTCCTCCGACCGGGCGCACCTCTCGCTCCTGCAGCACGCGCAGCAGCTTCGCCTGCAGGGCGGGCGAGGTCTCGCCGATCTCGTCGAGAAAGATCGTCCCGCCGTCCGCGCATTCGAAGAGGCCCTTCTTGTCGCGATCCGCGCCGGTGAAAGCGCCGCGTACGTGTCCGCAGAGTTCGCTTTCGAGCAGCGTGTCCGGGAACGCCGCGCAGTTGACCGCGACGAACTCGCGCGCGCGTCGGGACGAGAGCGTGTGAATCGCGCGCGCGAGCAGTTCCTTGCCCGTTCCGGTTTCTCCCGTGACGAGCACGGTGACGACGTTGCGCGCCGCGCGCTCGATCAGCGCGAGCACCGCGCGCATGGGAGGGCTCGCGCCGATGATCCCCGTCGAGGCCTCGCTCGCGCACGCCGGACGGCGCCCGGACTCGTGGGCGTCGCGTGCGCGAGACGAGAGCGCGCGACGCGCGCCGGCCTCGCGCGGTTCGAGAACGCAGGCGATGCGATCGAGGACGTCGATCGCCTGCGGATCATCGGAGAGCAAGACGTCCGCCGCGCCGACGGCACGCAGCGCGTGCCGCGCGAGCGTGCCGCCATGGGGCAGTCGAACGAGGATCGGGATTTCTCGAAGTCGCGCGCGCAGTCGCCGCAGGCCGCTCGCGCCGGCCGCGGGATCGGGCGCGTCGAGCACGGCAACGTCGAAAAGATCCGGCGAGAGGGCGGATGCTTCGTCGACACCTTTGGCCCACGTGAACTCGACCGAAGGCGCGCGCGAAACGAGTTCCATGTCGATTCCCGCACCGTCGCCCACCCAGAGAACCGATCGAAAACCGGCCATGGCGCATTCCCCGTTCCCCCCGCCCGGCGTCGTACGAAGCAAGCGACGTGCCGTGCACGGACGGGCTCTTGTGCGCGCTCGTTGCACATCGGCGGCGAACCACCGGACGATCGGCGGCCGTGGCCGGCGAAGCGCGCGAAGGCGAGCGCGCTCGACACCGGCTGCGCGCGGCGGTCGTCGCGCGTGCGAACGGATGATTCCGTTCGCGCGTCGCTCCCGAGAACGCGCTCAGGGCAACGCGGGCGCGCATTGCTGCGTGATTGCAGCGGAGGGCGGGCTGAGCAGTGCACGGCGAATCACGATCGCATCGGCCGTGCTGCACGCGCCGCCGGTTCCGGCGACGTCGCAGCGTTCGGGGTGGGACAGCGTCGCGGTGGGCGGGACCAGCAGCGAGCGCTGGATGGAGACGGCGTCGCCGATCGTCACGCGTCCGTCGCCGGTGACGTCTCCGCACTGGCAGGCGTCGCCGATCCCGTCGCCAGCGCTGCCCGCGCCGATCCCGCCACGATCGAGCTGTGCGGGATCCGCGGCGAACGGACAGAGGTCGACGCTGTCGGGCACGCGATCACCGTCGGCGTCCGGCGCCGTCGGCACGACGCGAAACAGCTCTCCGTCGAGATCGGTGATCACGAGCTCACCGAAACCGTCCTCCGTGATCGCGACCGGCAGACTCAGTCTGCCGGCCGGCGGCGTGATCGCCGTGTGCTCCTGCAAGTCGGTGAAGCCACCCGGGCCGCTCGGCTCGAAACTCCACCAGCGGCCGATGAAATCCGCGAAGAAGTAACGGCCGCGGAGTTCGGGGATCACTCCCCGATAGCGCACGCCGCCCGTGACCGAGACGCCGGTGGCGTGGGTGTAGTCGTGCACGGGGTCTCGCAGGGGCAGGGCGCACGGCGGGTCTTCGTCGAACGCGATGAAACCTTCGCGGCAACGCCAGCCGAAGTTCGTGCCCGGGGCGCTGCCGGCCGGAAGCCAGTCGATCTCTTCGCGCGCGCTCTGTCCGACGTCGCCGATCCACAGGTCGTCGGTCGCGCGATCGATCGAGAAGCGGAAGGGATTGCGCAGCCCTTTCGCGTGCACCGTCACAGCGGGCATCGCGTGCGCGAGATCGCCGCCGAAATCGATTCGAAACAGCTTGCCGAAGGGCGACGCATCGCTTTGCGCGAGATCGTCGGGGTCGCCGCTGCCGCCTCCGTCGCCGGTTCCCATCCAGAGCACGCCGGACGAATCGAATGCGATCGTGCCGCCGTTGTGATTGTTTCGCGGCGTCGGATCGGTTCCACTGGTCGGCGGCTTCGGCACACTCCACAACACTTCGAGGCTGGCGAGGTCGGCGACCGAGAGATCGGCGCTGAGATCGAGCCGCGCGAGCGTCAGCGATCCCTGCAGCGTGGGATCGTTCGAGCGCGCGGTATAGAACACGAAGCAAACCCGGCTGTTCGCGACGTCCGGCGGAAACGCCAGTGAGAGAAGACCAAACTCTCCGGTGATCGGCGCCACCAGAGCGCTCAAATCGACGAACGGGACGGCGAGCCACTGGCCGGCCTGCTGAACGCGAATCAAGCCCGCGCGTTCGACGACGTAGAGGCGCTCGTCACCACGAGGCGCGGTGACGAAGATCGGTGACGAGATCTGACTGGCGATGCGGGTGAGACCGATCGGCAGCGGGGCCGCGAGCACGGAATCCGGGATCGCGAAGAACGAAAGGAGGAGAAGAGTCGCGCCATCGAGCGCTCGCAACCGGATCCGCATCAGAGCCTCCGCAGCCGAGTTCACATCAGCGTTTCCCCCATCCGCTGCTGAAGCGTCCACAGTCGAGCTTGCCCGGCGGTGGCGGCGGCGCGAGCGGAGTGGCGAGGGGGATCGCTGCTCCGTTCGAATACCGCCGGTCGAGCTTACCATCGAAGTCCGAGTCTTCGTCCTGCCGAATCACGTTCGCGCCCTCGAAGGCCTGCACGGTGTCGATCTTGCCGTCGCCGTTGGTGTCGGCGTGAAGCTCGACACGCCGGCCGTCGCGCCAGAGTTCGCGCTGATCTGCCTGTCCGCTTCCTCGCGTGTCGATCAGCACCTCGCTCACGATGTCGCCGGTCACCTTCGCGCGGGCGTCGAGCGTGCCGTTGCCGTCGCTGTCGACGCACTGGGCGACGACGTGTCCGTTCGCGTCGAAGAAGAGTTTCTTTTCCGGTCGCTTGCCATCGGCCCCTGCCAGTTCTTGCGTGTTCGGTGTTCCGTCGCGACCAAAGCTCGTCACGCTCGCCGGCTGTCCCTTCGCGCCTCGCACCACGACCTGCGTGACGCGTCCCTCCGCATCGACCGTGGTGAAGGTGTCGGAGCGGCCGTCACCGTCGGCGTCCGATTCCTGCACCTGTCCTCCGCCGGCGGCGGATGCGGCCTTTTGATCCATCACGCCGTCGAAGTCCGCGTCCTTCTCCTGCCGCACCACCTTGCCGCGCGCGTATTCGAGGATCTCGTCGGGGCGACCATCGGCATTCGCGTCCTTCTCGACGCGCGCGATCTCGCCCCTGGCGTACGTCGTGACCAGCTCGGGGCGTCCGTCACCGTCGGCGTCCTGCGCCACGCGGGCGGGCTTCTCGTCCGCGCCGAACGTGGTCAGCGTGTCCGGGCGCCCGTCGCGGTTCGTGTCTTCGCTCTGGCGCGCCTTCTTGCCGGCTTCGTAATCGACGATCACATCGGCGTTGCCATCGCCGTCGGTGTCGGCTTCCGAACGCACGGGGACGCCTGCTTCGAAGCGCGTCAGCAGCTCGCGTCGGCCGTCGCGATCGGTGTCTTCTTCTTCGCGGATGATCACGCCGTCCTGATACTGGCGGAGCACCTCGGCCCGATCGTCACCGTCGAGATCGACGGCTTCTTCGGCCGGTCGTCCTTCGCTGTCGAAGCGAACGCTCAGATCGGGCCGGCCGTCGCCGTTCGTGTCGCGCTGCTGTGCGCGCTCGCGACCGCCTTCGAAGGTGGTGATCGAGTCGAACGCGCCGGTGCCCTTGCTGTCTCGCTCCTGACGCACCACCACTCCGCGCTCGAACACGGTCACCACGTCGGCGCGGCCCCTCTTCGCCGTGTCGCGTTCTTCACGCACCTTCTCGCCGTTTTCGAAACGGGTGGTCAGCTCGAACCGGCCGTCGCCATCGGCGTCGACTTCCTCGCTCGCCGGCCGACCGGCATCGTCGAGCGCGACGCGGCGATCGATCTTGCCGTCTCCGTTCGCGTCTTCTTCGATTCGCTGCGCGCGGCCGGCCTCGAAGATCGTCGTGCGATCCTGCGCGCCATTGCCATCGCGATCTTCTTCGAGCCGCGCGACGAGGCCGCTCTCGTCGTTCGTGCGCCAGCGGTCGGGCCGGCCGTCGCCGTTCGTGTCTTCGATCAGACGGGTCTCGCGACCGCTCGCGGGATCGAGCGTCACGAAGGTGTCGACGCGGCCGTCCGCGTTCTTGTCCTGTTCCTGCTTTTCCAGCCGTCCCTGCGGATCCATGAAGTTCCAGAGATCCGGCCGGCCGTCGCCGTTCTCGTCCAGTTCGACGCGCAGCAGACGGCCCTCGCCGTAGATCTCCGTACGGCCGGGGCGATTCGCGTCGCCCGCCGTCGTTCGCTTCTCGATCGCGCCCGCGCGATGGCTCGCCTGCGTTTCGAAGCGGCCGTCGAAATCGGCGTCGATCTCTTCGGTCGCGACCTGTTCGCCGGCATCGAACGTGTATCGCGCGTCGGGCTTCCCATCGCCGTTTCGATCTTCGGTCTGGACCGACTTCTTTCCCTGCGCGAACTCGATCGTGGTGTCCGCTCGTCCATCGGCGTTGGTGTCGGCTTCGCTGCGCACCCGGTCGCCGTTCGCGAATTCGGTGCGAAGATCGAAGCGTCCGTCGTGGTTCGTGTCTTCCTCCACGCGTTCTTTGACGCCGTCCCGGTACGTCGCCACGGCGTCGGGTTTTCCATCGCCGTCGGCGTCGAACTCGTCGCGCAGCGGGTTTCCGCCGGCGTCGAATCGCACCACGCGCTCGAAGCGGCCGTCGGCATTCTCGTCGCGCTCCTCGCGCGCCGGGCGACCGCTTTCGAAGTGCACGGTGGTGTCCACGCGTCCGTCGCCGTTGCTGTCGGCTTCGCGCGTGACGGGCACCCCGGCCTCGAAGATCGTGACGTCGTCGGGCCGGCCGTCGCCGTTCTTGTCGAGTTCTTCGCGCTGCTTCTCCCCCGTCTCGTCGAAGACGAGCGTTACGTCGGGCTGCCCGTCGCCGTTCGTGTCCTGTGTCTCGCGCCGCTTGACGCCGCCCGGACCGAACTCGGCGACGATGTCCGGTCGACCGTCGCGGTCGGCGTCTTCTTCGACGCGGACCAGCTCGCCGTTCTCGAACTGGCTGTGGCGGTCCGGCCGCTCGTCGCCGTCGAGGTCTTCCTCGCGGCGCACGGCCTTTCCCGCCTCGAAGTGCGTGGTGCGCTCGAATCTCCCGTCGCCGTCGGCGTCCTCGCGTTCGATCACCGGCTGTCCGTTCGAGAACTCGACACTCGACTCGGCGCGCCCGTCGCCATCGCGATCGCGCGTTTCCGTCGCGGGCTGGCCTGCGGTGTCGAACGTGATGCGCACGTCGGCGCGCCCGTCGCGATCGCTGTCCTTTTCCGCGCGGAGCGGCCGGCCCTTCTCGTAGAAAATCGTTTCGTCGAGTCGCCCGTCGCCGTCGGTGTCGCTTTGCTTCTTTGCGAGCTGCTCGTCGTCGTCGTATTCGAGCCGCACGGGCGCACGCGTCTGCGCCTGCGCCTGCGCCCCGAGCGCGACCAGCAATCCCGCGATCAGCGCGAGGGGGCGGGCGAAGCGCCTGCGCGCGGCGGGGCCGGAGACGCGGTGGTTCATCAGCCGCCGGTTCCCGGATTGCTGAAACGGGCCACGAGCGGACCGCGGGCGAGACAGCGCGCGGCGACGGGCATGGCGGGAAATGGCGAGGCGGCGCGCAGCGCTTCGGCGGCGCTGGCGGCGAGTGCGGGATGTCCGCCGCCGACGGGATGGACCGAGACCACCGATCCCGCCGTGTCGATCGCGAACTCGAGCGAGACGGCGCTGGTCGGCACGCCCGGCGGCAGCGTCCAGCGCTCCTTCATGCGCTGCTTGACCAGCGTCAAATACTGATTCGATTCTGCGCGGCGAAGGCAGTCCGAGTCGTCGCCGCCCGAGCCCGTTCCGGTGCCGCCGGTGCCACGCATCAGGCTCTCGCCGACGCGCGTGTTGACGCTCGAGACGCGGGCGCCCGTCGGCGAACCCACGACATCACGACCCGAAACGATGCCCTCGCGCACCGACGAGCCCGACCCGGCGAGAGCGTTCGGCGCGGCTGCAGTGCCGATCGTGCCGCCAGAGTTCGCGATCTGTCGCGGTCCGGCGGAGGCGCCGGTCGGAAGATTCGCGTCGACCGGCCCGCGCAGCGCCGGGCTTCCGGCCGAGGGCACCTCGACCGGTGCCGCGATCGCCGCGGCGCTGGTGCTGACGGTCGAGACGACTTCTGCGGCGGCCACCTGACTGCGCGCGATCGCGCGCGGCGCGACCACGCCCGCACCGGCCGGCGCTTCGCGCGTAGCGGCGGCGGAGGCGATCACGCGCGGATTGATCACCTGGGGCGCGACCGCCTGCGCCTGCGGCGCGAAATCGAGATTGCGGCGTTCCGCGAGCGCGCGCGGCGCGGGCGCGGCTTCGGACTTTTCGCGCTTTGGTTGCGGCGGCACCTCCTTCACGATCGTGACGGGAAGCGGCTTTTCTTCCACCACGGGATGGAGCCCCGCCAGCACGATCACCGCTCCGACCAGCAGGCCGTGCAGCGCGAGCGCGATCAGCGCGCTGGAGAGCGGAGCGAATCGGTTCGCGGACGCGCTTGCGTCGGCATGACCGGGATGCGGACGCGAAGGAGCGCCGGCGACGGCAAAGGCGGCTCGCCAGCGCAGGCGTTCGAAGGGGCCGTGGGAATGCGCCCGCCGCACGGGGCGACGTGCCCGTGAGTCGACCGCGCACTGTGCAGACGGCTTCGTCATCGCGGCGCGGCGTCCTCCCGGTGCGTTCGCGGGGGCGGGCGGCTCTCCCGCGGAGAGTCGCTCCCGATCGCGACCGCACAGACTCGAAGGAGCGTTCGGAGGGAGCAGCCACTCCGTCGTCCGCGCAGCGGCGCTCCGTTCGCAGTCGCACGACCACGAACGAGCCCCCGGAACGACCTTCGACGTTCGATCGTACGAGACGGCCGAAGCGGGTGTCAACGCGAGCAAATCGGCTTCCCCGAGGCACGCGCCTCCGGTACTGTGCGGCGTTCGCGCGAAACGGGCCCTCTCGGCACACCGCTGCCAGTGTCGCCCCGCGTCATCCGCGAGAGAGGAGCGCCTGTGGATCCCGCCACCGTCGAAGCTGCTGGTTCCGCGGTCGCGCAAACGGCCGATGCGGCGGCGGCCGCCGCCAGTCAGCTCGCCGCGAGTCCGGTCGCCGCAACGGGCTCGGCCTTCGATGCCGAGAACCTGCTGCGGCTGCTTCAGCAGGGCGGTTTGACCGTCTATCCGCTCGCGATCTGTTCCGTGATCGCGGTCGCGATCGTGATCGAGCGGCTCTGGAAGTTTCACGGGCTCGAGGCCCGAACCCGCGAGCTGACGCGTCGCGTGGTCGATCTGCTGGCGAAGCGTGATCTCGCGGGCGCACGCGCTCTCTGCGACGCCGCGAACTCGCCCGTCGGCGCCATCTTCGCCGAAGGCCTGCGCTGGCAGGAGATCGCGCTCGAAGATCTGGAGCGTGTGCTCGCGACCTCGCGTCAGGAGGCGACGCTCGAGCTGCGCCGCGGGCTCTGGGTGCTCGGCACGATCGGTTCGCTCGCGCCCTTCGTCGGTCTCTTCGGCACGGTGGTCGGGATCATCCGTTCGTTTCACGAGATGGCCGTTCACGGCTCGGGCGGGTTTGCGATCGTCGCGGCGGGCATCTCCGAAGCGCTGGTCGCCACCGCGGCCGGCCTGCTGGTCGCCATCGTGGCGCTGCTCTTCTTCAACTATTTGCAGGTTCAGGTGACCTCTCTGTCGGCCACCTTCGCGCGCGCCTGCGAGCGCTTCGTGCACGCGCTGCTCTTCGTCGCAGCGGCGAGTGAACCCGAGCCGCCGGCCCGACCGGGCCGCGAGGTCTCCCATGGCAGCCCGATCACTGCCTGACGGCAGCGGCGACGATGGCGGCGAAGGGATCGTCGCCGAAATCAACATCACGCCGCTGACCGACATCTTCCTCGTCCTCCTGATCATCTTCATGGTCACGACGTCCGTCATCAGCTCGCAGGGCAAGGACGTCGATCTGCCGACGTCGGCCGACGCGACGGCGACACCGAGCGGTGTCAACGTCACCGTGAGTTCGGAAGGCGAGATTCAGGTCGAAGACGTCGTCGTTCCGCGCGAGGGGCTGGGCGAAGCGCTGCGCATCGCGCTCGAGAAGAGTCGCGACAAGGTCGTGATTCTGCGCGGCGACCGGAAGGTGATGCTCGGCGAAGCCGTCAACATTCTCGATCTCGCGCAGCAGGCGGGTGCGAACGGCATCGCGCTCGCGACCCGTCCGCCCGGTCCCGGCGAGAAGTGACCCGGCCCGGATCTCCCGCGGTCGTCGGGCCGGGTACCGACGTCTCCGCGCTCGCGTCGTGCCGCGATGATGTCGCCCGGTGGACGGCGTTCAGCCCGCGCGCGCCCGCAGCCAGCTGAGCGCGGCTCCGCAGAGCAGCAGTTCGGGCAGCAGCAGGCCGACGCCGTAAAACATGCCGAGGGTCTGCCGGGGCGTCAGCGGATCTTGATCCGGCGTCACCGACTTCGGTCGGACGGTGATCCTGCGCTCGTCTTCCGTCACCCAGTGCACGGCGTTCATCAACAGGTCGAGGTTGTAGAGCGCGCGCAGATACCGGTTGGTCGCGAAGTCGGCGTCGCCGATCACGACGATGCGCGCTTCGCGTTCGCGTGCGGGATACCGGCCTGCCGCAGCGATCGACCAGCGCTGCCGCAGCGCGGGATCGGGCGGATCGGGGAAGAGCCCCGGGCGAAGTCGCGCGGGATCGCCGGCGATCCAGCCGTCTGGCGCGGTGAAGACGAGCCCCTGCAGCGTGTCGTCGGGATGGGGCTTGCGTGCGGCGACGACCGCGCGCGCGCGAACGAAGAACGCCATCGCGCGCGGGCCGAGTCGTCGGGTGACGGGATGATCGGCGAACGCGCGCGTCACCGGATTGGCACCGGCGAGGCCGCCTTCGATCACGCCGCTACCGGGATCGATCACGACGCCCTCCGGCAGATCGAAGCCGTGTCGCTCGAGCACGGGTTCGAGGCCGCTCACGACACCCGGCTCGAGCAGCGCGATCAATCGACCGCCGCGCGCGAGCCAGCCGTCGATCGCTGCGACCGACGACGCGAGCATCGCGCGCTTCGGTCCGAGCACGAGCAGCGCAGCCGCGTCGCCGGGCAGTTCGGGACGTGTCGCGAGCACGAGATCGCGCAGCTCGTAGCCCTCGCCCCGAAGCTGCTCGGCGAAGCCCGAGACGCCGGGTTCATCGGTCGCTTCGGGATCGGCTTCTCCCTCGCCGGCGGCGAGATAGATCGTGCGCCGCGCGCCGCCGCGCAGTTTCGCCAGCCCCTCCAGCAGCGTGCCTTCGGTCGGGCGATCGACGCTCGTGAACCGATCGCCGAGTTCGAGCACGACGGCGTTGGTACCGGAGAGGCCGAACCGATCGACCTCGTCCTCCGACTCTTCGAGCCGCCGTTCGGCGACCGAGAAGGCGCCGGCCCCCGCGAACTCGCGGAGCAGCATCTGTGTCCGGCGCGCCCGCGGATCCGCCGCCTGATGAAAATGCGTGGCCATCACCGGACCGGGCATCGAAGCGAGCATTTCGCGCGTCGCCGGGCTGAGCGCGAACCGCGCATCGGTCGTCCAGTCGAGCCGCGCGCCGCTCGCCGTCAGTGCGCGCTCGGCGATGACGGCGATCACCAGCGTGAGGGCGAGCCCCGCGACGCGCGGTGCCAGCAGACGGCGCGCGCCGGCCGAGCCGAGCCCGCGCAGCGCGCGCAGTTGCAGGACGCCGGCGAGCAGCACGGCGAGCACGCCGAACGCGACGTTTGCCAGCACGAAGACGCCGGTCTCCGCGGTGGCAAGCCGCGCGCCGAGGCCGAAGGCGAGTGCGATCGATCCGACGAGTGCGAGCGCGCGCGCCATCAGCGAATCCGCACCAGATCGAGGGCGAGTCGCGTTGCCGCGAATCCGACCGCGACGATGCCCGCGAAGTAGGCGAGATCGCCGAAGGAGACCATGCCTTCGGCGAAGCTCGCGAAACGCGGTTGCAGCGAAATCGCATCGAGCGCGCGCGCGATCCGTTCGGAAACGAACGGATCGAGCCAGCCGAGGTCGTAGACGGAAAACGCGATCGCGTAGGCGGAGACGGCGGCCACCAGCTGATTGCGCGAGAACGCCGAACAGACCAGACCGATCGAGGCGAGCGCAGCTCCGATCGCCAGCAGGCCGAGCGAGACCGCGGCGAGATGATGCCAGCCGAGTCCCGCGCGCAGCACGCTCATCGCCGGATAGACCAGCGACACACCGAGCATGAGCGCAACGAAGAGAAGCGTCGCGACGAACTTCGCCAGCACGATCAGTGCGGGTTCGAGACGGCTGGTCAGCAGCAGCTCGTCGGTGCCGCGCGCGCTCTCTTCGGCGAAGACGCGCATGGTGACGAGCGGAACGAGACCGATCAGGGTCACCGTCAGCTGTTCCATCAGCGGCAGGAAGACCTGGTCTTGCAGGTTGACGCGTTCCGGCAGCGTGCCGAGTTCGAAGCCGCCGGTCGCGTTGCTCGTGTAGACGAAGAGGATCTGGTTGAAGAGCCGCAGGTGATCGAAGAAGAGCAGGGCGGTCACGCCGCCGACGAGCGACAGCGTGAGCCAGGCCATCGGCGCGCCGAAGAGCACCGCGAACTCCTTGCGCAGCAGAGCACGCCACGCGTTCACGGGGCGCCTCCGGCGACTCGCGGGTCTGCGGGGTCGGCGAAGAGCTCGACGGGATCGCCGGCGCCGAGCACGTCCTCGGCGGCACCGATCGCCACCAGTCGCCCCCGGCGAAGCACGCCGACCCGGGACGCGAGGGCGCGCGCTTCGACGAGATCGTGCGTGCAGAGAAGCAGGGTGCGCCGGCCACGCAGCCCGGCGAGCAGCGCGCGCACCTCCGCGCGCTGTAGCGGGTCGAGGCCGCTCGACGGTTCATCGGCGATCAGCAGCGGTGGATCGTGCAGAAAGGCCTGCGCCAGCGAGACGCGTTGCTGGTAGCCCTTCGAGAGATGACCGACCAGACGATCTGCGACCGCGCGCAGCGCGAATCGTTCGAGCGCGGCCTCGATCGCCTGCTCGAGCTCCGCTCCGGCCAGTCCTCGAATCCCTCCCGCGAAACGAAGAAACCCGCGCACGCGCAGCTCGGGATGAAGACGCGGGGTTTCCGTCACGTACCCGATCCGCTCGTGGACCGCGCGCCCGTCGCGAATCGGCGAGAGTCCGTCGACGCGAACCGAGCCGCCGCTCGGCAGCAGATAGCCGGTGACGAGTCGGATGAAGGTCGTCTTGCCGGCGCCGTTGGCGCCGAGCAGGACGAACGCTTCGCCGGGCTCGATGGTGAGCGTGAGGGCATCGAGGGCCAGCCGGGCGCCGAACGAGCGCGTGAGCGCCCGCGCGTCCACCCGCGCACCGCTGCGGCCGGCCATCGCGGGATCGGTCGTGATCATGGCCCTCGCTCCGCCTTGCTCACTTCGAACGCTCTTTCTACCGTGCGCGGCATGACGAAGCGAACGCCCGCGTTCTCGTCCTGTGCGCGCTGCCGCGGTGCCCTGCGGCTCGATGCCATCCGCCGCGACGAGATCTGGTACTGCAGTCCGGCCTGCGCCGATGGCCAGCCTGATCCGACGCCGCGCACTCCGTCGGTACCCGAACCGTGGCTCTACAACCGCCCGCGCCGCTTCTTTTGCAAGCGAGCGCCGAAAGAGCTGCGTCGCGCGACGCCCTGACGGCGGCTGCGAGGCTCGCTCGCCGCCGCGTGGCTCACCACCTCCGCAGCGCATCGAAGTAGCCGGGCCACGTCTTTCGCACGCAGTCGGGATCGCGAATCACCACGCCCGGCACGCGCAGTCCGGCGAGCGCGAAGGCCATCGCCATTCGATGGTCGTCGTAGGTTTCGATCGCGGCGGCGCGAAGCGGGCCGGGTTCGATCGCGAGCGCGTCGGCGCTCGCGCGGGCACGCGCGCCGAGTCGCGAAAGTTCGGATTCCAGCGCCGCCAGTCGGTCGGTTTCCTTGATTCGCAGATTCGCGATGTTGCGCAGCGTCGTCCGGCCTTCGGCGAAGAGGGCGACGACGGCGATCGCGAGCACGGCGTCGGGCAGCGCGTTCATGTCGACGTCGACGCCGCGCAGCGCGCCCGCGTCGGCGTGCAACTCGACGAAGTCCGGGCCGCGGGCGACCCGGCAACCCATCGCTTCGAGGACGTCGAGGATTCGCACGTCGGCCTGCAGCGAGTCGCCGGGCAATCCATCGATTCGCATTCGGCCGCCGGCGATCGCGGCGGCGCAGAGCGGGTAGGCGGCGGACGAGGCATCGGGCTCGACGCAATAGTGTGTCGCCCGGTATCCCGTTGCACCGCGAACCCGCAGCCGCGCGGGGCCGTCGAAGTCGGCCTCCGCGCCGAAGGCCCGCATCACGGCCAGCGTCATCTCGACGTAGGGCCGCGAGACGAGTCGATCGTCGACGAACGAAAGCCCGACGTCGCGTGCCGCGCAGGGCGCCGCGAGGAGAACGGCGGAGACGTACTGACTCGAACGGCGTGCATCGATCACGGCCTCGCCGCCCGACAGGCCGCCGCCGGCGATGCGCAGCGGCGGGCAACCGGCCGTTCCCTGGACCTCGATTCGCGCGCCCAGGGCAGCGAGTGCGGCGACGAGATCGTCGATCGGGCGCTCTCGCATGCGCGGCGCGCCGTCGAGCGTCGAGGGGCCGTCCGCGAGCGTCGCGATGGCGGTGATGAAGCGCGCGGTGGTACCCGAAGCGCGAACGTCGAGCGGGCGTTTCGGGGCCGCGAGTCGTCCGCCGCCGCCCGACACCCGCCAGTGTTCGCCGCGATCGTCGAATGCGATGCCGAAGGCGTCGAGGCACTCGCGCATCGCCTCGGTGTCGTCGCTCGCGAGCGCACCGTCGATCCGGCTCTCACCGCGCGCCAGCGCCGCGGCGACGAGTGCACGGTTGGTCAGCGAGCGCGAACCCGGCACGCGGACGGTGGCATCGAACGACCCGCGCGGCCGAATCTCGATCGAGGGCGAGGCGTCCGAACGGGTGCTCGTCGAGCGATCCACGGGCCCTGCCACGCGCGCGCCGTCGGTCATCGAAAACCTCCTCGCGTTTTGCACGCTACGAAATCCACGCCCGGCGCTGCCACGGCCTTCACGCGCGTGGGCTCGTTGACGCTCTCCGGACGCTTCGTCACACTCGGCCGGCGCTTCGAGCAAATCCCGACTCCTGGCCATGAGTTGCCGCGCAGGAGGCGCCGCCCGACGAGATTCCGGTCCGGTGGACCTCGTGGCGTCGGGCCGAGCAGCGCCCGATTCAGCCCCGTCGCGCGCCGCGCGACGGCAGCCCGCGGAGGATGATCGTGCCGAAGGTGGTGATCACGGACGGACTCGCGCCGAAGGGCGTCGAGATCCTCGAACACGCGCGCGGCATCGAAGTCGTGCTGCGCAAGGCGACGACCCCCGAAGAGCTGCTGCAAGTGGTCGGTGATGCCGACGCGCTGGTGATCCGCAGCGGCGTCCGGGTGACGGCCGACGTGATCGCGAAGGGCGAGCGGCTGCGCGCGATCGGCCGCGCCGGCATCGGTGTCGACAACGTCGATCTCGCGGCCGCGACGGCGCGCGGCATCGCCGTCATGAACACGCCCGAAGGCAACAACATCACGACCGCCGAGCACGCGATCTCGTTGCTCGTCTCGCTCGCACGCCACATCCCGCAGGCGACCGCTTCGATGAAAGCGGGCAAGTGGGAAAAGAGCCGCTTCGTCGGCACCGAACTGTACGCGCGCACGCTCGGCGTGGTCGGGCTCGGCAACATCGGCCGCATCGTGGCGAGCCGTGGCCAGGGCCTCGGCATGAAGGTGATCGCGTTCGATCCGCACATCGCGGCCGACGTCGCCCGCAAGCTCGACGTCGAACTCGTGTCGTTCGACGAGCTGCTCGCGCGCGCCGACGCGATCACGATTCACGTCCCGAAGACGAAAGAGACCACCGCGCTGCTGGGGCGCGACGCTTTCCGAAAGACCCGGCCCGGCCTGCTGCTGGTGAACGCGGCGCGGGGCGGCATCGTCGACGAGGCCGCACTGCTCGAAGCGCTGGAGAGCGGGCACGTCGCCGGAGCAGCGCTCGACGTGTTCGAGAAAGAGCCGCCTGCGCCGGACCATCCGCTGATCCGACACGAGCGCGTGATCTGCACGCCGCATCTCGGTGCGTCCACCGAACAGGCGCAGCTCAACGTGTCGATCGCGATCGCCGAGCAAATCCGCGACTACCTCTTGCAGGGCGTCGTGCGAAACGCCGTCAACATGCCGTCGGTCTCGCCCGAGATCCTCGAGCAGATCCGGCCCTACCTCGTGCTGGGCGAAAAGCTCGGCCGCTTCCAGGGGCAGCTCTGCCCGGGCGTGATCGACGAGATCGAGATCGAATACGCCGGCGAGGTGGCGGATTTGCGCGTCGCGCCGATCACGATCGCCGTGCTGAAGGGGCTGCTCGAACCGGTGAGCGATCGCGTCAACATGGTGAACGCACCGCTGGTCGCGCAGCAGCGCGGGATCAAGGTGGTCGAATCGAAGGCCAGCCGGCCGCGCGATCACGCGAGCACGATCACGACCCGCGTGCGCGGCTGCGTCGATCGCCTGATCGCCGGCGCGATCTTCCACGGCGGACAGCCGCGCGTGGTGCGGATCGACGACTTCATGCTCGAAGTGATTCCCGAGGGACCGACCATCCTGCTGCACAACCAGGATCGACCGGGCGTGGTCGGTGCGGTCGGTGGCATTCTCGGCGAGGAAGGCATCAACATCGCGCGCATGCAGCTCGCGCTGGTGCGCGAGCGGGGAGAGGCGGCGATGCTGGTCAGCGTCGACCAGAGCCCGAACGAGCGGGTGATGGAGCGCCTGCGCAGCCTGCCGAACATGATCGCCGTGCAGCTGGTGGATCTCGGATGAGCGCGCCGGCCGCAGGCAACGCCCGAACCGTGGTCGCGGTCGGGGCGCAATGGGGCGACGAAGGCAAGGGAAAGATCGTCGACTGGCTGGCGCCGCGGGCCGATCTGGTCGTGCGCTTTCACGGCGGCAACAACGCCGGGCACACGCTGGTGGTCGACGGCGAGAAGACGGTGCTGCACGTGGTGCCGGCCGGTGTGCTGCATCCCCGTACGATCAACCTGATCGGTCCCGGCGTGGTGGTCGATCCGGAGGTGTTGCTGCAGGAGATCGACGCGCTGACGGCGCGCGGCGTTCTTCGCGATCCCTCGCGGGTGCGCGTGTCGGGGCGCGCGCACGTGATTCTGCCCTGGCATCGCGCACTCGATCTCGCACGCGAAGAGGCAGCGCGCAGCGGTGCGATCGGCACCACGGGGCGCGGCATCGGGCCCACCTACGAAGACAAGGTCGCGCGCCGCGGCGTGCGCGTCGCCGACCTGCTCGATGCGGGCGCGCTGCGCGACGTGCTGGCGCGTCTGCTGACGTTCAAGAACTTCGAGCTCGTGAACTACTACCGGCAACCGGAGATCGACCTCGGCGAACTGCATCAACGGGCCTGCGAATGGGGACGCCGGCTCGCCCCCTACGTCGATCACACCGGGCGCATCCTCGATCACGCCCTGCGCGACGGGAAGAGCGTCCTCTTCGAAGGCGCACAGGGCACGTTTCTCGACATCGACCACGGCACCTACCCCTACGTCACGTCGTCGAACTGCGTGGCCGGCGCGGCCTGCGCGGGGGCCGGTGTGGGGCCGACGCGGATCTCCTTCGTGCTCGGAATCACCAAGGCCTACAGCACGCGCGTCGGCGGCGGACCGTTCCCGACCGAGGAGACCGGCGCAGCGGGCGAAGCCCTGCGCGAGGCGGGGGGCGAGTTCGGCGCCACCACCGGACGCCCGCGGCGCTGCGGCTGGCTCGACGTGGTGATGCTGCGCGAAGCCGTCACCGTGAACGGCATCACGGGTCTCGCGATGAACAAGCTCGACGTCCTCGCGGGTCTCGCCGAGGTGCCGATTTGCACCGCGTACCGGATCGACGGCAAGCGGGTCGACGAGTTCCCGATGACGCTCGGCGAGCTTTCGCGGGCCGAGCCGGTCTACGAGACGATGCCGGGCTGGCAGGGCGCAATCGGCCGCGCGCGGCGCTTCGACGAGCTGCCCGATGCGGCGCGGCGATACATCGATCGAGTGGAAGCACTGGTCGGCGTGCCCGTCGATCTGGTGTCGATCGGTCCCGGTCGCGACGAAACGATCGTTCGTCGCGATCCCTTCGCGGGCTGACGGATTGTCCTGGAACGCGTTCTGATTCATCTGCGCGCGAGGCATCGGGGCACACACCAGGAGGCGCGTGGGACATCGCGCGCGAACGGCGGGCAGGAGTCCGAGCGAGAACCCCGGCTCTTCCAGTGTTGCCCAATTCGGAAAGCTCAAGCCTCTACCTCGTCTGGACGCTACCGGCCCCGTCACCGCACGGGGGCGCAAGATGTCCTTTCTCGATCGTCTCGGCATCGACACTCGGCTGCGTCTCATCGTGGCCGCCTTCACACTCGGCTTCGCGGGGTTCGCCGGCGTCGCCCTCTCGGCACTCGGCGAAGTGCGCATCCTCGGGCCGCTCTACGGGCGCATTCAAACTTCCAAAGATCTGCTGGCCGACATCCTTCCGCCGCCCGAGTACGTGATCGAGCCGTACCTCGTGGCGGTACAGATCGCGTCGGAGTCCGATCCGAAGAAGGCCGCCGCGCTGGCCGACAAAATCGGCGCACTTCGCAAGAGCTACGACGAGCGGCAGCAGTTCTGGAGAGATGCCTTGCCCGAAGGCAAGATGCGTAAACTGCTGGTGGAAGAGTTGCACCCGCCGGCGATCGAAGTCTTCGATCGAATCGAACACGAACTCTTGAAGGCGGTCCCGAACAGCAGCGGCGATGCGCTGCGCCGGATCGTCGCCGAGAGCATCACGCCCTCCTACGAATCCCATCGCGCGGCCGTCGATCGTCTGGGAACGCTGGCGGTCGAAGCAACGACGGCGGTCGAGCAGGAGGCGGCGGCCACCACCGCAGCGCGCCGGACGGCGTTGATCGGGATCGGCGTCGCCACCACACTGCTGGTCGCGTTTCTCGCCATCGTCACCGGACGCTCGATCACGAAGCCCCTCGGCGACGTGGTCGGACAGCTCGAGCGTGTGGCGGCCGGGGATCTCACGATCGCAGTGGCGAGCGGAGGGGAGAACGAACTCGGCCGACTGGCCTCGGCGCTCGCGACCGCGGTCGCGGCCATGCGCACGAACCTGACGCGGATGAGCGAGGTCTCACACACGCTCGCGTCGGCGTCCGAAGAGCTGACCGCCGTCAGCGGCGGGCTCGGTCAGGAATGCGACCGCACGTCGACGCAGCTCGGCGCGGTGACCTCGTCGTGTTCGACCGTCGATGGTGGGCTGCAGGCCGTTGCGACGGCGACCGAGGAGATGAGCAGCGCGATCGGGGAAGTCTCCCGACAGGCCGCAGACGCCGCGAACATCGCGACGGGTGCGGCGCAGGCCGCCGAGAGTTCGCGGGTCATCGTGGCGAGTCTGTCGGAGAGCGGTCGCGCGGTGGAGAAGGTGCTGAACGTGATTCTCTCGCTCGCGCGTCAGACCAATCTGCTCGCGCTCAACGCCACCATCGAAGCGGCGCGTGCCGGCGAAGCGGGGCGTGGATTCGCCGTGGTGGCGAACGAAGTGAAAGAGCTCGCGGCGGCCACCAGCCGCGCGACCCAGGAAATCACCGGCGTCGTGACGGCGATCCAGACCAGTTGTGGCGAGGCGACCGAATCGATCGGCGGCATCGTCGGCGTGATCGAGCAGGTGCGCGACGCGCAGAACGCGATCGCGGGCGCGGTCGAGGAGCAGACCGCCGTGGTGAACGAAATCAGCGGACGGATCGCGACGGCAGCGAGCGGCACCAGCGAAATTTCGGGCAGCCTGAGCGCACTGGCGCAGGGCGCACAGGCCGTTTCGAAGGGCGCGAACGACGGCGAAGCGGCCGCGCAGGAACTCGCACGCCTCGCGGCCGATCTGCAGCAGCTGGTGCAGCAGTTCCGGATCGACGGAGCGGCCGGCGCCAGAGCCTGACGGGATCGCCGAACGCGGCGTGCGCGCCGCATCGTGGCCGCATGCGCGCGCTGCGGCCCGGCCTCGAACCGAAGTTCTGCTGGCTCCGCGATCGCACCGCCACGCGAAGGGGAGATCGTGGTGGGCCCCCTGGGATTCGAACCCAGGACCCTCGGCTTAAAAGGCCGGTGCTCTGACCAGCTGAGCTAGGGGCCCCCCGGGCCGGATCGGTACCACAAGATCCGTCCGCGATCGCCCTCCCGCCCGTCGGTTCCCCGCCGGCCGGGTGCGGCGCAGATCACTGCGCACGCATGCCCGGCGCTTCGTGACCGCTCGCGACGACGTAGTCCGCGTAACCCGCTCCGTAGCGGCGCGCGACGCCTGCCTCGAGTTCGAGCACGCGATCGGTGAGGGCAGAGAGAAACCTCCGATCGTGCGAGACGAGCAGCAGCGTGCCTTCGTAGCCGCGCAGCGCCTCGATCAGCATCTCTTTGGTCGCGAGGTCGAGGTGATTGGTGGGCTCGTCGAGAACGAGCAGGTTCGGCGGGTCGTAGAGCATGCGGGCGAGCACGAGGCGCGCCTTCTCGCCGCCCGAGAGCAGACCGCAACGCTTCTCGATCTCGTCGCCGCCGAAGCCGAATGCGCCGGCCAGCGCGCGCAACGAACCCACGGAGGCCTGCGGAAACGCGTTCGAGAGCGTGTCCCACACCGTCTCGTCGCGGGCCAGCACTTCCATCGAGTGCTGTGCGAAGTAGCCGAGCCTGACCGACGCGCCGAGACTGACGCTGCCGCCGTCGGGTTGCGACTCGCCGGCTGCGAGCTCGAGCAGCGTGGTCTTGCCGGCGCCGTTGGCGCCCATCACGCACCATCGTTCCTTGCGTCGCACGAGCAGGTCGAGGTCGTCGAAGACGACACGCGGTCCGTAGGCCTTGCGCACCTGTGCCAGCCGAACGACGTCGTCCCCCGAGCGCGGGGCCGGACGAAACTCGAAGCGGATGCTCTCGCGACGCTTCGGCGGCTCGACCTTCTCGATCTTTTCGAGCTTCTTGACCCGCGACTGCACCTGCGCGGCATGGCTCGCACGCGCCTTGAAGCGCGCGATGAAGGCCTCTTCCTTCGCGAGCATCGCCTGCTGGCGGGCGTATTGCGCCTCGTGTTCGCGTTCGGCGATCGCTCGCTGCTGTTCGTAGAAATCGTAGTTGCCGGAATGCGTGATCAGTTCGCCGGCATCGATCTCGATGATCTTCGAGACCATTCGGTTCAGAAACTCGCGATCGTGGCTGGTGATCACGAGCGCGCCGGTAAACGCGCGCAGCCAGCCTTCGAGCCAGAGAATCGATTCGAGATCGAGATGGTTGGTGGGTTCGTCGAGCAGCAGCGCATCGGGCTGCATGACGAGAATGCGCGCCAGCGCGACGCGCATCTTCCAGCCGCCCGAGAGGGCGCCGACGTCACCCTCGACCTGTTCGGCCGCGAAACCGAGCCCCGCCAGTACCTCGCGTGCGCGCGAGTCGAGCGCGTATCCGCCGAGTTCTTCGAAGCGCGCCTGGGCTTCGCCGTAGCGTTCGACCAGCGTGTCGAGCTCGTCCGCGCGCGCGGGGTCGGCCATCGCGTGTTCGAGTCCGTGAAGCTGGCGGGCGGCGTCCGACGCGGGCCCGGCGCCATCGAGCGTCGCCTCGATCACGGTCTGGTTCGCCAGCTCGCCGACGTCCTGCCGGACGTATCCGATGACGACCCCTCGATCGATCGCGATCTGTCCGTCGTCGGGTTCTTCCTCGCGCGTAATGAGGCGGAAGATCGTGCTCTTGCCCGCACCGTTCGGTCCGACGAGGCCGATCCGTTCCCCGCGATGGACGGCCGCCGAGGCCTCGAGAAAGAGGATCTGCCGGCCATGGCGTTTCGAGATGCCGTCGATGCGAATCATCTGCCCGCTCCCGAAGTGCGCGACCGCGGTGGGGTCGCCGCGGGCCGAGGGTGTACCGCAGCGTGAGACCCGTCCGCCCGGCCCGCACCAGCGGGCGGGTGGTCGCCGGATTGACGGGCCCTCGGGTGCCCGGTACCTACGGCTGTTAGTAAGCGTTAACTAACAACGGCCCGGGGCCACATGTCTCAGTCTGATTCCCCGCCGACGATCGAGCGCGGCCCGGGCGATCCGTCCGGAGCGTCGATCGACGAGATGCCCCCCGCCGCGCGGCCGAGGCCGAGTGCGCCCGAACGGCGCGACGAGATCCTGCGCGCGGCGATCGATTGCTTCGCCGCGCGGGGCTACAGCGGAACGACGACGCGCGAGATCGCCGCGCGCGTCGGCATCACCGAGGCCGCGCTCTATCGGCACTTCGCGGGCAAAGAGGCGCTCTACGCCGCGATCATCGATCAGAAGACGGCCGCACCCGAGATCTCCGAGCGCCTCGTCGCGGCGGTGGCGGCCGCCGATGATCGCGCGGTTTTCGGCGGGCTCGCGCGGCTGGTGATCGAGGCACTGCAGAGCGATCCCGGGTTTCTGCGCATCCTGCTCTTCACCGCGCTCGAAGGCCACCCGCGCGTCGAGTCGTTCTTTCAGCAGCGGGTGACCCGATTGCGCGAGTTTCTCGCTGGCTACATCGAGCGTCGCACGCGCGAGGGCGCGTTTCGCGCGGTCGACCCCGTGCTCGCCGCGCGCGCGTTCATCGGAATGGTCTGGGACTACGTGCTGGTGCGCGAAGTCTTCCGCCAGCAGGCGCTCTATCCGCACCCCGGCGAAGAGGTCGCGGACACCTTCGTTTCGATCTTTCTCCACGGCGTGGTCGCCGCGCAGGAGCGTTGCGATGAGTGATGCGACGATGTTCGACCGTCCCGAGACGCGCGAGGCCGAACGGACGCATGCGCGAAAAGGTGCCCTCGCGCGACGGCGGATCACGCTCGCGACCGGCTTCGTCGCGCTCGTCGTGGCCGCCGCTTTCGGCGTGCATCGACTCGTCGTCGCATCGCGTTTCGAGACCACGAACGACGCGTTCGTCGAGGGTCACGTGAGCAGCGTGGGTTCTCGCGTCGCCGGGCAGGTGCTCGAGGTCGCGGTCGAAGAGAATGCTCACGTTCGTGCGGGCGATCTGCTCGTGCGACTCGACCCCGCGGATTTTGCGGCGCGCGTCGCACAGGCCCGCGCAGAACTCGATGCGGCAGGCAATCGGATGGCGGCTTCGCGCGCGGCGGCGGCGGCGGCCGAAGCCGAGGGACGGGCGGCGGCGGCCGAGTTCGAGCGCGTGCGCCGCGAAGCCGGGCGTCTCGACGCCCTCTTCGCTCGCGGCGCAGCCAGCCGGCAGGCGCTCGATGCGATGATCGCGGCGCGCGACGCCGCGCAGTCTCGCATGCGCGCGCTCGCCAGCCGCGCCGAGGCCGAGCGCGCGCTGCTCGGCAACGACGCGTCCGCGCGGCAGGCGGCCGCCGCACTCGACGCGGCGACGCTCGCGCTTTCCTACACCACGCTGGTGGCGCCGATCGACGGCGTGATCGGCAAGAAGAACGTCGAACCCGGTGGCTTCGTGACCCCCGGCCAGCCGCTGTTCGCGATCACGGCCGACCACGGAAGCTGGGTGGTGGCCAACTTCAAAGAAACACAGATCGGTGCGATGAAGCCGGGCGCACGCGCCGAGGTGAGGATCGACGCCTGGCCCGACGCGGTCTGGACGGGACATCTCGAATCGGTCGCGCCCGCGACCGGCGCGACCTTCGCGCTGCTGCCGCCGGACAACGCGACCGGAAACTTCACCCGTGTCGTGCAGCGTGTGCCGGTGAAGGTCGTGCTCGATGCGGTCGCGAACGCAGACGACGGGCAGTCGCTGCCCGCGCCGGACGCCCTGCCGGTCGGGCTCTCCGCCGAGGTTCGCATTGCCGTCCACTGAGATCGATGCGCCGGCGCGCGGCGCACCCCGCGAGCGGCTCGGCCTGCGGCGAATCGCGATCGTCTTCGCGGTACTGCTGGCGACACTGCTCGAGATCATCGACTCCAGCATCGTCAACGTCGCGCTGCCCGAGATGATGGGCAATCTCGGCGCGACGCTCGACGAGATCGGCTGGGTGGTGACCGGTTACATCCTTTCGAACGTGATCGTGGTTCCGATGACGAGCTGGTTCGCGCTGCGCTTTGGTCGCAAGCGGTATTTCGTGGGCTCGATTCTCTTCTTCACGGCGGCGTCGATCGCCTGCGGCACCGCGACCTCGCTGGTCGAACTGGTGTCGTGTCGGGTGTTGCAGGGGATGGGCGGAGGCGCGCTGCTCGCGACCTCGCAGGCGATCCTCGTCGAGACGTTTCCGCCCGCACAGATGGGCACCGCGCAGGCGATCTTCGGCGTCGGTGTGATGATCGGACCGAGTCTCGGCCCGACGCTCGGCGGCTGGATCGTCGATCACGCGAGCTGGCGGTGGATCTTCTTCATCAACCTCCCGCTCGGTCTGCTGGCCGCGGCGATGTGTCTGGTCGCGCTGCGCGATCCACCCGCCGATCCCGCGCGGCGGCCGCCGGTGGTCGATTGGGCGGGCATCGCGCTGCTGGTGCTCGCGGTGGGTTCGTTGCAGTGGGTCCTCGAACGCGGGCACCGACTCGACTGGTTCGCGAGCCGCGAGATCGTGCTCTTCAGCAGTCTCGCGTTGCTGGGAACCCTGGCCTTCGTCTGGCGCGAACTCGCCGCGCCGCATCCCGTGGTCGATCTGCGCGTGCTGCGACACCGATCGCTCGCCGTCGGCTGTTCGTATGGCCTGCTGCTCGGTCTCGGTCTCTACGGCAGCGTGTTTCTCCTGCCCGTGTATCTGCAGTCGCTGCTCGGCTGGAGCGCCTGGGAATCGGGACTCGCGACGCTGCCGTCGAGTCTCGCGACGGCGGCGACGATGCTCTTCGCCGGCCGACTCGCCCGCAGTCGAGGGCCGCGTCCGGTGTTTCTCGCTGGCGTCACGCTGTTCATGATCGGCGTGCTCGGCATGACGCGCTGGACGTTGCAGAGCGATTTCGCCGATCTCTTCTGGCCGCAGGTGGCGCGCGGCATCGGGCTCGGCGCGATGTTCGTGCCGCTCTCCGTGGCGACGCTCGGCGGATTGCCGCTGGCGGCCGTTCCGCAGGGCGCGGGCCTCTACAGCCTCTTCCGGCAGCTCGGCGGTAGCGCGGGCATCGCGCTGCTGGCGACGCTGCTCGATCACCGTGGCGCGATCCATCGCGCGCAGCTCGCCGAGCACATGAGCCTGCTCGATGCGACCACCTTCACGCGCCTCGCGACGCTGACCAGCGTGCTCGCGCAGCGCGGTCTCGACCTCGCGAGCGCGCGGCTCGCCGCGCTCGAGTTGATGGCGAAGGGTCTCGCCGCACAGGCCGCGATGCTCGCGTTTTCGGACTGCCATCGAATCGTGCTCGGGCTCTTCGTCGTCTGCGCTCCGCTCGGACTGCTGCTTCGAAAGCCCCCGCTGCGGCGTCCGACCGGATAGCCTCTCTGGAGCCGTCGAGGATCGAAAACACCGGCTGGGCCACCAGATCGGATTCGCGAGATCAGCTCGATCGAGCGCCTCGATTGGTTGTCCGCCTCACGGGACGCGGGCGCCGTTTCGCCTCCGAACCGGGCCTTCCCTCGCGCAGGACCCGCCGAAGGGCGTCTTGCAGCGACTCGAGATGTCCTTCCAGGTGAGCCCGCAGCGCGCGATTCATCATCGTCTGGTAGTAGCAGACGTCCGAGCGGCCCCGTCCGCTGCGCGCTTCGGTTGCGGGGCGGCTCCTACCGTCTTGCGGCGGGGCCGCGTGGCCGCCGAGTGTTCGGTCAGCGGCGCTCGCCGCGGAGCGCCGGATCGTCGAATCGCCGTGGTTCAGCGCGTCTCCGACGGGCCTTGACCTGTCTACAGCTTCATGGTGCACGTTCGTCGTTCGGCCCCGCCGGGCTTGCTCACGGGCGATTCAGTCGTCGCCGCCGCAGGCACGTCCGGCCAGCTTCGAGGAGAATCGAATGGAGCAACGCGACGGCCCCGTGAAC